>JANPDV010000039.1:0-15125 GCA_031431655.1 Gammaproteobacteria bacterium | reverse complement strand
CGCGCATGACCATCCCTGATTCAGGCTGAGCCCCGCCGACCCTGGAGTCTGGCCGGGGGCTCCGGGTCCGGCCGCGCCGCCCGGGCTTGCGGCCCGGCCGAGCTACTCGTATCTCACCCGGACGATCTCGAACGAGCGCGAACCGCCCGGCGTCGTGACCTGTACGACATCGCCCTCGCTCTTGCCGACCAGCGCACGAGCGATCGGCGATGTGATCGCGATGCGCGCGGCCTTGATGTCCGCTTCGTCCTCGCCAACGATCTGCCAGGTGACGCGCGAGCCGTCAGCCTCGGCCTCCAGCTCTACCGTGCTGCCGAACACCACCCGACCCGCAGCTGGCAGCGTGGTTACGTCGATGATTTCGGCCGCCGAGAGCTTGGCTTCGATCTCGCCGATCCGGCCCTCGATGAAACCCTGCTGTTCGCGCGCGGCGTGATACTCCGCATTTTCCGACAGATCGCCATGGCTGCGGGCCTCGGCGATTGCCTTGATGACCCGGGGGCGGTCCTCCGACTTAAGCCTCTTGAGCTCCGCACGCAGCTGCTCCGCGCCGCGCTGCGTCATGGGGTTGCGTTTCATGGCGGGATTTCTCCGTGCAGATCCTGCAGCCGGTTGACGTCCACCTGGTCAAGCGAGTCCAGCGCATCGCACGTCGCGAGGCCCGCCGCCAGCGTCGTGTAGTACGTGACCCGGCGCTGCACGGCCTCGCGCCGGATCGAGTGCGACTCGCGCACGGCCTGCTTGCCCGCGGTCGTGTTCACGATGAGCACGATATCGTCATTCTTGATCATGTCGACGCTATGCGGGCGCCCGTCGCGCACCTTGTTGACGCGCTGGACGGCAATGCCGGCCGCGCTGATCGCGTTGGCCGTCCCATCGGTGGCGACGATGTCGAAACCGCGGTCGAGCAGCTTGCGGGCCAGTTCGACAGCCGCCGGCTTGTCACGCTCCTTGACGCTGATGAAGGCGCGGCCGGAGCGTGGCAGTGTCACACCCGAAGCGCTCTGAGCCTTTGCGTAGGCCTCGCCGAAGCTGCGTCCCGTACCCATGACCTCGCCGGTGGACTTCATTTCCGGACCGAGAATGGGATCGGCCTCCGGGAACTTGACGAACGGGAATACCGCCTCCTTGACCGAAAAGTACGGTGGCGTCCGCGACTCCAGCACCCCGAGTTCTGCCAGCGTCCGGCCCGTCATCACGCGCGCGCCAACCTTGGCCAGGGGTACGCCGGTTGCCTTGGACACGAACGGCGCGGTGCGTGACGCGCGCGGATTCACCTCGAGCACGAAGATCAGGCCGTTCTGGATAGCGAACTGGATGTTCATCAACCCTATGACGTTCAGCGCGAGCGCCAGCTTGCGCGTCTGAACGCGAAGTTGCTCCTGGATCTCCTGCGACAGGCTGTTAGGCGGCAGGCAGCAGCCGGAGTCTCCCGAGTGCACGCCGGCCTGCTCGACGTGCTCCATGATGCCGCCGATGTAGACGTTGCGCCCGTCGCAGACAGCATCGACATCGACTTCGATCGCGTCATCGAGGAAGCGATCCAGCAGCACCGGGCTCTCATTCGAAACCTTGACCGCATCGGTCATATAGGTCTTCAGGTCGTCCTCGTTGAAGACGATTTCCATTGCCCGACCGCCAAGTACGTATGACGGACGCACGACGAGCGGGAAGCCCACCTCACGCGCCAGCAGGAGCGCCTGGGCCTCGGTGCGCGCGGTGGCATTGGATGGCTGGCGCAGCCCAAGATCTCGCACCAGCTTCTGGAAGCGCTCACGATCCTCGGCGATGTCGATGGAGTCGGGGCTGGTGCCGATGATCGGCGCGCCGGCTTCCTCGAGGGCACGGCACAGCTTCAGTGGCGTCTGGCCGCCGTACTGCACGATGACGCCCTCCGGCTTCTCGCGTTCGATGACCTCGAGAACATCCTCCAGAGTCAGCGGTTCGAAGTACAGACGGTCGGACGTGTCGTAGTCGGTGGAGACCGTTTCCGGGTTGCAGTTGACCATGATGGTCTCGAACCCGTCCTCCCGCAGCGCGAGCGCCGCGTGCACGCAGCAATAGTCGAACTCGATGCCCTGGCCAATGCGGTTGGGCCCACCGCCGAGAATCATGATCTTTGAGCGCGACGTCGGCGCGGCTTCGCACTCTTCCTCGTAGGTGGAGTAGAGGTACGCCGTGGAAGTCGCGAACTCGCCGGCACAGGTATCGACGCGCTTGTACACGGGCCGCACACCGAGCTTGTGGCGGCGTGCCCGCAGGTTGGCCTCGGTGGTTGCACAGAGTCGCGCTAGCCGGCTGTCGGAGAACCCCTTGCGCTTGAGTGCGCGCATCCGGTCGGCATCCAGCGCGGCGAGGCCGGCGTTCTGCACCACCCGCTCCTCAGCCACGAGGTCTTCGATCTGCGCGAGGAACCATGGGTCGATGTACGAGAGCGACTGGATGCGATCGAGGCTCCAGCCGGCCCGAAACGCGTCGGCCACGTAGAGCAGCCGATCGGGTCCCGGCGAGCGCAGCTCGTGTGCGACGCGTGTCGCCGTATTATCGTTGAACGGCAGCGCGACGACTTCCCCCAGCCCGTCCAGCCCGGTCTCCAGGCCGCGCAATGCTTTCTGCAGCGACTCCTGGAAGGTGCGACCCATCGCCATCACCTCGCCGACAGACTTCATCTGCGTGGTCAGCCGGTCGTTGGCCTGGCGGAACTTCTCGAAAGTGAATCGAGGGATCTTGGTGACGACGTAATCGATCGACGGCTCGAAAGATGCCGGCGTCGCACCGCCAGTGATCTCGTTGCGCAGCTCATCCAGCGTGTAACCAACGGCGAGCTTCGCCGCGACCTTCGCTATCGGGAAGCCGGTGGCCTTCGATGCCAGGGCAGATGATCGCGAGACGCGCGGATTCATTTCGATGACGAGCAGCCGGCCGTCGTCCGGGTTGATGGCGAACTGCACGTTGGAACCGCCGGTATCGACACCGATCTTGCGCAACACCGCGATCGATGCGTCGCGCATGCGCTGGTATTCCTTGTCCGTGAGAGTCTGCGCAGGCGCAACGGTGATCGAATCACCGGTATGAACACCCATCGGGTCGAGGTTCTCGATGGAGCACACGATGATGCAGTTGTCGGCGCGATCGCGCACGACCTCCATCTCGAACTCCTTCCAGCCAAGCACCGATTCCTCGACCAGCGTTTCGTGGGTCGGTGAGGCGTCGAGAGCCCGCGACACGATGGCCTCGAACTCTTCGCGATTGTAGGCGATGCCGCCGCCGGAGCCGCCCAGCGTGAACGACGGGCGGATCACGCAGGGGAATCCCAGCGAGGTCTGCAGACCGAGGGCTTCCTCGAGACTGCGGGCGATTCCCGCGCGCGGTGAAGCCAGCCCGATGTCGCGCATGGCGTTGCGGAACAGCTCGCGGTCCTCTGCCATGTCGATCGCTTCGCGCGAGGCGCCGATCATTTCGACGCCGAAGCGCTCGAGCACGCCCTCGCGCACGAGGTCGAGCGCGGTGTTCAGCGCAGTCTGGCCCCCCATCGTGGGCAGCAGTGCATCTGGCCGCTCCTTCTCGATGATGCGGGCGACGGTGCGCCAGTTGACCGGCTCGATGTACACGGCGTCCGCTGTGCCCGGGTCGGTCATGATCGTGGCGGGGTTCGAATTGACCAGCACGACCCGGTAGCCCTCCTCGCGCAGGGCCTTGCAGGCCTGGGCGCCGGAGTAGTCGAACTCGCAGGCCTGGCCGATCACGATGGGACCAGCGCCGATGATCAGGATGGTCTCGATGTCGGTGCGTTTCGGCATGCTGGCTCCCGTTTGACTCAGCGCGCCGTTGCGGCGCTGCTGCCGCCGCGTTTCCAGCGCTGCGCAAGCCGCCGCACCATCAGATGGGAGAAGCGCTCGAACAGCGGCTTGACGTCCCCGGGACCCGGGCTCGCTTCAGGGTGGCCCTGGAAGCTGAAAGCCGGCCGATCGGTACGGGCGATGCCCTGCAACGAACCATCGAACAGCGAGCGATGTGTTGGCCGCAGCACCAGTGGGAGAGTCGCCTCGTCGACCGCGAAGCCATGATTCTGCGAGGTGATCAGCACGCGCCCGGAATCCATGTCCTGCACGGGATGATTTGCGCCGTGATGGCCGAACTTCATCTTGACCGTCTGGGCACCGCTGGCGAGCGCGAGTAACTGGTGGCCAAGGCAGATTCCGAAGATCGGGGTTTCTGTCTCGAGCAGCGTCCGGATTGCGGCGATTGCGTAATCGCACGGCTCCGGATCGCCGGGGCCGTTCGACAGGAAGACGCCATCCGGATCCAGTGCCAGGACTTCCTCCGCGGGAGTCTTGGCAGGTACGACCGTGACCCGGCAGCCCTGATCGGAAAGCAGCCGGAGGATGTTGCGCTTGATGCCGTAGTCGTAAGCGACGACGTGCATGCGCTGGTGAGCCCGCAGAGTGGCGCGCGTGGTGGTCTCGAACGACGTGCCGTCGTTCCATTGGTACCGCTCGCGCGTGCTGACGACCTTGGCGAGATCCATTCCCTTGAGACCAGGGAAAGACTGCGCAGCGCGGACGGCGACGGTTGCGTCGGCCTTGTCGCCAGTCATGATGCAGCCGGCCTGGGCACCCTTTTCACGCAGCAGGCGCGTCAGACGCCGCGTGTCGATGCCTGCCATCGCCACCATCCTGCCGCGCCGCAGGAACTCGTCGAGCGTCTCTGTCATGCGCCAGTTGCTCGCACGCAGCGGCAGGTCGCGGATGATCAGCCCGGCCGCATACAACTGCGATGATTCGAGATCCTCGGGTGTTGTCCCGGTGTTGCCAATGTGCGGGTAGGTGAGAGTGACGATCTGCCGCGCGTACGACGGGTCGGAAAGTATTTCCTGATAGCCCGTGAGCGCGGTGTTGAACACGACTTCGCCGGTGGTATTGCCGGGTGCGCCGATTGATTGGCCGCGGAAGACTGTGCCGTCCGCAAGCGCAAGGACCGCCGGTGAGCTCAAACTCGTTTCCCCTAAAGCCCGCATTCAGGACTCAAGCCGTCCGGGGGGCCGCCCGACGGAATGGCACCGTTCCCCGATCGACGCTGGGCGACGCGCGGCGCATTGCGGCGAACGCGAGCTTCAGATGAACAAAGCGGGAGGCGTTCCTACGAACAACCTCCCGCCTTGCACGGACTAACCCGGGTATCGGATTAGAAGCAAATCTTACGAGCCGTCACCGGGGCGTGTCCACGTAAAACCCTGCGGATTCAGCCATAAAGAGCATCCGAGGAGATCGATTGTGCATTGCCACAAAACACTGCGGATCAGCTCGCAAGATACTGTTTTACATTCAGAAAATCGGCCATCGAGTAGCGCCCGGCCGGCTGGGAGGCGAGCCATTCGCCCGCCCTGAGGGCACCCCGTGCGAACACCGCGCGATCGGTCGCCTGGTGTGAGAGCGTCAAGCGTTCGGCGGGGCCCGCGAACAGCACCGAATGGTCGCCCACGATATCGCCGCCGCGCACCACTGCAAATCCGATCTCACCCTCACGCCGGGGCGCGAGTCCATCGCGCGGCCTTGCAGCGATGTCTGCGAGTTCTCGGCCAAGGCCCGCCGCGGCGGCACGCCCCAGCGCCAGGGCCGTACCCGAGGGGGCATCCTTCTTGAGGCGGTGATGGGCCTCCACGATTTCGATGTCGAACTCGCGCGGTAACGCGCGTGCCACCGCCTCCACCAGCGCAGCCAGCACCGTAACCCCAAGACTGGTGTTGGCCGCGATCATCAACGGAATGCCTTGCGCGGCAGTACGAGCCCGGTCCTCGACGGAAACCGGCAGGCCGGTCGTGCCGATGAGCACCGCGACCCCGCGCGCTTCGCAGGCCTGCAGATTGGCGGTGACCGCCGCCGCGTCGGAAAAGTCGATTGCCAGGTCGGCACCGGCGAGTGCGGCCTGGAGATCGCTGCTGATGCTGACCCCCAACGAAGTGCCGCCGGCAAACTCACCGGCGTCGAAACCCAGCGCGTCGCTGCCCACGCGATCCACTGCCCCCACCAGCCGCAGCGCCGGGTTGTCGCGCGCGCAGTTGATCAGCTGACGACCCATTCGACCGGCCGCCCCTACCATCACCCAGCGAATGACCCGCGCCTGCGTGTTCATGGCGACCCCGAAAAGAAACGCCGCACACCGTCGAAGAAGCCCTCTTCGCGCGGCGAGTGACGGCTACCGTCCTTGCGTATGGACTCGTCGAAGCGACGCAAGGCGTCCCGCTGTTCCGGCGAGAGGTTGACAGGTGTTTCCAGCACGACGCGGCAGAAGAGGTCGCCGCGCGCGCCGCCGCGCACGGGCTTCACACCTTTCTCCCGCAGCCGGAATACGCGCCCCGACTGGGTCTCGGGCGGGATCTTCAGCGAGACCTTGCCCTCGAGCGTCGGGACTTCCACCGCACCGCCCAGCACGGCCGTGGCAAAGCCTATCGGCACTTCGCAGGACAGGTGATCGCCATCGCGCTCGAAGATCGGGTGGTCACGAACGGCGATCTCGACATACAGATCGCCTGGAGGGCCGCCGTTGCGCCCGGCTTCGCCCTCGCCGCCAAGGCGGATGCGGTCGCCGGACCCAACGCCCGCCGGTACTTTTACCGCGAGCTTCTTGGTCCGCCGGATACGCCCCTGGCCGAGACAGGTGTCGCATGGATTCTTGACGATCTGCCCGCTGCCACGACAACGCGGGCAGGTCTGCTGCAGCTGAAAGAAGCCCTGGGAGATCCGCACCTGGCCCGCACCTCCGCAGGTGTCGCAGGTCGTGGGCGAGGAGCCCTTGGCGGCACCACTGCCGTGGCAGGTCTCGCATTCAGAGAGCTTGGGAACCTCGATCTCGACACTGGTACCGAACACCGCGTCGCGCAAGTCCAGCGCCAGTTCGTAGCGCAGATCGGCACCACGAAACACCTGTGAACGCCCGCCGCGCCGGCCCCCGCCGAAGATATCGCCGAAGACCTCGCCGAAGATATCGCCGAAGTCCTGTCCGCCGGCAGCGCCTGGATTCATGCCGCCCTGGCGCGCGGCGTCGACTCCGGCGTGACCGTGCTGATCGTAGACAGCGCGCTTCCGGGCATCGCTCAGGACTTCATAGGCCTCCTTCGCTTCCTTGAATTTCCCCTCGGAGTCCTTGTCGTCCGGATTGCGGTCCGGATGGAACTTCATGGCGAGCCGACGGTACGCGGCCTTGATGTCAGCCTCGGTGGCGTTCTTCGCCACGCCAAGCACCTTGTAGAAGTCGCGCTTCGCCATGAGTGATCGCGGACGTCGATCAGGATGCCTTGCGGCCCTTGTCCTTCACTTCCTCGAACTCGGCATCGACGACATTGTCGTCCTTGCCCGAGCCGGCCTTGCCATCCGCGCCGCCACCGGCCTCAGGACCCGCCGAACCGGGCGCGTCTGCGCCCTGCCCGCTGTTCTGTGCATAAGCCTGTTGTGCGATTCCGGAGGAAGCCTGAGCCAGCGCTTCGAGCTTCTTCTCGATCTGGTCCTTGTCGTCGCCGCGTGCCACACCCTTGAGGTCGGACAGCGCCGACTCGACCTTGGCGCGGTCGCCCGCGGCAACCTTGTCGCCGAGCTCCTTCAGCATCTTGTCGACGCTGTGGATCATGGCGTCGGCCTTGTTGCGGGTCTCGGCGAGCGCGCGGAACTTGCGATCCTCATCGGCATGCGCCTCGGCATCGCGCACCATTCGCTTGATCTCCTCTTCCGTGAGCCCGGAGCTCGCCTTGATGACGATCTTCTGCTCCTTGCCGCTGGCCTTGTCCTTTGCGGAAACGTTCAGGATGCCGTTGGCGTCGATGTCGAACGTCACTTCGACCTGCGGCATGCCGCGCGGCGCCGGCGGGATTTCTGCCAGGTCGAACTTGCCGAGCGACTTGTTGTCGACCGCCCGGTCGCGCTCGCCCTGCAGGACGTGGATCGTGACCGCGGTCTGGTTGTCGTCGGCCGTCGAGAACACCTGCGAGGCCTTGGTCGGGATGGTGGTGTTCTTCTCGATCAGCTTGGTCATGATGCTGCCGAGTGTCTCGATGCCGAGCGACAGCGGCGTCACGTCCAGCAACAGCACGTCCTTGACCTCGCCGGCGAGCACGCCGCCCTGGATAGCAGCACCCACGGCCACTGCTTCATCGGGGTTGACGTCCTTGCGAGGCTCCTTGCCGAAGAAGTCCTTGACGTACTTCTGGACCATCGGCATGCGCGTCTGGCCGCCGACCAGGATGACTTCCGACACCTGGTCAGCCGAAAGCCCGGCATCCTTGAGTGCGATGCGACACGGCTCGATGGTGCGCTTGACGAGCTCTTCCACCAGCGACTCGAGCTTGGCGCGGGTCAGCTTGACGTTCAGATGCTTCGGGCCCGAGGCATCCGCCGTGATGTACGGCAGATTCACGTCGGTCTGTTGGCTGGTAGAAAGCTCGACCTTGGCCTTTTCGGCGGCTTCCTTCAGGCGCTGCATCGCCAGCGGATCCTTGCGCACATCGACACCGGACTCCTTGGCGAACGAATCCGCGAGGAAATGAATGACGGCCAGGTCGAAATCCTCGCCCCCCAGGAACGTATCGCCGTTGGTCGACAGCACTTCGAACTGTCGCTCGCCGTCGACTTCGGCGATCTCGATGACCGACACGTCGAAAGTGCCGCCGCCGAGGTCATACACCGCGATCTTGCGATCGCCACCGGCCTTGTCGAGGCCGTAGGCCAGCGCAGCCGCGGTGGGTTCATTGATGATGCGCTTGACGTTCAGGCCGGCGATTCGACCGGCATCCTTGGTGGCCTGGCGCTGCGAGTCGTTGAAATACGCGGGCACCGTGATCACGGCGTCGGTGACCTCCTCGCCAAGGAAGTCCTCCGCCGTCTTCTTCATCTTCATCAGCACGCGAGCCGACACTTCGGGCGGCGCCATCTTCTTGCCCTGCGCCTCGACCCATGCATCGCCGTTGTCGGCCTTCAGGATCTTGTACGGCACCATGCCGATGTCCTTCTGGACGATCTGCTCGTCGAAACGCCGTCCGATCAGGCGCTTGACGGCATAGAGCGTGTTCTGCGAATTGGTGACAGCCTGGCGCTTGGCGGATTGTCCGACCAGGACCTCGTCGTCCTTGGTGAAGGCGACGATGGATGGCGTAGTGCGATCTCCCTCGCTGTTCTCGACCACGCGCGGCTTGCCGCCCTCCATGATCGCAACGCAGGAATTGGTTGTGCCCAGGTCGATGCCGATGACTTTGCCCATGACGGTGCTCCGGATAGTGCTGAGGGGGCGAAGTACGCCCGTAATGCTCGTTAGGTGGGGAAGTTCAGAAGAAAATCAAGCCGGTGCCTTTGCCACCAGCACGCGTGCCGGCCGCAGCAGCCGGCCATTCAACTGGTAGCCGAGCTGGACTACGGCCAGTACCGAGTCGGGCTCAGCCGTGCTCGATTCCTGCATCGCTATGGCCTCATGCAGGTTGGCGTCGAACGGCTGCCCGCGCGGGTCGATTTCGACGATCCCAATGCGCTCGAAGGCCTTGGCGAGCAGGCGCTGGGTGGCAATCTGCCCCTCGGCCAGCGCTGCCGCGTCGGCGTGCGCGGCGCTCGCAATGGCGAGGTCGAGGCTGTCCTTCACAGGCACCAGTACACTTGCGAACTTCTCGAGGCCAAATCGGTTCGCCTGTTCGATGTCGCGCGCGGCGCGCTTGCGCACGTTCTCGAGCTCCGCCACGGCACGGAGGTACTGATCCCAATGATTCTTCGAGCGCTCTTCGGCGGCTGCCAGCTTGACGCGGAGCTCCTCGATTTCTACCAGGGCGCTCGCTGTCTCCGGCATCAGCGTCGTGGTCTCTGCATGGAACGGCGGGCTGTCGGGGCTGTCAGCAGGCCGAGCTGTCGCGCCTTTCTCAGACGGGTTGACCATTTCACTATTTCCATAAAAATCAATTAATTAGGGAGTTACCCAAGAATCGACTTGAGTATTTTCGAACCGCGCCCGCGCGCGAGATGGGGACTAGCGGTGGGAATTCAAGGCCGAGCCGAGCAGGCGCGCCGTGATATCGACGATGGGAATGACCCGTTCGTAGGCCATTCGCGTCGGGCCGATGACTCCGAGCACCCCCACCACACCGTCATCGCCGCGATAGGGGGCCGTCACGACGCTGCAATCGTCGAGTACCTGAAAGCCGGACTCGTGGCCGATGAAGATCTGGACGCCGTCTGCGTGCAGTGACTGATCCAGCAAGTGCAGGAAGTCGCGCCGCTCATTGAACGCCTCGAACAGCCGCTTGAGCTTCTCGACGCTGGTCAGGTGCGCCGCGCCCATCAGGTTCGTTTCCCCGGCGATCACGTACTCCAGTGCGCCGGTTGCCATGCTCTCTGGCGGCAGACCCTGCTGGGCGAGCTCGATCGTCCCGACCATCATCTCATTCATCCGCTCACGGGCTTCCTGCAACTGCAACACAATCTCGGCGCGGACCTCGGAGAGCGGCCGTCCACGCATGTGCTCGTTCAGGTAGTTGGACGCACGCCGCAGTTCATCGCCGCTGTAGTGGCGGGTGGTCTGGATGATGCGGTTCTGTACTTCGCGGTCATTGAAGACGATGACCACGAGCACCCGATGCTCCGACAGGCCAACGAACTCGATCTGTGAAATGGCGGCTACGGGAACCAGCGGAATCGTCACGACCCCGGCGAGCCGCGTGACATTGGACAGCACCGCCGACGCGCTCGCCACGAGCGACTTGGACGACTCGTAGGCGCCAGGCTCGAACTGCTTGCGCACCTCTTCGACGTCATCCGCTGCGGTTACCTGCTGCCGAAGCAGGGTATCGACGAAGAACCGGTAACCACGATCGGTCGGGATGCGCCCGGCCGAGGTATGCGGAGAGGCGACGAAGCCGAGTTCTTCCAGATCCGACATTACGTTGCGGATCGTGGCGGACGACAGACTCAGCCCCGAATCGCGCGACAGCACCCGTGAGCCAACCGGCTGGCCGTCGCGGATATAGCTGCCCACCAGCACGCGCAGCAGCTGCTGGGCACGATCGGTCAGGAGGTCGTCGTAGCTTTGGGTCATGTGGGCTGAATGCGGTTCCTCGAATGCGTCGGCTGGAGCCAATTAAGCAGTCCCGGCCCGGGCCGTCAAGCCAGCGCCGCATTTGTCCCCAGGGTGCTCTGAATGTGGCGTTGGCCGGCCGCTCGGCCTCGTGCTACAACGCCGCATGCGCGCGCAATCTACTGTTGACGTCATGGCCGCCTCGGGCGGCGAGCTGGCAGCAGCATGACGCAGGCCATTGGCAGTTGCGCACTGGTTACCCGGTTTGCCGACGCGCGCGTTGCCGAGAGTGCCGGCGCCCTGGCGGAGCACCTCCGCCGTCGGCAGGTGACACCGTTGGCGCTCGAGGACGAGATCGATCGCTTCGATGGAGCGCAAGTCGAGGGGCTGGCGCCGGATGCCCTCGCCGCACGGGCCGAACTCGTTGTCGCCATCGGCGGCGATGGCACGCTGCTCTATGCCGCCGGGCTTGTCAGTGAGCGTGGCACGCCCTTGCTCGGCATCAATCGCGGACGGCTCGGGTTCCTGACGGATGTCATGCCCGACGACATGTTCGATGGCGTGGATGCCGCGCTCGATGGCCGTTGCGTGGCGGACGAGCGGACGCTGCTCAGCGCCGAGCTGTACGGTCCCGAGCGGGGTACGGGAAGCCAGGTCGCGATTGCCCATGGGCTGGCGCTCAATGACGTCGTCATGCAGAAGTACCAGACCGGGCATCTGGTGGACTTCGAGACCTGGATCAACGACCGCTACGTCAACACCCATGGCGGCGACGGGCTCGTCGTCGCTTCGTCGACGGGCTCGACCGCGTACGCCTTGTCTTGCGGCGGGCCGATCGTCGACCCGCAGCTGGAAGTCCTGGTCGTCGCGCCTATCTGTCCGCACACGCTGTCAGACCGTCCGATTGTGGTGTCAGCGCGGTCGACGATCGAAGTGCGGCTGGTTGATCGACCCGACACCAGTGCCGAAATCACCTGCGACGGGCGCGTGCTGGGCACACTGGAGCCTGGCGGGCGCCTGCGGGTGAAGCAGTCCACGCGTCGCATCACACTGCTGCATCCCGCTGGCTACGACTACTTCCGGCTGCTTCGCTCCAAGCTGCACTGGGGCCGGCGCAGCTTCGACGCGCCGCGCTGAGGGCCGGAGCCAAGCCGCCATGCTGACCCACCTGCACATCCGCAACCTCGCGATCATTGACGAGATCGAGATCGACCTGCATCAGGGCCTGACGGTGTTGACCGGCGAAACGGGGGCTGGCAAGTCGATTCTCATCGACGCACTGCAGCTGGCCGTGGGCGGCAGAGCCGGCGTTGACGTGATTCGGCATGGCGCGGAGCGTGCCGAGGTCGCCGCTTCGTTCGAACTGGCTGCGGTGCCTGCAGGGCTGCGTAACCAACTCGAGGAACAGAGCATCGAGTTCGATGCGGAACTGGTGCTCAGGAGGGTGGTGACGCGGGAAGGCAAGTCGCGCAGCTACCTCAATGGCCAGCCTGTGCCTCTGCAGATCCTGCGCGAAGTCGGGTCGCAACTGGTCGAGATCCACGGCCAGATGGAGTTTCAGACCCTGGCACGCGCGGCATCGCAGCGGGAGCTGCTGGACGGCTTCGGCGGCCTGGAGGCGGCGGCGGCGGAGGTGGCGCGGCTGCATCGCGAAGCCAGCGCGGCGCGGGCGCGCCGCGATGCGCTCGAGGCTGCGGCGGCGGACCGGGACGCGAGGCTCGACCTGCTGCGCTTCCAGCATCGCGAGCTCGAAGGACTGGCGCTGAAGGTGGGAGAGACACGGGCGCTGCACGAGGAACGCAGCCGCCTCGGCCACCGCGAGAAACTCGCGGCGGCCGCACGGTCGGCGCTCGACCTGGGATACGAATCCGAAGTAAACGCCCACGCGCTGCTGAGTCGCGCCGCGTCGCCGTTGCGGTCAGCGGCCAACATCGACGCTCAGCTTGAGCCCGTTGCCGCCGAACTGCAGGCCGCGGCTGCGCTGATTGCGGGCGCCGCGCAGGAGCTGAATCGCTATCTCGAGTCGTTGGAGATCGATCCGCATCGGCAGGAGGTCGTCGAGCAGCGTCTGGCAGCGATCGAGGCCGCTGCCCGCAAGCACCGTGTGCCTGCCGACGAGCTGCCGGCACGGGCAGCGACGTTGCAGTCGGACCTGCAGGCGCTGGAGCGTGCGAGCGAGAACCTGGGCGAACAGAACGCGCAGCTCGCCGCGCAGGCCGTAGCCTGGCGACGTGCCGCAAACACCCTGACCGCGGCCCGGAAGCCAGCAGCGGCCCGGCTCGGCGAGCTCGTCAGCGCTCGCATGCAGCGTCTCGGCATGGCCGGTGGACGTTTTGAAGTCACCCTGACGCCGCGTGCCCTGGAAGGCGCACAGGACACGACGGCCAACGGGCTCGACGATATCGAGTTCCGCTTTTCCGCGAATCCCGGCCAGCCGCCGATGCCGGTCGGCCGCGTGGCATCGGGCGGCGAGCTGTCGCGCCTGTCGCTGGCCGTCCAGGTCACGCTCGCGGTCGAAGCGACCAACCCCGGCGGTGCCGGCCCGTCCCGGGCGTTCGGGACCCGCACCTGCATGGTTTTCGACGAGGTCGACGCGGGGGTGGGCGGCGGCGTCGCGGAAATCGTGGGTCGCGAACTGGCTGCCGTGGGTGCGCGCGGCCAGGCCCTGTGCGTCACACACCTGCCGCAGGTTGCGGCCCAGGGCGCCCATCACCTGCGCGTTTCCAAGCTGACGGATGGCCGCAGCACCCGCACCCAGGTGCGCCCCCTCGGCACCGAAGAACGGGTCGAGGAGGTCGCCCGGATGCTCGGCGGAGTCTCCGTCACGGACAAGGCGCGGGAACATGCGGCCGAGATGCTGAACCCCGCGACGCCGACCGAGACACGCCCGGCACTTGTGGGCCGCAAGCCGGCTTCGGGAGGCCGCAACCGCCGCTAGTTGCGGGATGCGCGGCTATCGTCCACGCAGTCCAGGGTGTGCCCGGCTATGCCGGACGCTTATGGTGAGGGCAGTCCTGGCGGCGGCAGTGACCGTACATCACCAGGGCGTGGTCACTGATCTCGAAACCCAACCGCTTCGCGACCTCGGTCTGTCTTTGCTCGATACTCGTATCCACGAACTCTTCTACACGGCCGCAGTCCAGACACAGGATATGGTCGTGATGCGCGCCCTGGTTCAGCTCGAATACCGCCATGCCGTTCTCGAAATGGCGTCGGCTGACCAGGCCAGCCGCCTCGAACTGAGTCAGCACGCGGTACACGGTGGCGAGGCCGATGTCCTCGCGCGACTCCACCAGCTGCTTGTAGATGTCCTCGGCAGACAGGTGACGGGCAGCACTGCCCTCCAGGATGTCGAGGATCTTCAGGCGTGGCAGGGTGACCTTCAGCCCCGCTTTGCGCAGTTCGTTGCCTTCCACGACGAGCACCGCCTCAGGTCCGGTAGAATATCGCCATTATGGTCCATGCATCCGTAGCTCAACCACCCGCTCGCCGCCCTCGCTCGCGTGGGCGCCCTCTCGGTCTGGTCGTCCGCCTGTTGCCGCTGGTGCTGCTCGCCGCTGGCGGGCTGCTCTCGGGCTGTGTCTATCGCGTTGCCGTGCAGCAAGGCAACTATCTCGATGACAAGCAGATCTCCCAGCTGCAGTCGGGAATGACCCGCGCGCAGGTTCGGTTTCTGCTCGGCACACCGATGTTGCCGGATGCGTTCAATGCGGACCGCTGGGACTACGTTTACTACCTGAAGGTTGGCCGCCTCAAGAAGGCCGAGCAGCGCCGCCTGACAGTCTTCTTCGCGGATGAAAAAGTGGCGCGGTTCGAGCAGGCGGGCTTTCCCGAACCGGCCGCACCGACGCCGGGCGCCGCACCGGCCTCCGTCCCCTCCCCGGTCGCACCGCCGGCCGTCGCGGCTGGAAGCACGCTGAACTAGGGACGCGCGCGCGGCGCATTGCGGCGCCGCTGGTCCTGCGCGCGCTGTCGGCGGTGGTCCTTCGGATCCGCCGCCAGGGGGCGGTAGAACTCGAGACGGTCATTCGCCTGCAGGCGTTCCTCGCGGCGTCGCAACTTGCCGTAACTACCGACCGGCCCCT
>JANPDV010000038.1:0-14932 GCA_031431655.1 Gammaproteobacteria bacterium | reverse complement strand
GGCGCGCGCCCGAACTGGTGCGCCGCATCGTATTCATCGGCGTACCGCTGTTCGGCGATGCGGAGCGCGAGACGCTGCGCGCCGAGGTCGTCAAGCCTCGGCCGTACTTCGAGGACCCTGACTACCTGAGCAAGGTGTGGCAGCGCGAGCTGGCCACCGTGGCGGCGGGCATGTCACGCGAGCGCATGTTCATGCGCTTCACCGAGATCATGCGCGCCGGTGCCGGCTCCTGGTGGGGCTTCAACGCGGTGTTCAACTACCCCACGCGCGAGCGACTGCCCGGCGTCAGCCAGCCGGTGCTGGGCGTCGTGCTGAACGAGCGCCTCGGACCGGCGACGCGCGACACGGCGCGGCTGGTGCAGCGCGGCGAAGTGCTGGAGCTGGCCAGCCTGCCCGGTTCGGCGCTGGACACGGCACCGGCGCAGCTGGCGCAGGTTGCGCGCGACTTCTTCGACCGCGCCTGAGCAGCGACGCAGGACCGCGCCCGGGAGTCACTGGAAGCAGCCGGCCGTCGAGTTCTGCCGGATTGTCTCGAGCGCCCCCTCGAGGCGCGCGCGCTCAGCCGCGGCGGCGGCCGCGCCATACAGGTTGTTCGTCTCCTGCGGATCGACGCTCAGGTCGTAGAGGCCCCACGTACCCGAGAAGAATCCCAGCTTGTAGCGTGCATCGCGTATCGCGTAGCTGTTGGGCGGTCCGCAGATCTCCGTGAACGAGTACTGCCGGCCGCCGCTGGCGGCAGTGCCGGTCAGCAACGGCGCGAAGCTGACGCTGTCCTGCGTCTGCGTGACGTTGACACCGGCGACGCGAGCAATCGTGGCGTACAGGTCAGTCGCCGTGATGAGACTGGCATCCCGCACGCCCCTGCGCGTGACGCCCGCCCCGGCCACGACCAGCGGCACGCGCACCCCGCCTTCGAACACGCTGGACTTCGACCCGCGCACCCGGGCGCCCGCATCCTTCATGCTGGCGGGCGTGCCGTTGTCGCCCATGAAGATGACCAGGGTGTTGTTGCGTTCAGCCGAGCCCGGCGGTCCGATGGCAGTCAGCAGCCGGCCGATTTCCGTGTCCATGGCCTGGACCATCGCCTTGTAGACCGGCAGCGTATTGACGATCGCACCAGGCTGGGCGCCGCCAAGGCTCACGGAGTGAAGGGCAGCGGGCGGCACCTGAAAACCGCCGTCGGCACCGATCGTGCCGTGCGCGGCGTTGTACGGCAGGTAGAGGAACCACGGCTGACCGCCCCCCTGCGTGCGCTGGTTCTGGATGAACGCGACGGCGAAATCCGTCAGCGCCGTCGTCGAGTAGGTCGTGCTCGGCACCGAGACTCCATCCTGATCGATCACCGACCAGTTGAAGTAGTTGCCGATAGCGGCACCGAGGAAACCCCGGAACTCCGTTACGCCGGTGTCGCGCACATGCTGCGCCGTCGTGCCCAGGTGCCACTTGCCGAAGGTTGCCTGGCGGTAGCGCTGCGGACTCGACTGCGCAACGTAGGTGAACAGTGACGTAATGCTCGTCGGCAACACATCGCCGACGTCGGTCACGCCGGTGCGATTGCCGTAGCGTCCCGTGAGCAGGGCCGCGCGGGTCGGCGAGCAGACCGGCGCCACCCAGGCGTTCTCGAAGACGATCCCCTCCGCGGCGAGCGACTGGAGGTTCGGCGTGGCGACCTGGCCGGAAGTTCCGGCCAGGCTCGGATACAACACGGAGGATTCAGCGCCGAAGTCGTCGGCGAGAATCAGCAGAATGTTCGGTGTGGCAACCGCGGCGATCGGCGTGACGCCCGCGCTCGCCGATGGCGCGCTCGCGCCCACCGCGTTGCTCGCCGTGACCGAGCAGCTGTAGGCAGTTCCATTGATCAACCCGGACACCGCGAGTGGGCTGCCCGCGCCGGTGCTGCTGCGCGCGGCGGCGCCGGCCGCCGTGCAGGTTGCCGTGTAGCCGGTGATCGGCGACCCGCCGTCCGAGGACGACGCAGAAAACGCCACGGTTGCGCTGGCGCTGCCGGCCGATACGACGCCGATGGTCGGTGGCCCGGGCACCGTGGCCTGCGGTGCCGGCGTCGCACCCCCACCAGCGCCTCGCCCACCGCCGCCGCCGCATCCCGTGAGCGCGGCGGCCAGCAGAAAGATGAGGATTTCGCGTTGCCGCACGATTTCATTATGACCCGCCACGGTCAGGCCGGACCGTGACTCGGCAACTCCTGGCCCAGTTGCGCGAGGAACGCCCGCAGGAACTGGGTGCGCCGCCCGGCCTCGGCGCGACCGGCGGCGGTCTGCATGGTCGACTCGAGCTTGAGCAGCTTGGCGAACAGGTGGTCGACGGCGTAGCGGCGGTCGTCAGGCGCCCGGCGCTCGCAGAATGGGTCGGTGGGTTCATACAGGGCGGATCCCCAGGCGCCGGCCAGCATCAGGGTCCGGGCCAGGCCGTTGGCGCCGAGCGCGTCGAGGCGATCGGCGTCCTGGACCACACGAGCTTCGGGCGTACGCGGCGGGATGCCGGCCGAGAAGCTGTGGGCTTCGATGGCGTGTGCCACGTCGGGAATCCACGGCGCTGGCCACCCCTGTTCGACAAGCCACTCGGTCGCACGGGCGGCTGACAGCCGTGAACCCTGGGCGCGCTGCGGCGAGTCCTTGGAAACGGGCACACAGTCGTGCAGCCAGGCCGCCGGCACCACGATCTCCAGCCGCGCGCCCTCGGCCTGGGCCAACCGCCGGGCACAGGCCACGACGCGCTGGAAGTGCGCGAGGTCGTGGGCGGCGTCGCCCGGGGTGGCGGCGACCAGGCGCTGGCAGGCGAGCTCGAGGGCGATCAGGTCAGGCACTGGAAGGGCTGAATACGAAAGCTATTGATGCATTTATGAGTCAATATAAATTCAAGATGGGCTATTGACGTGCTACACGCGCAAACACGCTACGGAAGGCCACCATCTCCCCGCCAAGGCACCTGCGGATACAGCGGCACCGACACCGGCGCCGCCTTCACCCGGGTAGTGCCGCGCCACCAGATCAGCCAGACGAAACCCAGATAGGACAGCGCCATCCAGCAGAACTCGTGCATGCCCCACCGCTCCACGCCCCGGCGCGCCAGCTGCTCGAACGCGATGAACACGACCGTGAACAGGAAGGCACTGGCCGTCGTCAGCAGCTTCCAGAGGAACGACTTGTCGCGCCCGCGTATGGCGAGCCGCCACCAGCAGTAGATGAAGAACACCGTGTACAGGTTGATCAACCAGAGCCAGCCCGGGGCCTTCAGGAAGTAGTGGTTGATCCAGAACGCACCGGCGCCGAGGAACACGATCATCGCGTAGCGCCATTCTTCGAGGGGCGTCTTGAGCAGCTTCTGCCAGAACCAGACCAGGAACACGTAGACCGTCCACGTGCCGAAGAGCAGCTCGTAGAAATCGACCTTGCCGGCCCATTCGGGCTCGATCGGCGGCATCCACATCGCGGCACCCCCCAAAAGCGTCCGGCGACCATACCGAGGCAGCACTCACCCGTGCGTGGCGACGACTCGGGCTGGCCGACTCGTGGAACGGGCGGTGTCCGGGTATTCTCCGGGCGCAGCAACCAGAAGAACAGGGAATCGCCGTGCCCCATGCCGGGATCACGGGCTGGGGCAAGTGCCTGCCGCCGGCCGTACTGACCAACGAAGGGCTGACCGCCTTTCTCGACACCACCGACGAGTGGGTCACCACGCGCACCGGCATCCGCGAGCGCCGCATCTCGCACGTGTCGCTGGGCGAAATGGGCTACGTCGCGGCGGAACGGGCGCTGGCCTGCGCCGGCGTCGCAGGCAAGGACATCGACCTGATCGTCTTCGGCACCACCAGCTTTGACGACCAGGCGCCGAACCAGGCGTCGGGGCTTCAGGCCCGCATCGGCGCCAATGGCTGCGCGGCGATGGACGTCAACACCGCCTGCACCAGCTTCCTCTATGGGCTCTCCACCGCCACCGCGATGATCCGCACCGGGGTGGCGCGGCGCGCGCTGGTCGTGGGCGCGGAGCTGATCTCGCCCTACATGGACTGGACCGACCGCAACGTCGCCGTGCTGTTCGGCGATGGCGCGGCCGCGGTGGTGCTCGAGGCAACCGACCGCGAGGAAGGACTGCTGCTGGAGAAGCTCGGCTGCTACGGCGAGTCGCGCGAGATCCTGCGGATCCACGGCATGGGCGGCGCGTACACCAACCAGGGCCGTCGCTACGGCAAGACCGAGTGGCAGTTCGAGGGGCAGGAGATCTTCAAGAAGGCCGTGACCGGCATGGGCGAGGCCTGCGCCGACGTGCTGTCACGCGCCGGGGTCACGCCCGACAGGATCGACCTGGTGATACCGCACCAGGCCAACCTGCGCATCATCGAGGCGGTGGCCAAGCGCTCCGGCGTGCCGATGGAGCGGGTGTTCGTCAACGTGCATCGCTACGGCAACATGTCCGCGGCCACTGTGCCGGTGGCGCTGTGCGAGGCGCTGGAGGCCGGCCTTGTCACTCCGGGCGCGCTGCTGCTGATGCCCGCATTCGGCGCCGGCCTGACGTTCTGCGCGCACCTGGTGCGCTGGGGTCAGCGCACCCAGCCGCTGGGACACACGAGCGTGGAGCTGCCGCCGACCACGCAGACGGCGGTGGACCTGGTGCGCGGGTACATGGCGGCGAAGTAGCGGGACGCCGCTACCAGCAGATCGCCGGCTGGGTGCCGGAGGCGCTCTTCACGTGCGCGCTGGTCAGCGTCAGCACGCCACAGGGTGAGTCCGCGATGATCGGCGTCGCGGTCATCGACACACTGGTCGCAATATCTCCGGACGGACCCACCGCCAGCCCGAGCAGATGAGTCTGGTGCTCCGTCTTGTTCGGCCCCGCCGGCATGCCGATGTCGACGAAACTCGTGCTGAACCGGCCGCTGACGCTGAAGAGTCGCTCCTGCCGCTGCAGCAGGTCATACAGCGCACCGCGCGCCTCGGCGCGCCGCGCCTTGGCGACGTAATTGCCGTAGGCCGGATAGGCGATCGCCGCGAGGATGCCGACGATCGTGATGACGATCAGCAGTTCGATCAGCGTGATACCGCGCAGGCGTTGCATGTTCATCTGCCCGGCTCCCGGCTCGGGCTGGCCGGTGCGCCAGTGACCCACAGCTCGACAACGCGCTGTGCGCTGCCGTCGGCTACCGCGCGATACCGCACCTTCAGTCCTGGACGCACGTCCACGAGCTCGATCAGGCCATTCGCGCCGGGACGCTTATCGAGCAGCACCAGGTAGGGTTCGCCGATCAGGTAAGGCGCGCCGTCGATCACGATGCTTTTCCGCGGCACGTTGATCGCCGAGACGGTGCCAGTGGCCGGCGCGCTCGATTGGCTGACCGGTGCCAGCATCGACGCCGCTGCCGCAGGGGCGCGGGCGGTCGCCCCCGGAGCCGGGCGCACCACAGCGCCACTGATGGACGAAGCCTGGGCCGCCGGCATGGCGAGCAGCAGGGCCGTCAGGACGACAGAGTGAGCAAGCGTATTCATCATCGATACTCCCGCGCGCCGTGTTGGCGCGCTCACTGGACTTCCTCGCGCCACGACATGCGGCGATTGCCGAGCGCGCTGGAGCGCTCGCGCACCGAAGCAATCGCGCCCGTGGACAGATTGAGCAGCTTCTGCTCGGTGGGCGCCTGGGCCGTGCCGAAGCCGCCCAGCACCGAAGCGCTGGAGCTGATGCCGTCGACCGCCACAGCCGCCGTGATCGCGTCGGCCGAGTTGACGCTGCCGTCGCCGTTGGTATCGAACGGCGCCTCCGTCAGCTGACCGCCCGAGCGGTAGTCGAGCTCGGTAATCCAGCTCGAGCCGCCTGCGGAACAGGGGTTGGTGTTCGGCCGCAACGACACCGCGATGAAGCGGCCGTCGCGCAGGATCGGATCCACCGCGACGCGCTCACCGGCGTCGGGCAGGTTCAGCATCCAGCCATCGTGACTGGCCCAGTCGATCGGGTTCTGCGAGACGGTCCGATAGCTGCTGGCGCCGATGCTGGCCGTCGACGTGACGTTCTGCACCAGCAGGTCGTTGCTGTCCGCGATCGCCACGCCGTTGTCCCAGATGCCGTACAGGGTTGACGTGGCCGTTGACGCTGGGTCCAGAGTCTCGAGGTACTTGCCGGTGCCGAACAACACCATCATCCCCGAGGTTGGATGCGGCGTGACTTCCGGCGACGTGGTGATCGGCTGGATCACGCCGCTCAGCCGCGCCACGAACAACGGGACCGGCGAAGCGCCGTTCATGTAGGCCGAGCCCCAGTTGCTGGACAGCACATCCGTGAGATCGAACTTCCACATGTTGCCGCCGAGGTCGCCGGCGTAGACGTAGTCGGCCGTGCCGTTGGTATCCGTGTCGACCACGGTGATCGGACCGATACCGTTGGGGGCTGCGGGGCTGCCGACGCCGGTGGTGATCTTGCGGATCACCGCACCCGTGGCGAGATTGACGACGTACAGGATCGCCTTGCCAGTGCCCGTGTTGTTGTAGCCGTTGCCGAACACCGCAGCCCATTCGCCGTTGTTCATGCGCACGATTGCCGGCGAGCCGTAGGTGTAACCCAGGTCCGCGTCATCCGCCGAGCTCAGTTCCCACTTGACGATCTGGCTGGCGTTGGCCTCGGAGAACGCAGCAGGATCGGTGACATCGAGCGCAAACACCGCACGCCCGCCGCCACCGAGGCCCGACACCAGCATCGAGCGCCAGTACGGCGCCGAGGCGCCGATCTTGGCGTCCTGCACGTTCGGGCTGGCGTCAACGAAGTAGCGATGCGCATAGCCCTGGCCGCTGAGCTTCGGCAGCTGGGCATAGAGGGCGTTCGGCACGTAGGACAGCACTTGCCTGCCGTCGCTGGCGCGGAACCCATGCAGCATGCCGTCGTTGGCGCCGACGTAGATCACGGGCGTGCGACCGGCGACGGAGGGCTGCGTGCGGAACGTGAAGTACGACTGATCGCGCGGATTCTGCGTCGGCGCGCCGACGTAGACCGGGCTCGAGTTCACGATGTCGCCCAGCGCACCGGTGCGCACACGGAACTGCGTTGCCGCATTGCTGCCCTCGAGGGCACGGTTGCCGCGCAGGAACTCGAGCCGCGCGGCGCCGCGCGTGTCCGCCATCCCGGAGGCGTCCGTGCCCAGTGCCGAGCTCTGCGCCACATCCAGCTCGGTCGCGCCGGGTGAACTCGGCGACGCCGGCCAGCGGAACGGAATACCGGTGCCGCTGGATTTCTTGTAGGTGATGATCTTCCGGCCGGTCGACCAGTCCTGGGCCGCCAGCTCGATGCCCGCATCCCAGACGGGCGAAGCGCCCAATGCGCCAGTCGCGGCATCGACGTCGTAGGCGAGCAGCCGACCCGCCCAGCCGGCGTCGAACTTCGCCTGGTAAAGGCGCGTGCCGCTGCCGACCGAACTGCTGTTCAACGCGACCGAGGCCGCGGCGCCGGAGCGCCGCAGGATGTCGGCGAACACCTCGTCGAGCTTGGCAACCAGCTGCGCCTCGTCCGTCGCGTAGTACGACGTCGTGGTGCCGCCGGCTGCGGCGATCGTATCGAGCTGCGCCGGATTTACGCCGAACGGCAGCGCGAAACCGACGATGTAGGTCAGGACGCCGTCCGCCTCCAGCGCGGCGGCCGCTGCAGTGGCGTCGGCCAGCATCTGCGTGACGTTCGACGAAGGCACGCCGTTGGCGTCGACCGACGGCAGGCCGTTGGTCACGATGACGACGAAGTCCTTGTCGCAGGACTCGCTCGGCATCGCCAGCGGGCCGCCCTCGGCCGGATTGGTCAGTGTGCCGCGAAAGTAGTCCCGCGCCGTCTTCAGCGTGCCTTCGAGCGGCGTCAGCCCCGCGTTCTGCAGCGGCAGCGTGGGGTTGTTGGGCCCGTTGACGACGAACTGGGACGTGCCCAGCTTGATATTCATGGCCGCCGCCCGCGTCGAATCGAGCAGGCCCACAGGCACGTGCACGTAGCCGCGGCCCGGTGAGCCGTTCGAGAACCAGGCGGGCGATGCGTAGCTCCAGGCCAGGAACCGGCCGAAGTCCGTGATGCCCTGGCCGAGGTCGGAGTCGGTCGGATAGAACGAGAACACGTACTGCAGGCCGGACCAGCCTTGGGCGGCTTCGCTGGCGGCGTTGCCCCACGCGGGCAGCGCGTTCGAGCCGCCCATCTTGCCGGCGAAGCAGCGGTAGGTGTCCCACGGACCGGACCACAGCACCTCGCCGTTGTTGAACGCGTCGGCGGTCGTCGAGTAGCACATCGACGAACCGAGGTTGGAGCCTGCGTAGAACGGCAGGTTCACGTTCCAGTACAGAAACTCGCCCGGTGCACCCGGCTTCGGCGAGCGGAACTTCTTGGTCGGCGCGTCGCGCGGACCGGTGTAGCCCGCGTCCCATGCGCCGGGATCGAAGCTGACGTCGTACGGACTGTTGTGCACCTGCATCAGCGTCACCGGATCGCCGCCGCCGGTGGTCTGCTGGAATGCCATCAGCCCCATGTTGATCATGTTCGTATAGTTCGTGACCAGCGAGCGCGAGACGCGCCGCGCGATCTCCGATTTGCTGTTGGGCGCCGCGCTGCCGACCGCGAGACCCGCGGGGTCCTCATCCATGCTGTTCGAGTTCGCCAGCACCAGCATCACGTTCGGCTTGGCCGTGCCGGACAGGAACAACGGCACCTGGCTGATCGACAGCGGCGCGCTCGGTGCCCCCGGCGTTGGCAACGAACTGGCGTAGGCCGGGCCCGGCGCCAGCGCAGACCAGGAGGCGAAGAAGCCGGCCAGCGCCGCCGCCATTGCGAGACCCGCGCGGGGCCAGGACGGTGTCATTGAGTGCTGCATGCGAGGCTCCGGCAGTCGGTTCACTGCTTGACGTAGACCGACTGCAGCATGACTTGCGTGGTGGTCCGACGACCCCAGCCGACTGCAGTGATGCGATAGGGTGTGCCGCCGCGGGTCGAAGACCGCGAGCCGCCGATCGCCAGCGAGCCGCCGCTCGTGGCGGGCATATCCGGCAGGAGCTCGACGATGTAGCGCGGCGTGCGGGCGACGGCCAGCGCGAACGGACCTGCGGCGGTGCGCGTGCCGTACTCACGGACATCGGCGCCGTTCCAGTTGACCGTGCGCCACTGCGGCGTCGCCGTCGTCGACATCAGGCACAGGCCGTCGACACAGGTTGCGCTGAAAGACGAACCCGTGTTGATGTTGACGCGGACGTCGCGCTCTGCGTCGCGCAGCGCAGCCTCGGCGGCCTGCAGCGCGACATCCCGGTCGTGCGAATTGCCGGCCATGCGCTCCTCGAGGCCGGAAGTGCGCATCGCCGCGATGCCCAGGATCGACATCAGCGTCAGGAACAGCAGCACCACGACCAGCGCGGAGCCGCGCTGTGGTTTGTGGTCGAGAGTGGATGGCGCGTTCACAGGCTGCGATTCCGGAACTCGATCGTCGAGGAGTAGGGTCGCCGGATACGCGAATCTGCCGCGGTAACCGCGCTGGATCCGTTGTAGGCGTAGGTCTGGGTGACCGTGGTCTTGGCGTCGCGCGGACCGCGCAGCAGCAGCGCCACCTGCATCGCAACCACGTTCCCCCAGTTGGTGACGTTCGGAGCCGTGACGTAGCGATCGGCGCGGAACGAGCCGGTCGTGTCGACGCCGAAGTAGACCTGGAAGTCCTGTACGTTCTCGACCAGCTCCACGGCCGCATTGGCTTCGACCATGCGCCACAGCGAAAGCTCATCGCCGCTGGGTCGGTTGCTGCTGGCGGCGACGAAGTACGTCACGGTCTGAAACGGCACGACGATCGAGTCGACCCCGTATGCCCGGCCGAAGTTCGCGGTGCTGTTCAGCGCCGCGGAATGCGCCAGCGAGGTCCCGGTAACGCCGGTTACCCGGAACGCAACGGTGCGGGTGCAGTCGGACACCAGCACACGCGTGCCGGTGGTGATGCCCGCTGCCGATTGCACCGACACGCTCGCGCTGCCGGAAGCCATGTCGGATGAAAGATAGGTAGGCGCCGCGGTAGCCACGCGCAGCGTGAGTACGTCGCGACCGGTAGCGCTGGTGGGATTCTGCGGCACCGCGGTCGTGATCGTGGTGGATGGCAGCGGCAACCATGATCCCGCCACGGCGTTGTGGCCCTGGATGCCGACGGCGAAATTGTTGAGAAAGGACGTTGGCGAGCTGATCTGGTTGACCAGCACGCTGCTGCCGTTCACGCCATTGCTGTTGCAGCCGCGAAAGCCGACCATGCGCGCGTCGGCTTCGATCGCACTGAGCGCGACACGCCCGGCCTCCTGCATCACGTTGTGCGCCTGCGTCGTGGTATTCGTCTGCCGCGACAGCGAGAACGTCGTAACCACCATGATCATCAGCATGCCGCCGATGACCATTGCCACCATCAGCTCCACCAGCGAGAAGCCGCGCGCGGTCCTCATGGCTGCACCGAAAGCACGAAGCGCAGGTTCTGCGCATCCTGTCCCTTGGCACCACGCTCGCTCCAGAAGACCTTGATCGCGTAGACGTTGCCGATGTCGTCGCAGTTCGAAGCGAGGGCAGTGCCGTCTTCCGGGGTGCTGTCGACGCAGACGGCACCGGCACCGCCGGGCAGGGTCTGGCTCACGAGGCTGCTCCAGTCGATCAGGTCGTCCGCGGCCATCTCGTCTGCCGTGCAGCTGACCGGGGTCGCATTGACCCGCGTGGCGTACATGGCGCGGCACGAGTTGTCGG
The DNA here is from genome assembly GCA_031431655.1 of Gammaproteobacteria bacterium. Taxonomy (GTDB): domain Bacteria; phylum Pseudomonadota; class Gammaproteobacteria; order Steroidobacterales; family Steroidobacteraceae; genus UBA964. Next base: position 4,213 of record JANPDV010000038.1, on the reverse strand, counting down.
CCGGCGCAATGTCGGCGTAACGGCTGCCGGCCGCCGCATAGACCGCCGGCAGATTGGCGCGCATCCGATCCGCCATGTTCTCGGCAAGGTCGCTCGCCTGCGAACGCGTGGCGGCAACGTGCGAGCTGGCCAGGCTCAGGGCGTTCAGCCCGACAATTCCCAGCAGGCCGATGCCGAACACGAGGATTGCCGCAAGCATTTCGACCAGCGTGAAGCCCCGGTGGTCGTGGATGGCCACGGCGGCGCTCATGGGCACACCGTTCCGACCGAGGTCCGTGCCGAGCCTGTCGCCGTGAGCGTCACGGTGCGGCGCTGTTGCCCTGTCTTGCACACGGTGATCGTGCCTGCCACCGATGCGGTGCCCGTTCCCGCGTAGCTGATGAGGCCGCCGGCTGGGAGACCGCCACCTGCCGTACCACTGACACTGCGATCCGGTGCGCTGCTCGCCTTGATGAGGAAGTCCGCACCATCGATGGTGCCCACCACGCCCGCGTCGCTGAAGACCAGCCGCCCGTAGGACCAGGTACTGCCCGTGCAGCTGGTGCCGTTGGTGCTGGTGCAGACGGTGACCCGGGCGCCGCGGGTGACGGCCTCGCTGCGCGCCAGCGAGAGGTCGCCAAGCAGATCGTTGGACGACGCGACGATGGCGGCGCGGTTCAGAAAACCGCGGAGCTGCGGCACGCCGAGCCCGAGCGCGACGCCGGCAACCGCCAGCGCCGTCATGAGCTCCATCAGGGTGAATCCCCGATTCGATCTGCGTGTCGAGCGACCCCTCATGGGGCGATGCCTCCGCGTTTGAGTACGCGGATAGCTGAACCCAGGGCCGATCGGGGTGCGGGACTACCCGACCGACGGGGCTGTCAGGATCGCGAGCGGCGCTGCTGCGTGACCTGCTTCACACCGGGCATTGGACATAGCCCGCCAGTCGTGGCGGACACCTGGCGGCGGAGTGCCGCCAGCGGGGAAATCGGCTACTTGCTGCGGGTACCGCCAGCGCGCGTGGCCGGCTTGACCGGGGCCTTGACCGGGGCCTTGACCGGGGCCTTTTTCTTGATGGCGGCGACAGCGGGCTTGGGACCGGCCTTGGGACGCGATTTGCCGAAGCTGCCCCGATAGATCTTGCCGCGACGCGTGCGCTTGTCACCCTTGCCCATCTTCAGACACTCCCGCCCGGTAAAAAGTGGCGCGAGTCTAGCAGAGCGCGACAGGCCCCGCTGAAGGTCAGCGATACCGGGCCTGCAGCTTCTGCAGCGCCGCGGCGCCGGGCGAAACCCGGTTGAACGGCAGCTGGTTGAGCGCCACGTCCGGCGTGTTGTTCAGCGCGTGGAACTCGTTCTGCGGATCGGCGCGCAGGTGCAGCAGCCCGGTCACGTACTCGTTCTTCGCCATCGCGTCGCGCACATAGGAGTACGAGCGACCCGAATCCGCGGGATCGTAGTCCGGGTCAAGCTTGCGCAGCAGGATGCGGCTGCCATCGTGCAGGACGACGGGCGTGGTCTCGCCCGCGCCGTATTTCACCGTGATCTCGCGTTCGAACGGCACGAAATCCGCCTGCACCACGGGGTCGTAGTGCTCGCGCGTGAAGGCGTAGCTCTTGGTCGAACCCTCGTGGTCGTTGAACGTGACGCAGGGGGACAAAACGTCGATGACCGCAAAGCCGGGGTACTTCAGCCCGGCCTGGATCAGCGGCACGAGCTGCTCCTTGTCGCCGGAGAAGCTGCGCGCGACGAAGCCGGCGCCGAGAGTCATCGCCAGCAGTACCGGGTCGATCGGCGGCTGCTGGTTTACCTCGCCCTTCTTGGCCCGCGTGCCGACATCGGCCGAGGCGGAGAACTGCCCCTTGGTGAGGCCATACACGCCGTTGTTCTCGATCAGGTAGAGCATGTTCACGTTGCGACGGATCGCGTGGCAGAACTGCCCGAGGCCGATCGACAGGGTGTCGCCGTCACCGGAGACGCCGATGTAGTAGAGGTTGCGGTTTGCGGCGTTGGCGCCCATCGCGATCGACGGCATGCGGCCGTGGACCGAGTTGAAGCCATGGCCGCCGCTGACAAAGTACGCGGTGGTCTTAGACGAACAGCCGATGCCCGACAGCTTCACGACATTCTGCGGCTCGGCGGAAATGCCCCAGCATGCCTCGACGATGGCCGCGGTGATCGAATCGTGCCCGCAGCCGGCGCACAGGGTCGACAAGGCACCTTCGTAGTCGCGCCGCGTCATCCCGAGCGAATTCCTGGGAAGGTCCGGATGCGTGACTTTCGGCTTCGGAATGAATGTCATGACTTGACCCCCGCCACGGCACGGCGCCCTTCGCCCATGTCGGCGACGACGCCATCGACGATGAAACTGGACGACACCGGCAGGCCGCTGTAGTGCAGCAGCGAGCGCAGCTTCGACTTCTCGATGCGCGTCTCCAGCGTCAGCAGGCTCTTCAGCTGCGCATCGCGATTCTGCTCGATCACGTACACCCAGCGATGCTCCGCCAGGAACTTCTCGACTTCCTCGCCAAACGGGAAACCGCGTATCCGCATGTAGTTCAGGCGCAGGCCCCGCGTGGCCAGCAGGTCCTGGGCTTCGCGCACCGCGCCGTCGCAGCTGCCGATCGAAACCAGCGCGACGTCGAGCTTCGGGTCCTGCTCGATGATCGGCGCCGGCACCAGCTTCTTCGCAGTCGAGAACTTGCGCACCAGGCGATCGAGCACCAGCTGGTACTCGGCTGAATCCTCGGTATAGGTGCCGAGCTGGGTGTGGCCGGAGCCGCGCGTGAAGTAGGCGCCCTTCGGATGCACCCCCGGGAACGTGCGGTACGGAATGCCGTCCTCGTCCTTGTCGACGTAGCGGTGGAACTTCTCGATCTTCTCGAGCTCCGCCTTGCCAAGCACCTTGCCGCGATCGGGGACGTAGTTGTCGTCCCACTGCAGATCGCGACACATCCAGTCGTTCATGCCTATGTCCAGGTCCGAGAGCACCAGCACCGGCGTCTGCAGGCGCTCGGCGAGATCGAACGCCTGCACCGACATGTAGAAGCACTCCTCGGGATTCGAGGGATACAGGCAGACGTGCTTGGTATCGCCGTGCGACGCGTACGCCGCCGACATGAGGTCGCATTGCTGCGTGCGCGTCGGCATTCCGGTGGATGGCCCGACACGCTGCACGTCGAATATCACCGCCGGGATCTCGGCGTAGTACGCCAGGCCCAGGAACTCGTTCATCAGCGAGATGCCCGGGCCCGAGGTCGCGGTAAACGAGCGCGCGCCGTTCCAGTTGGCACCGAGCACCATGCCGATCGCTGCCAGCTCGTCCTCGGCCTGGATGAAGGCGAAGTTCGCGCGCTTCGTCTCCGGATCGATGCGCAGGCGGTCTGCAAAGCCCTTGAACGCATCCATCAGCGACGTTGACGGCGTGATCGGATACCAGGCAGCGACCGTCGCGCCGGCATACACGGCACCCAGGCCGGCTGCCGTGTTGCCGTCGATCATGATGTGGCCGGCGGTCTTGTCCATCTTCTCGACGCGCATCGGCAACGGGCAGTCGAACTGCGCCCTGGCATAGTCGTAACCGAGCTGGATCGCCTTCATGTTCGAATCGACCAGCGCCGGCTTCTTCGCATAGGTCTCGGCCAGCAGCGTGCGGATGATCGCGAGGTCGAGATCCAGCAGCGCGGCCAGCACACCCGCGTAGCAGATGTTCTTCATCAGGATGCGGGTCCGCACCCCGTTGAAGTTCTCGTTGCAGAGCTGCGCCAGCGGCACGCCCAGCACCGTGATGTCCTCGCGTTTCAGCAGCGCCGGGCGCGGCCAGGTCGAGTCATAGATCAGGTAGCCGCCGGCGGCGACCTCGCGGACGTCGCGGCCGTAGGTCTCGGCGTTCATGGCGACCATGAGGTCGACCTTGCCGGAACGGGCGACGTAGCCGTCCTTGGAAACGCGGATCTCGTACCAGGTAGGCAGGCCCTGGATGTTGGAAGGGAAGTAGTTCTTGCCCATCACCGGAATCCCGCTGCGGAAGATCGACTTCATCAGCAGGGTGTTGGCGCTCGCCGATCCGGTGCCATTCACCGAGGCGATCTTGAGCGCGAAGTCGTTGACGCGGGAGGCGGACGCGGGCATTGGCAGGTCCTTACGGGCGCGGTCAGGCGCGGACGGGCGCGGGACGCGCCTCAGGCGCTCTTCAGGGACGCGGCGGCGGTCGCAGACGGCTGGTCAGACGCGTG
>JANPDV010000037.1:0-3442 GCA_031431655.1 Gammaproteobacteria bacterium | reverse complement strand
CGTCGAACTGTTCACCCCCTGCAGCGCAAAGCCGCCATCCACATCGCCAGACGAGCCCGTGAAGGGCGTGACGAACTGCCTGATGTTGGTCGTCGTCGGTGCGCCGGCGTTGAACAGGCTGTCGAGCGGGATGACGTTCAGCGTGGTACCGCGAAATGAATTGGTACCACCCGAGGTCGCCGGTGCAAAATTGTTGGTGCCGATATAGACCGCGTTGCTATCCAGCGCGAGGGTCGGATAGTCGGCGGTGGCACCAAATCCCAATCCGCCATACCCCTCGAACTTCACCGACTTCCAGCCGCCGAGCGCATTGTCGGTGTCGGAAATGGCAATTTGCAGATCCTTGGTATTGGCGCCGAAGCTGACGACGATCCAGCGCCCGGCAGTGGCGTTGTACATGACGCGCTGATCGCCATTTGCGCCGGTCTGGCCCGCGGCTGCCCAGAACGTCACGTCGGATGTGAGGCTCAGCTGGGTGCCGGTCGCCTTGTCGTACACCGCGAAGCCGCCATTGGTCGTTTCCACGTACTGGGTCTGGCCCACCGCGCCCATGGTGTCGGGGGGAATGAAATTGCGGCCGAAGGCAGCGACGTCGTATTGGCTGATGCCTTCGAACCCGAGGACGACCGACGCCGCCTTTGCGCCCGTCGTCGCGGACAGAAGCACCGCGAAAAGCGCCGCACGCGCCGCCACGCGCATGGCGCACGTCACAAAGCGAGTGCTCGTGCGCGGCCTGCGTTCAAATGCGACGGCAGACGATGCGGTGTGGACGATGCGAGAGAGGTTGTTCACGTCTTGCTCCCTGGTGCGAGGTGATGCTGAGCGCCGATAGCGAGCGATATGAGCGAATGCGAGTCGTTAACAGCACAGTGATGACTCCAGCCATGAGGCAGAGAAGATCCTGGCCGCGGACTTCATCACCCCGTGACCATATGCAAGATTTGCGCCAGTGCTGATTTTTCCCTGCTAGTCCGTTGCTCTGCAGTCTGTAAAATGGCATTTTGTAAGATAATCCGACAGCCGGTCAGTAGTTGAACGCGCCATTCAAGCAACTTGCATGGCGACCGAAAGCGCGGATGTCATCCCTGTTCGATCCATCTACACGGCGAGGGTTCGTGACACACTCATGCGTTGATGTTACGAAGGCCTGCGGCTTGCGAGCGTCACGGCGGCTCGCCGCACTCTCATCGTCCGTGCAACCGGCCCGGAGGTTACCCCTATGTCGCGACCAGGCATTGCAGGCGCTTGTCGCGTGCGGCGGCTGTGGGCGTTGGGAACGCTCCTCGTGTTCACGCAGACGGCATGCACGAAAAGCCCGGATGACATCGAAGCCAATGCGGCACGACTCCTCGCCCGCAACGAGTCGCGCAGCGCGATGGTCGAGCTCAAGGACCTGCTGCAACGCGAACCCAACCGAGCGGTCGCCCGCCTGCTACTCGGCCAGGCACTGAACGATCAGGACGACTACGCCGGCGCGGAGATCGAGTTGCGCCGCGCGGCTGATCTTGGCGCGAGCGCGGACCGGGTCGCGGCGCCGCTCGCGCGGGCGTTGCTCTATCAGGGGCGCTACCTGGCGCTGATCGAAGAGCCGCTGATCGAGGCGGTGCGGCTGCCGGCGGCACGCGCCGAAGTGCTGGATCGAAAGGCTAACGCGCTGATTGCCCTCGAGCGCAAGCCGGAAGCCGTGAGCGCCCTCGAAGAGGCACGCCGCCTGGCGCCCGAGCTCGGCGCCCCGAGCGCAACCCTCGCGAGCCTGATGCTGAGCGAAAAACGCGACGGCGAGGCGGTCACCCTGCTGGAAGCCGCGCTGAAGTCCCAGCCCAGGAGCGCGGATTTGCAGCACGCCTACGGACTCTACCTGCTGGGCGCGCGCCGGTCTGAGGAAGCGCGGGGCGCCTTCGGCCGGGCAGTCGACTTGGCCGTCGGCCCGCCGCGCGATCGGCAACTGCAGCGTCGCTCGCTCGCAGCCTTGGTGGACGCGCAGATGCTGCAACGTGAGTTCCTGGCGGCCGAGGCGACCCTCGCACGACTGGACGGGCTCGGCCGCGGCCGCATCAACGGCCTGCTGCGTGCGCGCCTGAACCTGCTCCAGGGCGACGTTCAGGCGGCGCGCCGCGAGGCGGAAGCGCTGCTTGCGCAGGCCCCCGAGGATCCCGATGCGGCGCTGCTGCTGGGTGTCATTCACGCCGTGCAGGGCAACACCGGTCAGGCTGAATCACTGCTCAATAGCGTCCTTGCCGTGATGCCGGCCAACCCCTTCGCTCGCCAGATCCTCGCGCAGATGCGCCTCAGCGAGGGCAAGCCGCGCGATGCCGCGACGTTGCTGCAGCCGTTGCTCGAAGTGTCGCCATCGGACGATCTATTGGTTACGGCGGCTCGCGCCAATATGGCGGCAGGCGATACCGCGGCGGCAAAGATCCTGCTCACCAAGGCGACGCAGTCGAACTCGGCTTCCGATGTCGCCATCGCGGCCGACCTCGCGCGCGCGCTGCTCGCAGCCAGCGAACCGGACAAGGCGCTCGCGGCGCTGCCGCCGAGTCGCGGCTTGCCGGCCGATGATGTCGCCACTCTGGAGGGCTTGCGACTTGCGGCACTGCTCGCCCGCAACGACGACAAGGCGGCTCGCAAGCTCGCGAGCGAGCTGGCCGTGCGTGAGCCCGGGAATGCGCCGCTGCAATTGCTGCTGAGTGATTTCTATATGCGCGTCGGTGCCTCGGCTCTCGCGCGCAAAGCCGCGGAGCGCGCGGCAACGCTTCGACGCGACGACCCTGGCGCGGCTCTCCGGCTTGCGCGTCTGGACGCGATGGGCGGCGACATGAAGGCGGCCGAGAGCCGCCTGGTCGCCGCCGCGGCCAGGAACCCGACCAATGCGACGCTTCCGGCGCTGCTCGCCGAACTGCGTGCAGAACGCGGCGATACCAAGGCCGCGCTCGACGCGCTGGCGAAGGCGCAGCAGTTGGCACCGACGGACACCAACCTCAGGCTGCGCGAGGCCCAGTTGCGGCTGGCGTCCGGCGACTTGCGGGGTGCCAATCGGGCCACCGAGGAAGCTGCGCGGCAAGCCCCAGCCGACAGGACCGTGCTCAACGCCCGCGTGGCCACGCTCGTGCAATCGAAGGATCACGCGGCGGCGCTGAAGCTGGTTGAAGAGGCATTGCGCGACAATCCCGGTGATTCCGCGCTCGGCTCGTTGCGCGCGGACATCCAGGCGAGCGCCGGGCAGCTCGATGCCGCCATCTCGACCGCACAACAACTGGTCGAGGCCGATCCGAAGTCCATTTCGCTGATGTCGTCCCTTGCAGGGTTCCAGCTGCGCAAAGGCGATACGGTCGCCGCCCACGGAACTGCCCGCAGCATCGATGCAGTCATCAAGGGCCATCCGGCTGCGATCCTGATTGACGCCGAAATCGCGGTTCGGGAGAAGCGCTTCGCCGAGGCGGCC
>JANPDV010000036.1:0-4489 GCA_031431655.1 Gammaproteobacteria bacterium | reverse complement strand
GCTCGTCCACTGCGACCGAGGCGCTCAGCGTCCCGACCGCCAGGTCGGCGGGGAGGCGCGCATAGTCCGCATTCTCGGCCAGTCGCAGCCGCGCGAAGTGCATATCGACATGCCGCGCGCGCCGGGCCGCGACCGTAAGCTCGGCCGCGAGCTGCGCGCCGTCGAGTGACAGCGTCGTGCCGCTGCTGCCGCCGCTCAATCGCAGGCGCGAATCGCCGAGCGGCAGGCGCCCGAGGGTAAGTTCGGCGACCCGCAGTTCGCCGACCATCGGCCGCTGCCAGCCCGAGCCGCCGGGCGCACGCGCCAGCACGTGGGCGAGCGCAACGAGGTCCAGCCGAGCCATGCGGCCGGCGACCACCAGCGCACCGGGGACGCGCGCCGCCGGCCGGCCATCGCCGATCTGCACCGTGCCACCGTCGAATCGCCACAGCGACGCGGTGTCCTGCAGCCAGCGCAGCTCGGCGCGCGCGTGCTCCGGCAGGCTCAGGTCGAGGCGCCATTCGCGCGGCAGGCTGACTGGTGAACGGCCCTGGCGCAGTCCCGGAGCCAATGGCAACGCGCGCAACTCGGCGCGCCAGGCGACGCGTGATTCGGCGGCAGACTCGCTCAGCCGCGCGCCCCAGGCACGTTCGAGGGCGCTGCCCGCAGCGCGTCCTTCCGCTGTGTAGCGGATCGCGCCAGCCTGCAGACCGACGCGCACCCGGGCCGGTCCGCCCAACCACTGTCCATCGAGCGCCGCAGCGCGCAGCTCGCCATCTTCGACCTGGATCTGCCCCGACAACGCCTCGAGCGCTGGCCAGCTCGGATCCACGCGCCAGCTCGCCGACTGCAAGCCTGCGCTGGCACGCCAGCGTTGCACGCGGCTCGTTGCGCGATCCCAGCGACCCGCGACCTGCGCGGTCGCCGCTCCGCGCAGGCCATCCAGTGCAATCCCCATTCGGCCGGCATCCAGCGCCGCGGCCAGCGCGCCGACGTCACCGGCGAGTTCGGCGTCGAAATCGATCCCCGGTTCGCCGCGCAGTCCTTCGAGGCTGGCGGTGCGTATGCGGGCGCCGCCCCAGTCCGCATCGCGCAGCTGCAGTTGCCAGCGCGCGCCGCTCCACTGGAGATCGGCATCGAGAGGTGCCGCCGAGCGCCAGCCCGCGGCGGCGTCGCCTTGCAGACTGCGCAGTACCGCGATACCGACGTTGTAGTCGATCAGCGCGGCGCCTGCGTCCGCCCCGAGCATGCCCGCCAGCTGCACCCGACCCGTCTGGATCCGTCCTGCCCGGAGGGCCGCAACGGGAGCGCCGGAGGCGCGCGACCACTGCTGCAGCGACAGGCCTTCCGTGAGTTCAGCGGTCACGGCAAAACGCATCGCGGGCGCGACTGACGGCACTCCCCCGACGCTGAAGCTGCCTTGCACCGCGGCGCCGTCGTCCCAGCGCAGGCGCGCGTCGCGGGCCTCCACCGACCAGCCGTGGCCAAGGTCGAGCCATTCAGCCTGCACCGCGACACGCAGCGCCTGCGGCGCGTCGCCCCAGCGCGCACCCACCAGGTTGATGACCTGCTCGGGCACTTCAACGCGGGCACGTTGCGCCGAGCCCTGCATCTGCAGCTGCATGCCGCGCAGTTGCGCGGCAAACCCGGGCCATTCGAGCACGGTGTCGGTCAATCGCGCGCGCCACTCCGCGGGCCGCGGCGCGCCAGGCCAGCGGATCTCCAGGTCACGGAGCTGCGCGTCGGCGAGCCACGAGCCGAGCTGTGGTGCGCTGCTCGAACGGCCTGCCAGCGCCAGCACCGCGCGTGCCGCAATGAACGGCAGGCGGGCAGTGCTGAGCCGCTGCGGCTCGCCGGCGAGGCCGGTGCGCAGCTGCAGCCCGTAACGACTGGCGAACCAGGGCTCGCGCCCGCCCCGCGTCGGCACCAGCTGCAGGTCCTGCAGCGCGAAGTCATAGTGATCGCCGCGCCGCTCGATGTTCAGGACGCCACGCGCCATGGCGACACGCACCGCTGGCGCTGCGGTGCTGCCCGCGATGACCAGGTCCCGCAGCCTGGTGGCGAGCTCTGCACGCACCAGCTGCGAACCCGCAAACCGCGCCTGCAGCTGCACTTCGCCGGTGCCGGCCACGGGCGCGACATCGACGCCCAGCAGCTCGCGCCAGCCCGCCAGCACCAGTTCGCGCGCGGTCACGCGCAGCACGGTACTGACGTCACCCGCGGCGCTACCGGCGACACGCTCACGGCTGCTGACCACCGACACGAACGCCGAGCGACCGAGGGCGTCGGGCAGCAGGATCGTGCCGCTGAGCTGCGACCCGTCGAAGCTGCGACGCGCAAGCAGCCGCGGTGCGCGCAAGGCGAAGCGCAGCACCCCGCCACGCGAGCGGCGCGTCAATCGCAGTGTCGCGGACTCGAGCTCCAGCGTGCCCTGCGGCAGCCGCGCGAGCAGTTGCGTCAAGGCAGGTGACTGCAGCAGGTCGCCAAGCTGGCCAGCGCCTGACGGTGCGGCGTTCGGCGCGGCTGCAATCCCGGCATCCGCCGGCGGCGGATCACTCCACGCGAGGTCCACCTCGGCATCCTCGATCAGCACCCGTCCCGGTCGAAGTTGCCCGCCGCGCAGCAGGCGCCAGCTCTCGAAGCGCGCGAGCAATCGCGGTGCGCGCAGCAGCGGGTGCGCGGCGCCGCGTTCGAACAGCTCGACACCCTGCAGCTCCGCCTCGGGACCATAGAACCCCATGCGCACGCGCAGTCCGGCGTAGCGCACGTCGAGTCCCGTCTCGGCGCTGAGCAGTCTCTCGATGGTGGCGCGTTGCGTGGGCACGCGGGCGATGGCGATTGCGCCGGCGACCCACAGCAGCGCTGCGCCGCACAGCAGCGTCGCCAACCACCCGCCCCAGCGAATCAACCTAACGCGCATGTTGCGGCGCGATCAGCCTGGGACCATCTCCAGTGCGACGGCGCGCGCCGGGCGCCGCCGTACGTCGTGCACGTCGACATGCGATCGCCTGCCGCATATGCCCCCTAACTCAGTGCCATAGGCCCTAGACCAGCACCACGTCGTACTGATCGACTTCATACAGCGCCTCGACCTGCATGCGGATTGGCCGTCCGGTCGCGGCTTCGAGCTCCGCCAGGGCCGTGGAATCGTCACCCAGCAACCGGTCCACGACCTCCTGGTGCGCCAGTATCAGCAACTCGCGGCTGGCAAACTGCCGCCCCTGTCGCAGGATGTCGCGAAACACGTCCTGGCAAACGGTCTCGACGCTGCGCACGAAACCGCGCCCTTCACAGGTGGGACACGGGCGGCACAGCAGGTGCTCGAGGCTCTCGCGCGTGCGCTTGCGCGTCATCTCGACGAGCCCCAGCGGCGAGATCGCGGCGACATGCGTCTGGGCCCGATCGCCTGCCAGCTCGCGCTGCAACGCCTCGATCACCTGGCGACGATGCGACTCGTCGGTCATGTCGATGAAGTCGATGATGATGATGCCACCCAGATTCCTCAGCCGCAGCTGGCGCGCAATGGCAACCGCGGCCTCCAGGTTGGTGCGGAAGATCGTGTCCTCGAGGTTGCGATAGCCGACGAAGCCGCCGGTATTGACGTCGATCGTGGTCATCGACTCGGTCTGGTCGATGACCAGGTACCCGCCCGACTTCAAACCGACTTTGCGTTCCAGCGCCCGCCGGATCTCCTCCTCGATGCCATGCAGGTCGAAGATGGGACGCGGCCCGCTGTGCAGCTCGATCCGCTCCACCGCAAGCGGAATGAAGTCACGCGCAAACTCGACCATGCGCGCGTGCTCGGCCGGATCGTCGACCAGTACTCGCACGACCTGGTCCGACATCTCGTCCCGCAGGGTACGCAGCGGCAGTGCCAGGTCGGCGTGCAGCAGTTCGCCGCTGCGCGACATCACCATTCGCTCGCGCAGGAACTCCCAGAGACGGCGCAGGTACGCGAGGTCCGCCGCAAGTTGCTCGCGGGTGGCGCCTTCGGCCGCGGTCCGCGCGATGTAGCCGCCGTTCGCTCCTTCGGCCGCGAGCAGCTCGCCGAGCGTCGACCGCAACCGCTCACGCTCCAGGTCGGAATCGATGCGCGCCGACACCCCGATGCCGCGACCGCGCGGCATGAACACCAGCAGCCGCGATGGCAGCGAGATGAACGTCGTCAGGCGCGCGCCCTTCGAGCCGAGTGGATCCTTGACCACCTGGACCACGATGTCGTCACCGGGGTTGACCAGACGCCGGATGTCTTCGGTGACCACTTCGGCGGTTGAGTCGCCCGCACCGTCGCCGCCCGCGTCCTTGCCGCCCGCCACCTGCTGCGCGTCGCCGCGATGCGACTGCGGCGCGATATCGTCGGCGTGCAGGAAGGCGGTGCGTTCCAGCCCGGCCTCGACGAACGCCGCCTGCATGCCGGGCAGCACCCGCGATATTCGGCCCTTGTACACGTTGCCGACGATGCCGCGCCGGCTCGCGCGCTCGACGAACAGTTCCTGCAGCACGCCCTGCT
>JANPDV010000035.1:0-6479 GCA_031431655.1 Gammaproteobacteria bacterium | reverse complement strand
GAGACCGACGGCCAGCTCAAGACCGGGCGTGACGTCGCGATCGCCGCATTGTTAGGCGCTGAGGAGTTCGGCTTCGCCACCGCGCCGCTGGTTGCGGTGGGCTGCATCATGATGCGCGTCTGCCACCTCAACACCTGCCCGTCGGGCGTGGCCACGCAGGACCCGCGCCTGCGCGAGCGGTTCGCCGGCAAGCCCGAGCACGTGGTCAACTACATGCGCTTCATCGCGCAGCACCTGCGCGAGATCATGGCGCAGCTGGGCTTCCGCACCGTCAACGAGATGATCGGGCGCGTCGATCGCCTCGAGGCGAAGGCGGCCGTCGATCACTGGAAGGCGCAGGGCTTCGACTTCAGCAACATCCTCTACACGCCGGACATGGGCGAGGAAGTCGGCCGATTCCAGACCATCCTGCAGGACCATGGCATCGACACGTCGCTCGACGTCACGAAGCTGCTGGACATCTGTCGGCCCGCGATCGAGCGCGGCACCAAGGTCGAAGCCACGCTACCGATCCGCAACGTCAATCGCGTCGTCGGCACCATCACCGGCAGCGAAGTAACGAAGAAGTGGGGCGCCCAGGGCCTGCCCGATGACACCATCCGGATCACCTTCCAGGGCTCCGCCGGCCAGAGCTTCGGCGCGTTCATGCCGCGCGGCATGAGTTTCCGCCTCGAGGGCGACGCCAACGATTACTTCGGCAAGGGCCTCTCCGGCGGCCGCATCGCAATCCGGCCACCGGCCGGCATCACGTTCCGGCCCGAGGAGAACATGATCATCGGCAACGTCGCGCTGTACGGCGCCACTGCGGGTGAGGTTTTCGTCGGCGGCATGGCGGGCGAACGCTTCGCGGTGCGCAACAGCGGTGTCGACGCAGTCGTCGAGTCCATCGGCGACCACGGCTGCGAGTACATGACCGGCGGTCGCGTCGTGGTTCTCGGCCCTACCGGGCGCAACTTCGGCGCCGGCATGTCGGGCGGCATCGCCTACCTGTTCGACGAGGCGGGCACGCAGCTCGGCCGCATCAACACGCAGATGGTGGAGATCGAGCGCGTCGAGGATCGCGACGAGGCGGCCGCGCTGCGCGAGCTGATCGAGAAGCACGCCGAGGCCACCGGCAGCGCCAATGCCAGGCGCATCCTCGCCGCCTGGGAGACCGCGCGCATGAAGTTCATCAAGGTGATCCCCAAGGACTACAAGCGCGTGCTCGCCTGTCTGAAGCGCGCGCACGACCAGGGACTCTCTGGCGACGACGCGATCATGGCGGCGTTCGAAGAGAACAGCCGCGATCTGTCGCGTGTCGGCGGCAACTGAGAAGCAACAAGAACATGGGCAAGCCCACCGGTTTCATCGAGTATCTGCGCGAGCTGCCGATGGACCGCTCGCCCGTCGAGCGCGTGCGTGACTGGAAGGAATTCCATCACCACATGGACGACAAGCACCTGCGCAACCAGGCCGCGCGCTGCATGGACTGCGGCGTGCCGTTCTGCCACACCGGCAAGCTGATGAATGGCGGCGCCTCCGGCTGCCCCGTCAACAACCTGATCCCGGAGTGGAACGACCTGGTCTATCGCGGCCTGTGGCGCGAAGCGCTCGACCGCCTGCACAAGACCAACAACTTCCCTGAGTTCACCGGCCGCGTCTGCCCGGCGCCCTGTGAAGGCTCGTGCGTGCTCGGCATCAACGCGCCGCCGGTCACCATCAAGAATCTCGAGAACTCCATCATCGAGCACGGCTTCGAGGAAGGCTGGGTCCTGCCCGAGCCGCCGGAATCGCGCACTGGCAAGAAGGTCGCGGTGGTCGGCTCCGGCCCCGCCGGGCTCGCGGCCGCGGCGCAGCTCAACAAGGCCGGCCACAGTGTCACGGTACTCGAGCGCGCCGACCGCATCGGTGGCCTGCTGACCTACGGCATCCCGAACATGAAACTCGACAAGAAGGACGTGGTCGCGCGTCGTGTCAGGCTGATGGAGCAGGAGGGCATCAAGTTCGTCTGCAATGCCAATGTCGGCGACAACGTCGAGGCCAACCTGCTGCTCAAGGACTTCGACGCCGTCGTGCTCTGCACCGGCGCCACCCAGCCGCGCGACCTGCCGGTCGAGGGTCGCGCGCTGCAGGGCGTGATGTTCGCGATGGACTACCTCACCGAAAGCACCCAGGCGCTGCTCAACCGCAAGCCCGCCGACGCCAAGGTGCATGCCAAGGGCCTCGACGTCGTCGTGCTCGGCGGCGGCGACACGGGCACCGACTGTGTCGGCACCGCGATGCGCCAGGGTTGCCGCACGCTCACGCAGTTCGAGATCCTGCCGCGGCCCCCGAACGATCGGGCCGAGGACAACCCGTGGCCCGAGTGGCCGCGCGTCTACAAGATGGACTACGGCCAGGAAGAAGCCGCGGCAAAGTTTGGCAGCGACCCGCGCCGTTATCTCACCACCGTCAAGAAGCTCATCGGGGACGACAAAGGCCACGTCAAGGAACTCGTCACGGTCGAGATCCGCTGGGAGCACAGCAAGAAGAACGCGGACGGCAGCGGTGGTGGCCACGGTCCCGTCGAGGTTGCCGGTTCCGAGAAGACCCAGCCCGCGCAGCTCGTGCTGCTTGCGATGGGATTCTTAGGGCCCGAGACTGGCGTGCTAAAGGAGCTCGGCATCGAGCTCGATCACCGCAGCCACGTCAAGGCCGAGTACGAGAAGTACGCGACGAACAGGAAGGGCGTGTTCGCCGCGGGCGACTGCCGCCGTGGCCAGAGCCTCGTGGTCTGGGCCATCAACGAGGGCAGGGGCGCCGCGCGCGAGTGCGATCGCTACCTGATGGGGCGAACGGACCTGCCGTAGACGCTGGCGCGGCGCCTGTTTCCGGTGCTCGTCGGCGGCGTCCCGCGCGCTTGCCCGTCAGGCAGTCCCCGCTGCGTGCGAGGCGCTCGATCCAATAGGTGAAGCGATTCGTGTCGTCGCCGGGACCGACGACAAAGGTGGGCCAGACGACGGTGCAGCGGGTCTCGCCGAACGACTCACGCGACACCCGTTCGCATTCGACCTTCAGCGGTCCATTGCGGACCGCCTTCGTCGCAGACTTCAAGGCTGCCGAAGTCATGGACCGCACCGGTCGAGACGAAGACGTATTGCCGGCAGCGCCCGCGCCCTTGCAGTGCCGACAGCCCCGCCGCCGTTCGCGCGTCGCGATTACCGCGCAGCACTTCGACGCGCCACCCGCGTGCCCGCGTGACCGGCCCGCACAGCTGGCGAGCGCTCCGTCCGTGGGTGACCCGCACGGCAAGGCCCTTACTGCACGGCAACGCCCTGCATTGCCTGGAAGTGTCGACTAGCTCAAGGTCTGTCGATTGCAATTGGTCGAGATGGCGCGGCGGTGATAGCGTTGGTCGGCCGCCCCTCCGCAGCGAACCGGAGCAACCTGAGCGCGGCACGCAGGGACCTGCACATGGCTGATCGCGCCCGCTCGAACCGGGTACCCGAACTCGACTGCCTGCGCTTCCTGGCGGCAATCGCCGTGATGTTGTTTCACTTTACCAGCTGGGACAAGCTGGACACGTTGCTGCGTCTTGGCTGGCTCGGCGTGCCGCTGTTCTTCATGATCTCGGGTTTTGTCATCCTGTGGTCGGCAACAGGATCGACGCCTCAGGGTTTTGTCGCATCGCGCATCGCGCGCCTTTATCCGAGTTTCTGGGTTTGTGCGACTCTCACCGCGCTCATGAAATTCGACTCCGTCACGGTGACGCAGTACATCGCGAACATGACGTTCGCGCATTTTCCGCTCAAGATCGACAGCATCAACCCGGTCTACTGGACGCTGTTTGTCGAGATCAAGTTCTACGCGCTGATCTTCCTGCTGCTGATTCTCCGGCAGTTAAAACACATCGAGAAGTGGGCACTGGCTTGGCTCGCGGCCAGTTTCGTGCCCGCCCTGAACATGATCACGCTCGACAAGTTTGGTGCGCTGTTTCTGACGGGCATGTTCATGTTCCTCATTTGGCGCGACGGGCCCAATGCGCCGCGGCTCCTGGGAGCTGCGGTGGCCGCCGTGGCTAGCACCCTGCAGATGACCACGGCGGTGATGTTGTCGGAATACGGCGTTCCCGGGTGGTCCTTGCCGGCCGTGCTGGTCATGCTGGTGTGCATCGGGGCGATGCTGGCCATTGCCATGCGATGGATCCGACTCGACGTCAATTTCTACGTATTGGGCTCGTTGACCTATCCGCTCTATCTCATTCACGGCCCGGTTGGCGATCAGGTGTGGGCCCGGGTCGATGCGTCGCCGGTCGTCAGGTTGCTGATTGCTTCGGCCTTGTCATTGCTCGTCTCCGCCGCGATCGCGGCGCTCGTCGAGCGGCGCGCCTGTGGTGCCTTCGGCCGACTGCTGACTCGGTGGTTTGATCAGCAGCTGGGGAGACTGTGGCCCGGCCGCAGCCCGTCGGCGCCGAGGGCTTGACGCCGCCGCGGTGTTGGCTCCTGCCCGCACACGCAAACCTCCGCATGCCTGGCGCTGCGCCTGACGGCTGCTCGCGCCAGTGAGTCAAAACGGACGTGTCACCTCGTCGATCTTTCGTGCAACTTCAGCCGTCGGGCGCCATGCCGCCGCCTTGACGTTGGCCTCGACCTGCTCAGCCCGCGTCGCGCCGGCGATAACGCAGGCGACGTACGGCCGGCTCAGCAGCCAGCCGAAGGCCATATCGAGAATCGTAAGGCCGTGCGCGTCGGCGATCGTCTGGAGTCTCTCGACCTTGGTGAGGTTGTCGTCGTTGAGGAAACGCGTCACCGCGCCAGGGTTCTGCTTCGCGAATCCGCCCAGCCGGGTGCCTTCGGCCGGCGTCTCGCCGCGCTTGTACTTGCCGGTCAGCATGCCGCTCTCGAGCGGGAAGAAGGGCAGCACGCCCAGGCCATGCCGCTCGCATGCCGGCACCAGCTCCTTCTCGATGCCGCGGGTCAGCAGGCTGTAGTGGTTCTGCGCGGAACAGAACGCGGCGAGCTTCTGGCTGCCAGACACGGCGGCCGCCGCATCGACCTGCGCCGCGTCGAAATTGGAGTTGCCGATGTAGCGCACCTTGCCCTGGCGCACAAGGTCGTCGAACGCACGCAGTGTCTCCTCGATCGGAGTCTTCGGATCCGGACGGTGGATCTGGTAGAGGTCGATGTAGTCCGTGCCGAGTCGCCGCAACGATTCCTCGGCCGCGTACATGATGGCCGCGCGCGATCCGCCACCCTCAGGGAACTTGCTGCCGGGCATCGGGCTGCCGAACTTGGTCGCAATGATCGCCCTGGAGCGCCGTGCGCCAAGCGCCTTGCCGAGCAGCTCCTCGGACTGGCCGCGGCCATAGACGTCGGCCGTGTCGAACAACGTGGCGCCAAGACCGAGCGCCGCGTCGACCACCCGCTGCACCGCGGCGCTGTCCATCCGCATGCCGAAGTTGTTGGTACCGATGCCGACACCGGGCACGCGCAGCGCCGATCGTCCGAGCGGGCGCAGACCGCCCGCGGATGCGGTCGTGGCCCCGGTCGCTGCCAGCGGCGCGCCGAGCGATCCGGCGACGGCGGCGAGACTCACGGCCTGGGTGAAACTGCGGCGAGACAGGTTCGTCATTGGAAGCGCCTCCTGAGGCGATCGGCATGTTTGATGGATGTTTTCGGCCTTCATGAATTTTCGCACGATATATTGCTCCCTGCGAGTCTGCCGACTCCGCCCGTGCGCTCTCTTCGGAGGGAACAGCGATGATGCCGAGGCTCAATGCGATGCTCTGCGCGATGTTCTGCGTCATGGTCGCAGTGCCCCCGCTTCGCGTCGCTGCACAGTCCCTTGCACAGGCACCCCCTGGGTTCGCGCCCGAGCTTCAGCCCCTGGCGTTCCTCGCCGACTCCTGCTGGGAAGGACCCCTGCCGGCCGCGGTCGGCGCCTCGCTCGGCGCCGGCGTCGTCTCGCATTGTTTTCGCTGGATCATGAACGGCCAGATCCTGCGGGACTCGGTCGGCGTCGAGCGCACGTCTTCGGCCTCGCCACGCGGCGAGACCCGCTACTACTGGGACCCCCAGGCGCGCGTGCTGCGCTATATCTTCTGGTCCGGCGACGGGTCCTATTCCTCCGGCACCGTGCAGAGCGCCGCCGGCACGCTGATCTTCGACGACGAACAGCTCTACACCTCGAAGCGCATCGTGCGGTACAAGACCACATGGACCCAGGCCGGGCCCGACAGCTTCGTGCAGGTACGCCGGCGCGAGGCGGCGGACGGCCAGTGGTCGAACGACCCGCCGGGCACCTTCAACCGCAAGCCGGGCGGGACGCCTGCACACGTTGCGGCGCGATCATCCACGGACCATCTCCAGTCCGACGGCGCGTGCCGGGTCGAACCGGCCTTGGCGGGGACGCCAGGACCACACCCCTGTGGCTCGGGGCGCGCCGTCCTGGCGCGCCACGCCCCGCCATGGCGGTTACGACCCGACACGCGCCTGCGTAGTGCAGGTGCGAGGTTGCTCGCG
>JANPDV010000034.1:0-2613 GCA_031431655.1 Gammaproteobacteria bacterium | reverse complement strand
CCACCCCGTTCGCGGCCGGACTTGCGCGCCTGCTCGAAGGTAGCCATGAGCCCCGAGTGCTGTGCCTGTGCGAGTCCATGCGCGAGCAACCTCGCACCTGCACTACGCCGGCGTGGGTCGGGCCAAACCGGCCTTGGCGGGGCTTGGCGCGCCAGGGATGGCGCGCCTAGAGTTCACAGCAACTGTCTTGATTTCATGCGCTCGCTAGCCGCTGTTCGTCCCAGCGCTCCCTGTTCTTCATCATGGTGTTGAGGATCACCAGCAACTTGCGCATGCACGCCACCAGCGCCACCTTCGAAGGCTTTCCAGCGGCCTTCAGCCGCTGATACAACGCCTTCAGTCGCGTGTTGTGCCGCATCCCCACCAGCGCCGCCATGTACAGCGCCGAGCGCGGGATCGCACGACCTCCGCGGATGCGACGCTGGCCGCGGTAGCGGCCGCTATCGTGGTTGTACGGTGCCACACCGGTCAGCGCGCTGATCTGTCGCCGGTTCAGACTCCCGAGCTCCGGCAGGCTCGCCAGCAGGCTCATCGAGATCACCCGACCCACCCCCGGCACCGACTCCAGCAGCTCGATCTTCTCGCGCCACACCCCGCACTCGCGCAACTGCCCGTCGATGTCATCGTCCACGCCCTTCAGGCGCTTCTCGATGAACCGGATGCTGCCCTGCAGCTCCTTGCGCACCCCGACATGGGCCAGTCGCAGCCGGTTCTGCTCCATCATCAGCATCTCCAGCAGTTGCCGACGCCGCACGATCAACGCCTGCAGGCCCTGCAACTGCTCGGGCAGGATCTCCCGCGGCTCCGGCTTGATCGTCTGCGCAAAGCGCACCAGCGTCTGCGCATCCAGCTTGTCGGTCTTCGCCAGCAGGCCCGTCGCCTTGGCAAACGCCCGCACCAGCCGCGCATTGATGATCCTCAACCGCACCCCGGCCGCGCTCAACTGCACCGCAACGGCTCGCTCCAGGCCGCCGGTGGCTTCCATCAGCACCAGCTCCGGCGGTGCCGCCTGGCACCGGCTCACGAGTTCCGAATGACCGATCGCGTCATTAGTCACTCGAAAGTACGCCCCGTCGCTGCTCGCGACGTCCAGGTACTCCTTCGAGACATCCACTCCCAGATAGATCGCGTTCATCTTCCGTTACCCCGCCTTGCAAAATTACGGGCTCGTCCTCCTGACAAGGTCCGGCCCTGCCAACTGTTCGGGCTTTGGAAAGAACTCGCGCAGCGATCAAGCTGTGAGACGGGCTCCCGGAGGGCGCCAGGGATGGACGACCTACTGCGCGAGGGATCCGGGGTTAAAATATCGGGAAATCGAGAAACAATGGATGTGCTCTTCGCGTCCCCGCCAAGGCCGGTTCGACCCGGCACGCGCCGTCTTACTGGAGATGGTCCCTGGCTGATCGTGCCGCGACTTGTGCGGGCGCTCCGCCTCGCTCGCTCTTTTCCCAAGACACCACAGCAAGCGCCATTCGCCCTCAGCTGCGCCAAGGCAGCTGGATGACTTCGCCGTCCGGCAGCCGCGTCTCCACTGGCGTCGCGGCAAAGATGCCGATGAGTTCCAGCGGCAGCGGACCGACGTTGAAGAGTTGATGCACCTGCTCGCGCGGCAACACGACGGTCGAATCCGCGCCGAAGCGCCGTACCTGCCCGCCGGCATGCACCTCGCCGCAGCCGCTCACGCACAGCACCACCTCGTCACAGCGATGGCTGTGCGGCGGCGTCGCGGCACCGGGGGCCAGTGACTGCCGCCACAACGACAGGTCCTTCAGGCCGTCATGCGCGCTCGCCCATGTGGTGTGCGCGATGCCCGGTATCGCGGTCGGCTCCGGCCTAACCTGCTCCAGTACCTTGAGCATGTCCTTCTCCTCGGTTTAATCGGTTGAATCGTCGGTGCGGACAGACTTTGCGCTGGATCGATTGCTTCTTGAATAGTGTTTCATGTCGTAACATTGCCGACATTAGTTCCTCAATCGGGAATCACGCCGTGCATGGCCTGCAGCGATTCATCGCTTTCACCGAGACCGCCAAGCACGGTGGTTTTGCTGCGGCGGCCCGCGAGCAGGGTGTCGCACCGTCGACGCTTGCCAAGGCGGTCGGCCGGCTCGAAGCCGAGCTGCGCGTCAAGCTGTTTCATCGCACCACGCGGCAGGTGCGGCTGACGCCGGACGGCGAGCGTCTCTACCAGCGCTGCCAGCGGGTGCTCGCGGAAGTCGAGGACCTGGAGACCGAAGCCTCGGGCACTCGAGCCGCACCGACGGGACTGCTGCGCATCAACCTGCCGGTGTTCTACGGCCGACGTTTCGTCCTGCCGCTGCTGGCGGAGCTGGTGCAGCGGCACCCGGCACTGCAGCTCGATGTCCGCCTGACCGACCGCCTGATCGACCTGGTGCAGGACGGCATGGATCTCGCAGTGCGCATCGGTGCGATGACGGACTCAACGCTGGTCGCTCGCCGGGTCGATCAGCAGGAGCTGGTGCTGTGTGCGAGCGCCAAGTACCTGGCGCGGCACGGCACGCCGCGCCGCATCGAAGACCTTGCCGGCCATGCCGCCGTTGCGTTCCGGCTGCCCACGAGCGGGCGCGACCGTCCGTGGCAGTTGCGCCAAGGCGG
>JANPDV010000033.1:0-2987 GCA_031431655.1 Gammaproteobacteria bacterium | reverse complement strand
GGCTGCGACGACGAGCGAACCGGTGCATGGCTGGGTAGTCGCGGGCTGAAGACCCGCTGCGACTATCGACGCGACTTGTTCAACCAGATCCGCCTGGTCAAGACGCCGCAGGAGGTCGGGTACCTGCGCACCGCCGCGCAGATCAACGAACGTTCGATGCTCACCGCCGGGCATGCGCTGCGCGAGGGTGCCGAATGGGGCGAGATCGAGAACGTCTACATGTCGGAGCTCGCCCGGCAGGGCGGTCGCGGTGTGTACCTGCTGTGCGGCGCGGGCGGGCTGCCGGCGGTCCGGGCGCGGCGCGGCGAGCCGATCATGCTCGACGCGCTCGGGCGTTACCGGAACTACCATGGTGACTTCGGCCGCTGCTTCGTCATCGGCGAACCCGGCGCCGACCAGATCCGGCGTCACCGGGCATTGACGAAAGGCTGGGAATGCGCGCATGAGCTGCTGCGTCCGGGCACGCGATACAGCGACCTCGTCGCGAAGGTGATGGCGGCGATCCGCGGCGCCGGCTTCCCCGAGTATCGCGGCGCCGTGGTTCACAGTCTCGGCCTCGAGCACACGGATGACCCGAAGCCGATAGGGTCGCAGCCCGGCCTGAAGCCCGACGCCGTGCTCGAGCCCGGCATGGTGGTCAATGTCGACATGCCCTTCACCGAAATCGGTTGGGGTTCGGTGCACATCGAGGACACCGTTGTCATTACGCCGCACGGTTGCGATCCACTGACGAGCCTGGATCTGCGTCTGCAGATCGTGCCTTGAGCGTCGTCACCGCCGTGGCAGTGCCGGTGCGACGCGCCTACGCCGACGGGCGCTTCGGCCAGGTTCACTATCGCATCGCGACTCCAGGCAGCCCCGGGACGGCGCCGCCGGGACGCACGAACCGTCCGCCGCTGCTGTGCCTGCACATGAGTCCAAACTCCGGGCGCATTTACCAGAAATTCATAGGCGCGATCGGCGCGAGCCGCATGGCGGTAGCGCCGGACACCCCAGGGTTCGGCGAGTCCGATGCGCCCGCGCGCCAGCCGACGATCGAGGACTACGCCGCGGCAGGTGCGGCGGTTGGTGCTGGTATCGGCGCCGATCTTCACGCCGGAAGAGCTGATCGAGTTTCGGCGTCATTACGGGCCCGTTGCGCCGGATGCGGAAGGGGCTCACCTGGTGCGCAAGTGGAAAGGCCAGCTTTTCTGGGCGGGGCCCGGCAAGACGATGGAGATGGTGGCCGAGGAGTTCGCGGATTCGGTGCGCAATCCGTCGATCTCCGGGTGGGGCCACGCGGCGGCGTTCGGCTATGACCTGGCTGCGCAACTGGCCAAGGTCGCGCAGCCCGTGCTGGTGCTGAATCCCGATGACGATCTGCACGAGCACAGCCTGCGCGCCGCGCCGCTGATGCAACGAGGCCGCATTCGGCATCTGCCTGGCTGGGGGCATGGGTTCCTCGACGTGCACACCGATGCGGCGCGCGCGATCGTCGAGGAGTTTCTTGACGAGGGTCTACTGCCGGCCTGACGTCGCAGATCCGCCCCTGTCGCAGACGCGCGCCGTTTCGAGCGGGACGCGCCGCGACTACTTGACTGCGCCGATCAGGAAGTAGCGCCCGCCCGCCCGGTTGAGTCTCGGATCCACCCCGCTGGCCGCAACGTGCAGGCTCGGCGCCCACGCGCGGAACATCGGTCCGCGCGCGAAGCCCGCGGTTTCGAGCAACTTCTCGACCGGCAGCTGGTAGTAGCCCGCCATGAAAGGCTCGTTGTTGCAGCGGACATCCCAGTCGCGCAATGAGGCGACGTAGGGGTCGAGCTCGTCGAACTGGGGCGCATCCGAATGGAACACGATGCCGCCCTTCGCCAGCAGTCGATGACACTCGGCAAGAATTCGCGGCACCGCCGCATGCGACGTCTCGTGCAGCAGGATTCGCGAGAACACGAGATCGAACGAGCCCGATTCGTAGCGGGTCGACTCCGCGTCCTGCTGGCTGAAGTGGGCTGCGATGGCGAGCGCATTGGCGCGCGCGTGGGCATAGCGCAGGCAGGGTGCCGATACATCGATGCCGTGGACCTGCGCATCCGGCCAGGCCCGAGCAAAGGGCAACAGGTTGTGGCCTACCGTACAGCCGAGCTCGAGAATGCGACGCGGCGCGAACTCCGGGAAACGTGCCCGCAACCACGCTGCGATGCTGGCGCCCGGGTCGTCATTGAGCGCGCCCTGCGAGCCCTCGCGATTCACCGTCATCTGCCGGTCGAACAGCGCACCGGCCGAGACGTCGTTCGCGGCCTGCTCGCGCAGGTAGCCACCCGGCATCAGGTGGGTCTCCAGCGAGCGGACATACCGCGGCGCCGACAGGGCCGGGTCGAGCGCCAGCGTTCCCGGTCCGCCGCGCAGTGTCTCCGCCTCCGCAATCAGCTCTGCGCGTTGGCGCACGATCACCGCCTCGCTTGCGCGATAGGACATCTGCTGAGCCGCGGTGCGCATCGCGTACCACAACCGGTTCGCCGGCTGTTCGCGCATCGCCTCGGCAATTTCCCCGTGACCGGGTTCGCGTCCCAGTGTCGTGCGCAGCGCCGGGGCCACCGCGTACTCGTAGAGCTCGCGCAGGCGGGGCCGCGACTGGGTCTCCAGGTAGTTGGTGAAGCTGCGGCAGAGCCTCTCGCGGGTCCGTTCCGCATTCGTCGCATGCCGGAGCATGCGATGCGGCGCGTCCGTCGTCACGCCAGCTCGACCAGCTCGAACTCCCAGCGGTAGGGTTCGGTGACGACTCCCTTCACGAACAGGAAATCGCCGTCCGCCGAAATCCACAGATCGTACGGCGGATGGTTGTTGCTGGTATTCAGAAACGCAAAGTGATGGCAGTCGATCAAGCCCGCACGAACGCGCACGGCTTCGCGTCCCGAGTAGCGCAGGCTGGACGTGGTCGTCATCGTGAACTCCGGGCCCGTTGCGCCGCGGTGATCGGTCGAGGTCATCAGGTTGTTGGTGAACGTCTGGAT
>JANPDV010000032.1:0-4276 GCA_031431655.1 Gammaproteobacteria bacterium | reverse complement strand
CGGAGTCTGGCACGCGGAGCTGGTCGCCGACGCGGTGAGCGCCACGCTCGACGGCGCCGGCAACGTGCCACGGCTGCCGCCTTACCGCGTGGCCGCCGCCCTGAACTGGACGACGGACGCCTTCGATGCCGGCGTCCGCGTGCGCTACTCCGGCCGGCAGGATCGCACCGCCTTCGCTGAGACGCCGACGGCCGGCTTCACCTCCGTCGACGCGCAGCTGGGCTGGCGCCCGCCGTTCGGCGGCGACACGCTGCAGCTGATGCTGATAGGCCGCAACCTGACGGACAGCACCCAGCGCAACTCGGTGGCGTTCAACAAGGATGACGTGATCCTGCCGGGACGCGACCTGCGGCTGGTAGTGCGCGCCCGGTTCTAGAAGCGCGCCACCTTACTTCTGCAGAACCCACTGCGTCACGACCAGCGAACCGCCCTGGCGCTCGGCCTTGAAGCGCACCTTGCTGCCCACGGCAACGCTGTCGAGCATCGCGCGATCCTTGACCTTGAACACCATCGTCATCCCCATCATGTCCAGGCTCGGGATATCGCCGTGCTTCAGCGTGACCGTACCGGCCGCCTTGTCGATCTTGCGCACTTCGCCATCGGCATCGGACGTGGCCGGCACGGCAGCGGTCGCCGTCGGTGCCTGGGCGGGTGGCGTCGCGGACTTTGCCGGTGCGGCCGGCTGCTCCGCGGCGGTGACCAAGGCGGGAAAAGCGCAGATAAGGCCCAGCAGGGCGGCCGGCGCGCTGGTGAGCCAGGATTTCGGGCTGTGGGTCGGTGTCGTCATGGATCGTGCTCCTTCGATAGGTCGGATGTGCTCAGTGTCCCTCATGGCCGCCGCCCGATGGCTTGCGCACCTTGACCTCGACCGGCGGCTGCTGCGGCGAGCGTCGTGACGGCATCGAACCGCCGCCGACCTTCGGCGCCCGCGGCGGTTCCGCGCCGTCACCGGTGAATTCATAGGCCACGCTGCCGGGCGGCGGCTGGTACCAGCCTGGGTCGCCATAGTCGTTGCGCTTCTGGTTGCGGCGCACCTTGACCACCGAGAACATGCCGCCCATCTCCACCGATCCGTAGGGCCCGTCGCCGGTCATCATCGGCGCGGTGTTGTCGGGCAGCGGCATCTGCATCTCGGCCATGTCTGCCATGCCGCGCTCGCCCATCACCATGTAGTCGGGGATCAGGTCGGTGATCTTCTTCGCGATGCCGGTGTGATCCACGCCGATCATCGTCGGTACGTCGTGGCCCATCGCGTTCATCGTGTGATGGCTCTTGTGACAGTGGAACGCCCAGTCGCCTTCCTCGTTCGCCAGGAACTCGATCTGGCGCATCTGGCCGACTGCGATGTCGGTGGTCACTTCCAGCCAGCGGGTCGAGCGCGGTGTCGGCCCGCCATCGGTGCCGGTGACGTAGAACTCGTGGCCGTGCAGGTGAATAGGGTGGTTGGTCATCGTCAGGTTGCCGATCCGGATCCGCACGCGGTCGTTGTAGCGCACGTTCAGGGAGTCGATGCCGGGAAACACGCGGCTGTTCCAGGACCAGATGTTGAAGTCGAGCATGGTCATGATCCGCGGCGTGAAGCTGCCGGGATCGATATCGTAAGCGTTCAGCAGGAACACGAAGTCCCGGTCGACCTCGTCGATCAGCGGGTGCTTGCCGCGCGGATGCGTGACCCAGAACCCCATCATGCCCATCGCCATCTGCGTCATCTCGTCGGCGTGCGGGTGATACATGAACGTGCCCGGCCGGCGTGCGACGAATTCATAGACGAAGGTCTTGCCGACCGGAATCGGCGGCTGCGTCAGCCCCGAGACGCCGTCCATGCCGTTCGGCAGGCGCTGGCCGTGCCAGTGGACGCTGGTGTGCTCGGGCAGCTTGTTGGTAACGAAGAGCCGCACGCGGTCGCCCTCCACGACCTCGATCGTCGGGCCCGGCGACTGGCCGTTGTAGCCCCAGAGGTGCGCGTTGAATCCGGGCGTCATCTCCCGCACCACGGGCTCCGCCACCAGATGGAACTCCTTGACGCCATTGCGCATCCGCCATGGCAGGGTCCAGCCGTTCAGGGTGACAACCGGACGGTAAGGGCGCCCCGACGCGGGCTCCAGCGGTGGCATGGTCGCGGCGCTCTCCTGAAGCGTGGGCTCAGGCAGCGCCGCGAGCGCAGCGCGCGCCACGGACGCGCCGGCCACGGCGCCGCCAATCGCCCCCGCCAGTCCCAGCATCTGTCTTCGATTCCTCATGTCACCCGTCCTTGGGACTCGCGGTTTGGGGCTGCACGACCCGCCGCGCGTTCAATGCCCGCCTCCCGCGTCGCCACCGCCGGCGCCGCCCGCACCCAGCACCATGCCGTCGCCCGTGGGCACGCCGACCGTTGTAGCGCGCAGGGCGGCCTCCGCGATCCAGAACTGCTGCTCGGCGTCGATCGCCGCCATCACACTGACCGCCTGGTCACGCGCATCGGCGAGCAGTTCGAACACGCCGATCAGCATGCCGTTGTAGCGCAGCAGGTTCTCGTCCGAGATGGTCTTGCGCAGCGGCACGACTTCATCGCGATAGTGACGGGCGAGATCGAATGCAGTGCGATACGCGGAATACGCTTCGCGCAGCCGCGAGTCCGCGGCGAGCAAGCTGGCCTCGACCTCGCTGCCGGCGGCCAGGGCCCGCGCGCCCACTTTCGTCCGCGCCATGCCACCCCAGTCGAACAGCGGCAGCCGGATTTCCAGTTCATAGCCGTCGAAATCCTCCCGGTCGCCGTCGTCGCGCGCAACCTCGGTGCCGCGACGGGCGCCGGCTTCGACGTCGACGAAACTCGACGCACGACCCAGCCGACGCGCGCCGATGGCCGCATCGAAGCGGGCGCGAGCCAGCTGCACGTCCAGTCGCTGGCGCGCGGCGGCGGCGCTGACGGACTCACCGCTGCTCGGCTCAGCGGGCAGGTCGGGCAGGCGATCCGCGAGCTGCAGGCCGGTTGCCTCGTCGCCGTCGAGGCCGAGCAGTCGCACCAGGGCTTCGCGCGCCGCAAGCGCCGCGTGCTCGCGGCTCGCCAGTTGCGCCACGGCGTCGGCGTAGAACGCCTGCTGGCGCGCGCGCTCCAGCCGATTGAAATTGCCCGCGGCCTGCATGCGCTCGGCGAGCTCCGCGCTGGCGTCGGCCGCATCACGCACGCGCCGCGCGAACACCACCTGTTGCCGTGCGGCGATCGCGCGCACCCAGGCCTCGCGCACCTGGGTGACGCGCTCCACCACGCGCGTCGCCAGCATCAGCCTGGCGCCCTGCGTACGGCTGCGCGCCATTGCCTGGCGCTGCGGCAGCAGCAGCAGGTCGAGCAGTCCGATGCTGAGCAGCCGGTCGTAGTCGACAACGGTGTCCGTGGCGGTACGTTCGAACGTGAAGATCGGGTTCGGAATCCGGCCGGCCTGGGCGGCGTCGGCCTCGTCGGCCCATGCGTTGGCCAGCATCGCCTGCATTTCCGCGCTGTGCAGCAGCGCGACCCGCACGGCGGCGGCCTGGTCCAGGGGCTTGGCCAGCAGCGCCGTGGACGTCTCGCGCATCGCGCGGCGCTGGGCCTCGGTGGTCGCCAGCGCGAGGTCACCGGCCGTGAAACCGGCCAGCGAGGAATTGACCTCGGTCATCGAGCGCGAGAGGTCGGCGCCGACGCAACCGGTCAGAACCGTGGCGACCCACACGGCGCCGAGCGTGGCGACGCATCGTGCGGAGCGACGCTGGATCATTGGCCCGTTTCGGTCTTCGGCGCGGCCGCTTCACGGACCTGGCGCAGGTAGGCGCGCCAGCCGCCGACCCGCGCCACCGTCTCGTTGCTGGTGCGCCATCCGGGGGGGGTGGCGTCGGACCAGGCCCGGTAGCCCTGCCATGCCGATGTGTAACCCAGCTCCGGCGCGGTCGAGGCGGTCGGGGCCGGCGCACCTGGCGGCGCAGCCATTGCAGTGCAGCCGGTGAACACCAACACTGCCGCAACTCCAGCCTTCGCGCAGGTCCTGCCCAACATGTCCACCTCTTGCTCCGTGGGACGCTGAGCGAGGATCGGTGAGCCGTACGCGGCTTGTCAACGCAGCGCCGCCGAGAACGTAGCGCGGAATACCTCACGGATTCCTCGGCTGGGATGTATAAACCTGCTGTGGAGCCGAAGAGGACCCGCCTTGACCGAAAAAGCAAGCCTGTTCCGCCCCCA
Source organism: Gammaproteobacteria bacterium (assembly GCA_031431655.1). Lineage (GTDB taxonomy): Bacteria > Pseudomonadota > Gammaproteobacteria > Steroidobacterales > Steroidobacteraceae > UBA964. Next base: position 87 of record JANPDV010000032.1, on the reverse strand, counting down.
CCCCTGGCACGGCATCGACGTCGGCCCCGATGCCCCTGGCATCGTCAACGCCTACATCGAGATCACGCCGTTCGACCTGATGAAGTA
>JANPDV010000031.1:0-18739 GCA_031431655.1 Gammaproteobacteria bacterium | reverse complement strand
CCCGGCACGCGCCGTCGGACTGGAGATGGTCCGTGGATGATCGCGCCGCGACCTGTGCAGGCGCGGCGCCTGGCTCGGCGATTCCCCAAGTCACCAAACCAAACGCCATTGGCGCTACGCTAGCGGTATACGGAGGGTCTGCTCATGCTCAATCGCATCTCGTTGCTCATGGCTTCATTGCTGCTGGCCGTGCCCGCCTGGGCGCAGGAAGGCGCACCAAAGCCGCCGCCCGTGCTGCCGTCGATGAAGGGCGAGACGGTCGTGGTGGCCGGCGCCACTGGCCGCACCGGCAAGGTGGTGGTGCAGCTGCTGCGCGAGCAGGGAGTCAAGGTGCGGGCGTTCTCGCGCAAGGTCGACGAGGCGCGTGCGCAGATGCCGGACGTGGAGTGGATCGCTGCCGACGCCAGGGACGCGGCCAGTCTCAAGGGCATCGCGAAGGGCGCGGACCGCATGGTAATCGCAATGGGCTCCAACAGTTTCCGCGACCCCGCCAATACGCCTTCGCTGGTGGACAACGCCGGCGTGGCGCAGCTCGCGGCCGAGGCGAAGGCGGCGGGCCTGAAGAGCGTCGTGCTGGTGTCGTCGGCGGGCGTGACGCGCACCAAGCCACCGGGCGAGGAGCGCTTTGCCAAGCTGATGTACGACGTGATGACCAGCAAGCTGAAAGGCGAGGACGCGCTGCGAGCCAGCGGTGTTCCCTACACGGTGCTGCGGCCGGTGGGGCTGTGGGACAAGCCGCCGGGCCAGATGGGCATCGCGCTGGTGGCCGGCGACCCGCCGATCTCGGCGATGATCGCGCGCGCGGATGTGGCGGCGGTGGCCGTGCAGGCGCTGGTCGACCCGGCAGCACGCAACAAGACCATGGTGATCCTGAACGCCGCGCAGCCGCAGGTGGATTCCTGGCGTTCGGCGTTCGGCGCTGTCGCGGGACCGTAGGCCGCGGCGAACGGTTCGCATGCACGTGTCGAGTTCATGTCTTGTCGTTCGCCGCGCATCGCAATAGACTCACTGCAGCTCGTGACTACCGCGTTCTGACAGACGCACGTTGATTGGATGCTCCCCCGCCCGGCGAAAACTGCACGATGTCTATCGGCATTTTCCGCAACAGGGCGCCGTGGGGCGGCTCGCGCTGGCGCCGCATGCGGCGTTCAGCGCGACCCTCTTCCCCGACAGCTTCAAGGCCAATGCCGAGGTGATGCCCGGCGACCGTGCTGGCCGCTGCGCAGTGGCGCGGCCACCGATTTGCGCACGGATCGTCTTAACTCAGCGCTGCAGCCGCAGCCACACTCGATCCACCAGCGACGCGGGCACGCCGAGCGCCAGCGCGCTCGTCTTGGCGGCCGTCGCGTCGATGCGTTTTGCGTCAGCCAGCAGCGCCAGTGCCCCCAGCATGCGGCCGCGAGCCAGGCAGCGCCCCAGCGGCGTGAGCGCGTCGAGGCCGGCGGCGCCGCTGCTGACGATGCTCTGGTCGTTCAATGCCAGGATCATCCGTTCGGAGAGCTGCCAGCTGGTGGCGATGCGGCGCGCCACCGGCGCGGCCTGGCGGTCTATCAGCATCGCGAACGCTTCGGGTGAGCCGGCGCTGCCGGCCGCGGCGTAGATGTCGGAGGCGACGCGGAACACCACGATGCTGCCGAGGCCGTGGAGCAGCGCGAGCAGCTGGGCGGCGAACGGGTCTTCGCTCTCGATCAGCGCGGCGCTGGTCTCGGCCGCCATGCCGCCGGTGAAGGCATGGTCCCAGGTGACCAGTGGAAAGCGCTTCATCCGGGCCTGCACGTTCGGAATCCGGAACACGGGTTGCAGCAGCGCCGCGGCCACCAGCGCGCGCATGCCGTTGGTGCCGAGCTGGGCGATCGCGCGGTCCACGCTTTCGATCGGCTGAGGCGAGGGGCGGTAGAACACGCTGTTGGCCAGTTTCAGCAGCTCGCCGGCGAGCGTCGGGTCGCGCGCGACGATGCCCGCGAGTTCGCGTCGCGAGCTTTCCTCGTTGGCGGTGGCGCGCATCAGTTCCGGCAGTACGCTCGGGCGGCGTGGCATGTAGCGGGGTTCGTCGAGCGAGTTCTCCAGGGTGTCGAGCACGCGCGTGATCAGCGGGATCTCGGCGGTGGGCACGCGATCGCCAATGCGCTCGACATCGAAGGCAAGCGCATGCAAGGCCTGTTGCACGGCGGCCAGCGTATCGATCGAGGCGTCGGGGGCAGGCAACTGCGCGGGCAGGGCGCGCGGCGCCTCCGGAGCCCGCGGCGGCGCCGCGCCAGTGGGCTCATTCCTGCGGCGGCGCCACAGGTTCAGTACAACCAGGGCGAGCGCGCCGAAACCGATCAGGAGCAGCAGGGTCCGCATCGCGGTATTCCAGGACAAGGCGAGCGCACTAGTCTACCCGCCGTTACCGCCGGTGTGCCGGGCAGACCCGGCCCCCAGTGCATGCCGCTCGCGTAGACTGCGCCGCCCATGCAATTGCGCCTCAACGACGTCTCGCTCGCCTTCGGTTCCCGGCCGCTGCTGGACCACGTGTCGCTGCAGGTGGCCGACCGGGAGCGCGTCTGCGTGGTCGGCCGCAACGGCGAGGGCAAGTCCTCGTTGCTGAAACTCGTCGCCGGCGCGGGGGGCGTCGCTACCGCGAACGGCGAGCCGCTGCACGCCGATGCGGGCGAAGTCTGGGTGCGACCGGGCGCCCGCGTGGCGTTCCTGCAGCAGGACCTCGACGAGGCCGACACGCGCCGCGTGCGCGACGTGGTTGCGGCGGGCCTGGCCGACGATCACGGCGAGAGCTGGGAACACGCGCCGCGCATCGACACCGTGATCTCGCGGCTCGCGTTGCCCGAGGAGGCGCGCGTGTCGGAGCTGTCGGGCGGCTGGCGACGGCGCGTGCTGCTGGGGCGGGCGCTGGTGGCCGAGCCGGACATCCTGCTGCTGGATGAGCCCACCAATCACCTGGACATCACCACCATCGAGTGGCTGGAGCAGGTGATGCGCGAGTTCCGCGGGGCACTGCTGTTCGTCAGCCACGACCGCGCGTTCGTCAATGCGCTGGCCACGCGCGTGATCGAGCTGGACCGCGGCCAGCTGTCGTCCTGGCCGGGCAACTACGACGACTACGCGGCCAAGAAGGCGCTGCAGCTCGAGATCGAAGCCAAGGCCAACGCGGACTTCGACCGGCGGCTGGCGCAGGAAGAGGTCTGGATCCGCAAGGGCGTGGAGGCGCGCCGCACGCGCAACGAGGGCCGGGTGCGCGAGCTCAAGGCCATGCGCTCCGAGCGGCGCGACCGGCGCGACCGCATCGGCCGTGCGGACCTGACGCTGCACGAGGCGGAGGCCTCGGCGCAGCTGGTGTTCGAGGCCGAGGATGCGAGCGTCGAGTTCGACGGCCGCGCGGTCATCCGGCGGTTTTCCGCGCGTATCCATCGCGGCGAGCGCATCGGCATCGTCGGGCCCAACGGCGCCGGCAAGAGCACGCTGATCCGCCTGCTGCTGGGGCAACTCGAACCCACCTCCGGGCGGGTGCGTCGCGGCGCGCGGCTGGAGACGGCCTACTACGACCAGCAGCGCGAGCAGCTCGACCTCGACGCTTCGGTGATGGAGAACGTCACCTCGAAGAACGACTTCGTGATCGTCGGCGGGCAGAGCCAGCATGTTTCCAGCTATCTGCGCGACTTCCTGTTCCGGCCCGACCAGATCCGCACACCGGCCAGCGCGCTGTCCGGCGGCGAGCGCAACCGGCTGCTGCTCGCGCGCCTGTTCACGAAGACAGCGAACCTGCTGGTGCTGGACGAGCCGACCAACGATCTCGACATCGACACGCTCGAGCTGCTGGAGGAGCTGGTCGCGGGATTCGCCGGCACCCTGCTGCTGGTCAGCCACGACCGCGCCTTCCTCGATCGCGTGGTGACCAGCCTGCTGGTGCTGGACGGCAATGGCGGCGTGCAGGACTTCGTCGGCGGCTGGTCGGACTGGGAGCGCTACCGCGAGCGCGCCGCCGCGGCGCGCAACGCCAGGAACGAGACCGCGCGCGGTCGTGGCGGCACTGCGTCGGCGGATGCTGCGCCGGCTGGCGCCGCCGCCGCGGCGGCCGCACCGGTGACGGCCGCACCGCGCCGCAAGCGCTCGTTCAAGGAACAGCGCGAGCTCGAGCAGCTGCCGGCGCGCATAGAGGCACTGGAGGCCGAGCGCAGTACACTGGAAGCCGCGATGAACGACACGGCGTTCTATGCCCGCCCGCCCGACGAGGTCCGCGCCGCCCTGGCGCGGTTCGCCGCGCTGGTCCCCGAGATCGATGCGGCGTACGCGCGTTGGGCCGAGCTCGACTCGAGCGACGCCGCGGGGTCTGCTGCCGCACGCGCCGGAGGCGGGTGAGTCCGGTCACGCAAACAGCCTGGCCGGACGCATGGCGGCTGGCCCGGTGGAGCATTTGTCTGGCGCTGGCGTCTGCGGGGGTGGCCGCCCAGACCAGTTCGCAGCCGCCTCCGGACCCCCGATTCGGCGGCATCGATCCAGCGGCGGTGACCGAACCCGGCGGCTGGGGCGCGTCGGTCGCCGTTGCGAGCGAGTACGTCGTGCATGGTCTTGGTCGATCACGCCGCGAACCGATCATCAAGGCGCAGGTCGGCTACACCCTGCCGCAGGGCTGGGTGATCTCCGCGGGTGCGTCGACGATGAACCTGAACGCCGGTCCGGGCCCGTCGCGCGAGCTGGGCCTCTACCTGGGCAAGCGCTGGCGCGTCGATGACGACTGGGCCGTTGATGGCTCTCTGTCGCGCTACGACTTCTGGCAGAACTCGCCGGTGCTGCCGTACGACTACACCGAGGCGACGCTGCAGTTGTCATGGCGCGAGGCGCTGCGCGCGCGCCTGCAGTATTCACCGGACTACTCCATCTTCTCGCGGCGCGGTCCGGCGCGCGAGTTCGCCACCTGGACCGGCGAGTTGCAGGGCACGCTGCCGTTGCGGGCCGGGCTGGAGTGCGCCGCGGGCATCGGCTACTACGATCTGTCCGCCGGACCGGGGCGCGGCTACTACTTCTGGAGTGCAGGCATCGTTGCAAGCCGCGCGCGCTTCAGCCTGGCGATCAGCTACATCGGCGTCGACAGCACCGCGCGCAGCCTGTTCAGTCGCGAAGCCACCGACGACCGGGTTGTCGCCACGCTGGCGGTACGGCTGCGGTAGACCTGCTGTTCGCGCGCTGCTTCAGGCGAGCCGGACCGGATTCGCATTGAACCGCCGGGGCTCCCGGTGGTACTCATGTGCTGTAAGCCTTGAGGAACCGGACCGCGCAGCCTGGCCGATCACTTGACAGAATCTCCCCAGCCCGACGACGAGGCGGCGCAGCTTGCTGCAGTGGCTGCGGGGGATCGGCGCGCGTTGCGCTCGCTGTATCTGGCGTATTACCCGCGGCTGTTCCGCTTCGTGCTGCGCATGACCCGGGACTCGGGGCTGGCCGAGGAGGTCGTCAACGACACGATGCTGATGGTGTGGCGGGGCGCGGCGGCTTTTCGCGGCGAGTCGCGCGTGTCCACGTGGATCATCGGCATTGCCTATCGTCGCGCGCTGAAGGCGCTGGCCGCGCGCAAGCGCCGGTTGCCAGCGGTGGGTTTCGAGCGTGAGGCCGTCGACGGACGCGAGTCCGCGCCGGCGGTGGACCCGGTCGCCGCGACGGTCGAGGTGCAGGACTGGATCGAGCATGCGCTCGACGGGCTGTCGCCGGAGCACCGGTTGACGCTCGAACTGGCGTATTTCCTGGGCGAGTCCTGCGAGGAGATTGCGCTGATTGCGGATTGTCCCGTCGGTACCGTCAAGACCCGGCTGCACCACGCGCGCATCCGCCTGCAGCGACACTTGCTCGAGCATGCGACGCCCCATGCGGCCGTATCGGGCGGAGGAACAGGCAACGTGACACGACGAGGATCGACATGAGTGAAACACTGGCCGACGGCCTGAGCGATGCGCCGGCGGACTGCGCGCGGGTCGACGCTGCTTTGCCGTGGTTCGTCAACGGCACGCTGCCGGCCGCGGACCGTGCTGTCGTTGCACAGCACCTGGAGCGCTGCGCGGGCTGCCGGCAGCGGGCGTCGTTCGAAACGCAGTTGCACGACACCGTGCGTGCCACGGCGGACGGCGCCGGCCAGCCGGCGGCAGCCGAGGCGCAGGCGGCGTGGGAGCGATTTGCGCCGCAGCTCGAGCCGGCCCCCGGCTCGGCGCCGAGCGTCAGCCAGGCGTCGGTACGCCGCTCGCCGGGCTTGCGGGTGCGTCGGCTCTGGATGATCGTCGGCGCGCAGGCCGCTGCGCTGGTGCTGATCGCCCTGGTGCTGGTCGTGCGGGAGACGCAGCGGGCCGAGCCGGTGTATCGCACCGTCGCCGATGCACCCCGCACGATCACGAACGCTGCGGACCGGGTGCTGTTGAGGTTGGTGGTGGCGGTGGATCTGCCTGTCACCGAGGTCAGGCGCCTCGCGGCCGAGGTGGGAGCCGTGGTCGTCGAGGGACCATCCGCCGAGCAGGTGTATACACTTGCGCTGGATAAGGACCGCAGTGCAGGCGCCGCGATGCAGGCACTGCGCGTGCGACGCGGGGTGTTGCTGGCCGAAGAGGTCGCGCGCTGAGCGCGCGGCATGGGAGTTGAAGGCGTTGCGAACAACCGGGCATGCAACCTGGCGCGTCGGCGGCGTGCTGGCCGCAGGCCTCGCGGTCGTTGGCTGTGCCGCCGCGCCGGCGCAGCTTGCGCCGCGTGCGCCCGCGTCCGCGGCGCCGCTGTCGCCATTGCAGCGCGCCGATGCCGCGCGGCAACTGGTGGTGACGATTCGCGACTCGCGCGCAGCGCTGTCGATCGAGGCTGGTGCGACCCCGACGCTGCCGCCGGGGCGGCTCGGTTATCGCGGTTCGGCCTATGCGCTGCGCGTGGTGCGGCAGCTCGGCAAGGACTACGGGCTCACGCCCGTCACCGACTGGTACATCGACACGCTGGGCGTGCATTGCGTGGTCTTCAGCGCCAGCGACGCCACGGCGCGCGACACTCTGCTGCAACGCCTGCGGGCCGACCGTCGCGTCGAGTCGGTGCAGCCGATGCAGCAGTTCCGCACGCTGCAGCAGGACCCGGATGCGCCGTCGTCGCGCGATCCCTACCAGGGGCTGCAGCGGGCGACTGCACGCATCGGCGTTCCGGAGGCGCAGCGCTGGGCTTCCGGGCGCGGCGTGCGGGTCGCCGTCATCGACACCGGGCTCGACGACGCGCATCCTGACCTTGCGGGGCGCATCGAGGCGGTCGCGAACTTCGTCGACTCGGATCGCGAGCGCTTCCGGCGCGACCGGCACGGTACGGCCGTGGCGGGCGCGATCGCCGCGAATGCGCACAACGGCGCCGGCATCGTCGGGGTCGCGCCGCAGGCACGCCTGATCGCGCTCAAGGCCTGCTGGGAAGTCGACGCCGCGGGCACGGCCGTCTGCAACAGCCTGACGCTCGCCGGTGCGATCGAAGCCGCGATCGAGCGCCGCGTTCAACTGATCAACCTGAGCCTTACCGGGCCCGCCGATCCGCTGCTGGCGCGGCTGTTGGGCAATGCGCTGGCGCGCGGCATGACGGTCGTCGGGGCCGCGCCGCGCGAGCAGACTGCTGCGACGGCGGAGTCCTTTCCGGGCAGTGTGCCGGGCGTGGTCGCAGTCGTCGACTCAGATACCGTCGCCGCGACTTTCGGGGGCGTTTCCGCGGGGCCGCAGCCGCGGCGGATCGCCGCGCCCGGGCACGCCGTGCTGACGCTGGCTCCAGGCGGTCGCTACGACTACGTGTCGGGCGTTTCCATGTCGACGGCGCTGGTATCGGGCGTCGCCGCCCTGTTGCTCGAAGGCCCGGCAGTGCCCGGGTCCCTGCGACAGCCGGCCGCAGATATGGGCGAGCTGCTGCTGCGCACGAGTGTCGCGCGCGGCGCGCACGAGGCGGAGATCAATGCCGACTTCGCGATGCAGGCCGCGCGCGAGCCCGCTGCCCGTCAGAAGTAGCCGTGCAACTGCACGAATGCCTCGCTGCGATTCTGCAGGTCGTTCTGCGGAATTCCATGGAAGTAGCGGAACCCGAAGCGCGCCTGCACGAACTCGAACGGTGACCACTCGTACAGCAGGCTGGTGCGGGTCTGCTCGTCCTCGTCGACGTCGCGGTCCGGTTCGAACCACTCGTAGCTGAGCTTGACGTTGTGGCCCTGGCGGACCCGCCAGTTCGCTTCGACGAACGACGCCAGCAGCTTGCGCCCGTTGCTGCCGAGACCATCGTCGTCGAAGTAGTCGACCTCGCCGAGCAGCGCGAACTCGCGCCAGTGCAGCCCGCCGAACAGGCCGAGGCCGGTCCGGTCGCCGGCATCGGCATTGTTGACGGTCGCGCTCGCGCCGATGCGCCAGTTGCCCGGCACGTATTCGACGCGCGTCGAGATCTGCTTGCCGTCGTCGACCTCCGGTCCGCCGGCGGTGCCGTTGCTGACCGAGAGCTGTGCGCTCCACTGGCCCTGCTCGAGACCGATCTCCACGCCCCGGTCCGGCGTCTGCATGTTGATGCCGGACAGCTGGCGCACATAGGCGTTGTCATCCTCGAGCCGCCAGCCGAACGGCAGGTAGAACTGGCCCGCCTTGAGGTACACGCTGCCCTCGCGCAGCCACAGGCGCACATTGGCCTCCTGCTCCTGTGCATTGCCCGGGCCGACGCGCTCGTCGAGGTAGATCGAAAGGCGGTTCGGAATCACCGCGGCGTCGAGGTAGATCCGTGCTTCCTGCAGGTCGAAACCGTTGGTCGTCGCCTGGTCGGGTACGCGCGTGGTCGCGTAGTTGCCGCGCAGGTTGCCGCCGATGGCGAGGTATTTGCCGAGCATGCCGTTCCAGAGGTCGTCCTCGGGGCCGAGTCGCCTGGTCGCGAGCTGGGTTTGTGCCCAGGCGTTGCCGAAGATGTTGCGCAACCCTCCGCCCGTGGGGTTGACATGACACTGCGCGCACTTGAAGCCCATCTGGACTGCAAGGTAGGGCTCGGCGCGCGCGGTACCCGGCGCTGACAACAATCCGATCGTGCCGACGACGGCGACCAGAGAAGCGAGGATGCGACGCGACCGGGTCATGGCGAGCCTCCAGAGGCGGGAGCAGGAACCACGAGGAAAGCCGCGCTGAAGTCGCCACCGGCGCGGCCGTCGGCGTCGCCGTCGAGCACGTGGCCGTCGACGCTGGCAAGCGCAGGGGAACCCTGGCCGCGCAGCTGCAGCTCGTAGCTGCCCGGTGCCAGTACCGCAGCGGTACGCAGCTTGAGCACAGTGGCGTTGCCCGGCTGCACGCTGATGGATTGCAGCGCAACCGCAGCCCCGGTGCGTTCGTCGATCAGCTGCACGGCGCCGCCGATGCCGACCAGCGACGCGTCCACCGCGTCGTTGAAGACGACCGTGATTTCACGTACCGCCTGCACCGCGATCTCGCCGGTCGCGGGAATCGTCGAACTGACGACCAGCAGTTTCTGCGGCGCCTGCGCAGTGGCGGGCGGCCGCGCTCCCGCGGCAATCCAGGCGCGCACCAGGTCGATGCTGGCCTGGGTCAGCGGCGGGCCGCCCAGCGGCATGCGCGAACCGACCGCGGCGCGTCCTTCCATCTTCTGGACCAGGTAGCTGTTGCCAGGGTCGCCCGGCAGGACCCGGCGCAGCGACGACACCTGGACCGAGGCGACGTTGACGAGTGCCGCATAGCTGTTGGCGCTGTCGAGCCGCAACCCCAGCGGCGCCGACGCACCGGCGTGGCAGGCCGTGCAGATGGGCGTGAGGATGGTGTCCTGGATCGCGCGGAAGTCGTTGGCTCCGGCGGCGGGGGGCGGCTGGCCGGCGCCTGACTCGCCGGGCGGGCGGCCGTTCGCATCCAGCCCCGTACCTTCGCCGGCCGTGCAGCTGGCGAGCAGCGTGGTGCCGATGCCGAGCGCAAGCGTGCTCAGCGCGGGCGCGCGCCGAGCGCGTCGCCGGCTTGTATTGACCGGAGCCATGTCGCGTCCCCTGTTGTTGCGAGTCGTTGTTCCTCTGAGTGCCAGGGCCACGGGAAAAGGTTCATGCGATTCGCAATGAACCGCAGCGCACCGGCGGGGCACTCATTCGGACGAGAACCAGGCACGCCTCAGGGGACAACAAGATGACCATGCGACCCAATCCGCGGACTTCGTTGCGGCTGTTCGCGCTGGCCGCCGCTTGCGGCGTGCTGATGAGTTGCCACGGCGAGGAAGACAAGACCGCGCCAGCCGCGAGCCTGCAGACCTTGCCCGCGACGGTCAGTCGTACCGTCACCCTCACGGCTGACGCCACCGACAACGTCGCCGTCACCAGTGTCGAATTCCTGGTCGACGGCGCGTCGATCGGCAATCGCACTGCGCCGCCCTACACGCTCACCTGGAACTCAGGCAGCGTCAACGACGGCGCGCACGTGATCACCGTGGTGGCGCGCGATGCGCTGGACAATCGCGGCACGTCCGCCGCGGCCAACGTCACCGTGCGCAATCTCCTGCCGTTCACCGTGAGCCCGACGGGCTCGCAGGAAGTTCCGGTCACCGCCTCCGCCGGCACGGGCACCGGCACCATCACGGTCAACATCGCAACGGGTGCCGTCACCGGCAGCGTCACGGTCGCCGGTTTCACGTCGACGCAGACCCATATCCACGACGGTTTCGCAGGCACGACCGGTCCGGTGCTGGTCGGCTTCAATGCCGATGGCATTACGCCGAACCGATGGAACGCGCCGAACGGTGGGGCGCTGACGGCCGCGCAGGTCGATCGGCTGCTCGCCGGCGCGCTGTACTTCAATGTGCATTCCGCGCAGTTCCCGGGCGGCGAGCTGCGCGCGCAGCTGCTGCCGGCGAGCACCGTGGTGTACTTCGCGGATCTCTCTGGCCTGCAGGAGCTGGTGGAAGTGCCGACGGCAGCCACGGGCCGGGGCGCACTCACGCTCAACACGGTGACGCGCCTGGCGCAGTTCTACGTCAACACCACTGGCGTCGACGACGCCATACAGGCGCATCTGCACCGCGGCGCGGCCGGCAGCAACGGCCCGGTTGCGGTCGGTTTCACGCGCGACCCGAACGTCGCGACACGCTGGTTCGCGTCGAACGTCACGCTGACCCAGGCGGACTTCGACGCGTTGCAGACCGCCGGAACCTATTTCAACGTGCATACGCCGGCGAACCCGGGTGGCGAGATCCGCGGGCAGGTGGCTCCGCCGGGCTATGTCGTGCTGTTCGGTCGGGTCAACGGCGAGCAGGAAGTGCCCGCGCCGCGCATCACTGCGGCGAAGGCGACGGTGGCGGTTACCGTCAATACGGCCAGCGGTGCAACCGACGCGCGCGTCAATGGTTCGGGTTTCAACGACGCCGTGGGCGCGCATCTGCATGAGGGTTTCGCGGGCCTCAACGGGCCGATCATCCTGAACCTCGAGCGCGATGCCACCAACCTCGGATTGTGGCGCTCCAACGGCGGCACCCTCACGGCGCCGCAGATCGCGAGCCTGCAGGATGGTGGCCTCTACGCCAACGTGCACACGCCTGCGGCTCCGGCGGGACTGATTCGCGGACAGATCCTGCCGCCGAACGTGCAGTTGGGCATCGCGGCACTCACCGGCGCACAGGAAGTTCCGGCGGTCGTCACCACCGCGAGCGCGCGCGCCTCGACCACCGTGAACCTCACCACCCGCAGGCTGACGATTCACGTCAACACGACCGGGCTGGACACCGCGACAGTTGCGCACATCCACACCGGTGCGCGCGGCGCGGCCGGGCCGATTGCGATCGACCTGGCCAAGGACCCTGCCTCGCCGCGCTGGTTCGCCAGCGCCGTCACGTTGACCGACGCGCAGCTCGCCGCGTGGCGCAGCGGTGGCTTGTACGTCAACGTGCATACGCCCGCGAATCCGGGTGGCGAGGTACGCGGCCAGCTGGAACTGCCCGGTGTGTTCCCGCTGCAGTTCGCCGACATCCAGCTGCGCGTGTTCAACGCGAGCTGTGCGCTGTCAGGCTGCCACTCCGGGGCCACGCCGCCTCAAGGGCTCAACCTCGAAGCGGCAAACGCGTTCGCCGCGCTGGTCGCTGTCAATGCCATGGAGGCGCCGACCGTGCAGCGCGTCAACCCGGGCGACGCGCCTGCCAGTTACCTGATCCGCAAGCTCGAGGGTACCCCTGGCATCGTCGGGCAGCGCATGCCGAACGCTCGCGCGCCACTGCCGCAGGGCCTGGTCGATGGCATCAAGGCCTGGATCAACGCCGGCGCATTGCCTGCCGCCGCCGCACCGAGCGGCGACGCCACGCCGCCGACCGTGACCATCGGCACCGTGCCGGCAACGTCGACCGGCGTGGTCACGCTGACTGCGACGGCGACCGACGCGGTTGGCGTCACGCTGGTGCGCTGGCGTGTCAACGGCGCGATCGTCGGCAGCTCCAGCACCGCGCCGTACAGCTTCGACTGGAACTCCGCGAGCGTGGCGAACGGCGTCGCGAGCATCGATGCCCAGGCGCTGGATGCGGCCGGCAATATCGGCACGTCGGCATTGCGGACCACCTCGGTGACGAATGCCGGCGGCGTCGCGGCCTTCAAGTTCGCCGAGATCCAGGGGCAGGTGTTCAATACCAACTGCGCCGTGTCCGGGTGCCACGCGGGCAGCAGTCCGCCGGCGGGGCTCGATCTCAGCGCGTCCGCGTTCGCGCGCATCGTCAACGTGGCCAGCACCGAGGTGCCGGCACTGCGGCGCATCGTGCCGGGCGACCCGGCCAACAGCTACCTCGTCCAGAAGATCGAAGGCACGGCGGCGGTCGGTGGCAGGATGCCGCTCGGCGGACCGTTCCTGGATGCGACGACGATCTCGCGGATCCGGGCCTGGGTCAGTGCGGGGGCGCCTAACAACTGAGGGTGCCCCTGACAACCGGGGATGGCTCCGGACGCGACGCGGCCGGCGAACGGGCCTGGAGGCTCCGTTCAGCCGCCGGCGCGCTTGGCGGTGTAGCCGAGCTTGCCGAGCTCGGCCACCAGCGTGTCGCGGTGGTCGCCCTGGATCTCGATCTTGTCGCCGCGCACCGTGCCGCCGCAGCCGCAGCGCTTCTTCAGCGCCTTGGCGAGTTCTTCCAGCTGGGGCGGTGCGAGCGGCAGGCCGGTGATCACGGTGACGCCCTTGCCCGCGCGGCCCTGGGTCTCGCGGCCGACGCGCACGGCGGCGTCACGCTTGCCGGCGGCAAGCGGTGCGATGAGCTGGCCGGCAGCGGCCTTGCGGCGGGCGTCGATGTTCATGGTGGCAGCGGGCGTGGTGTCAGGGCGGTGTCAATAATGCGCGACGCCGCGCTACATCTTCATCCCGGCATCGATGCCGTGATAGATGCGGTTGGCGCACGCCTTGTTCTCCGCGCACTCGCGCGTCAGGCGCGCCAGACCGCGCCGTGAGACCACGCCGAACGTCATCTGGTCCTCGGTGAGGCGGGCGCGATCCTCCGCCCCCGGCGCGAGCTCGCGCAGCACCGCGTTGCGAATGATGGTGTACGGAATGCCGCTGTCGATCATGGCCTGCTCGCCAGCGCCCTTGGCCGCGAACAGCTTCTCCATGCGGCCCAGCAACTGCGGTGGATAGGCAGCGCGGCTGTTGCCGACGCCGACGGAGCTGTGCAGCACGATGTGCGCGACGCCGGTCGCCTTGCTCAAGCGGGCGATGTTCTGGCCGCTGGTGGCGAAGAAGCTGACGTCGTTCTCGCTGCGGCCGAGCGCGTCCACCACCAGCCGGAAGCGCTGCGATTGCATCGCACGCTGCACGTCCGCATCCACCAGCACGTTGCCTTCGACCAGCGTCACCGGCAGGCCGGCGAGGCGCGCACGGCTGGAACTGGGACGGATGAACACCGTGACCTTGTAGCCGGCGGCGATCAACTCGCGCGCCACCTCGGAGCCGAGCTGGCCAGAACCGCCGAACACAATGGCGTTCTTGCCAGCCACCGGACCGGTGTCCGCGGCCTGAACCAATGATCCAGCCACGAGGCCGAACACCCCGAGCGCACAAGCGCGGCGCAAACGATCGATAACCGTATTCATGCTTTCATCGTACCCGATGTGCGGGCGTTTCCAAGCGGCCGCACGCCGCGGCGCAGGTACAATGCGCGCCCATGAAAACACTCGTTGCGGCCTGCATCCTCTCCGCGGTCGGCCTGCTCCCGGCGGCCGGATCGGCGGGTGCGGCGGCCACCGGTGCCGACGATCTCGAGCGGGAGCTGGCCGAGATCGTCGAACTGCTGCCGGGCCGCTACGTCGGCGAGACCAGCGACCCGCGCACCGGGGCCAGCCTCAAGCTGCACCACAAGATCGCGCGCATCGACGCGCCGCAGTTCGGCAGCGACCTCGTCTTCTATCACCTGCTGGCGCGCGATGGCTTTGATTCCACGCAGCCGTTCCAGCAGAAGATCTACGCGTTCGACAGGCACCCGCAGCGCGTACGCAATTCGATGCGTTCCTGGGTCTACCTGTCGACCACGCCCGGATCGAACCTGGAGCGCGATCCGCAGCGGCAGCGCTCCCTGCAGCAGAGCGAGCTGATGAACTTTCCCGCCGAGACCTGCGCGATCCGCTGGTCGCGCGGCGACAAGCCGCGGGACTTCGTGGCGCGTGTCAGGTCCGAGGACTGCGTGTTCGAGAGCGCAGCGTTCAAGCAGAAGCTCCGCCCCGACATGACGTACCTGCTCTCGCCGGCCGCATTCGGCATCCAGGACATCCTGAACGGCGAGAACGGCAAACCGCTGTTCCCGACCACGGGCATTTCGATCGCGCCGCGCGTGGCGGCTTCGGTGGGCGAGGTCCTGGCCGGCTCGAGCGCCACGGACTGGCGGCCGCTGGATCCGGCGCGCTCTCTGTACCTGCAGTTACCCGCGGGCCGGGTCGTATTCGAACTGGCGTCGGGGTTCGCGCCGGCGCATCTCGAGAACCTGCGCAAGCTGGTGGCGGAGCGCTATTTCGACGGGCTCGCGGTCGATCGCGTGCAGGACAACTTCGTCGTGCAGTGGGGCAGTCCGGTGCCGGCGGGGGCTGCTTCACCGTCGGGCCCCGCGGCGTCGTCGGGGGCCGCTGCGTCGTCAGGCGCATCGCCGGCGAAACGCAGCCTCGGCAGCGCGGCGGCCACAGTGGCGCCGGAGTTCACGCGCGAATGGACTGCTGACCTGGGCTTCACGCCGCTGCCCGACCCCGACGGCTTCGCGCCGCAGGTCGGGTTCGTCGATGGCTTCGCGGTCGCGGGCGATCGCGCGACCAACCGCATCTGGCTGGCGCACTGCTACGGCACGCTGGCCGTGGGCCGCGATGTGGCGGCGGACTCGGGCAATGCGGCGGAGCTGTACGCCGTGATCGGCCAGGCTCCGCGCCAGCTCGATCGCAACGTCGCCGTGCTGGGTCGCGCCGTTGCCGGCATGGAGTGGCTGGCGTCGTTGCCGCGCGGCGCTGGGTCGATGGGCTTCTATGGGCAACCTGGCCAGCGCGTGCCGATCCGCTCGCTGCGCTTCGGCACGGACCTGCCGCCGGCGGAGCGCGCCGAGCTGGAGCTGCTGCGCACCGACAGCGCGGCGTTCGCGCGCGTGGTCGAGGCGCGTCGCAACCGGCGCGACGAGTGGTATGTGCAGCCTGCCGGGTACGTCGACCTGTGCAATGTCCCGATTCCGGTGCGCGCGCGACGCGCGGAGGCGCGCGGATGAAGCAGTCCAACGTCATCGTGATCGGCGCCGGCATCGGCGGCCTGGGCGCGGCGCTGGGCCTGCTGCGCGCCGGGCAGCGCGTGCGGCTGTACGAGGCAGTGCCGCAGCTCGCAGAGGTCGGCGCGGGGCTGAGCATCACGCCGAACGCGGGCAAGGCGCTGCGACAGCTCGGGCTCGGCGCAGCGCTGGAGCGCATCGGCAGCACTCCGCCAAAGGGCGCCATCAAGCACTTCGCTACCGCCGCCACGCTCGTCACCCTCGCGCAGGACGGCAGCCGCGAGAAGTATGGCCTGCCGCTCTATCACGTGCACCGCGCGGACCTGCATGCGGCGCTGCTCGAGGCGGTGCGGGCGCTCGATCCGGATTGCATCCGCACCGGGCAGGCGCTGCTGCAGCTGGAGTCGCGCGCCGATGGCGTGCGTGCCCGGTTCGCTGACGGCTCCAGCGCCGAGGCCGACTGGCTCATCGGCGCCGATGGCGTGCGTTCCACCACGCGCACGGCGCTGTTCGGCGCGGACCGGCCGCGTTTCACCGGTTATGTCGCGTGGCGCGGCCTGGTGCCGGCCGACGCGGCACCGGCGTCGCAGCTCGACCCTCCGCTGTGCATGACGGTTGGACCGCGGCGCATGCTGATGCGCTATCCGCTGCGGGGCGGGACGCTCATCAACTACGTGGCGATGGCGCAGCGCGACGCGTGGATGGACGAGGGCTGGTCGGTGCCATCGACGCGCGAGGAAGTGCTGGCGGAGTTCCATGACTTCGAACCCGGCTCCCGCCAGTTGCTCGAGCTGACGCCGACGGACCGCCTGTTCAAGTGGGGCATCTTCGACCGCGATGCGATGAGTACCTGGTCGCGCGGTCGTGCCGTGCTGCTCGGCGACGCTGCGCACGCAATGCCGCCGTTCACCGGGCAGGGCGCCGCCACGGCGCTGGAAGATGCGGCGGTTCTGGGGCGTGCCGCGGCCGTGGCCTCGGATCCGGACGACGCGATTGCGCGCTACGAGCGCGCGCGCGTGCCGCGGCTGAGGGCGGGCCTGGCGATGTCGCGCTCGCGTGCGGCGCTGTACTTTGCCGACGACCCGGCCGCGCAGGTCAAGGGGCTCGGGGCGGGCATGGCGGAGCTGCGCACGCTGTACGACTACGACGCGGCGACCGTCGCCGTCTGAGCAGCGTCAGCTGCGACGCAGGTCGACCAGCTCCGCGCCGAGCAGGCGACCGAGCGCCAGCGCCGGCATCACCGACATGCCGCCGCAGACTGCGTGGCCCATCAACTGGCCCATCCCGAGCAGTTCCCCGGCAGCGTAGAGGTTCGGCACGGGCGCGCCGTCGGTGCGGACCACGCGCAACCGGTCGTCGACTGCTACGCCGGCATAGCTCGTGAGGTTCCAGCTCTGCAGCTGGACCGCATGGAACGGCGCACGTTCGATCGGCAGCGGCATGTGCACGCGGCCGAGCGCATCGATGCCGCTCTGCCGGCCGCGGTTGTAGTCCCGCACGCTGCGTTCGAGGCCCGCCGGCTCGATGCCAGCGGCGCGGGCGAGGGCGGCGAGCGAGTCGGCGCGGTGGAACATCGGGGTGGGCGTCGCGAACGCATCCACCGTGTCGGCCGGTGTCCACGGTCCGTTAATGCCGCCCGTGATCAGCGGCGGTGCGGCGGCGAGGATCGCGGCGTCGAAGACGGCCCAGCAGCGCTCCTCCGGCTGCGCACCCAGGGCCAGTTCCTGGGCGGTATGGCTCGGCACGTCTTCGCGCACGAAGCGCTGGCCTTGCACGTTCACCAGGATTTCCCACGGCGGCCGGTCCGGCGGGAAGTGACGCGCCAGTGCCTGGATCGTGGCGGGGTAGGTCGAGTCGCTCATGATCGCGCCGAACAACGGCATGTGCCGGTCGCCACCACGGATGACACCGCCTGCCGCCAGCGCCAGGTCGATGCCGGCGCCGCGACTGTAGGGATAGGTGGCGCGCGAGTACGTGCGCACGCCTTCCAGCTTTTCGAACATCTGCGGGTTGGCGGTGTAGCCGCCGCAGGTCAGCGCGACATTACGGCCGTTGACGCGCGTCCGTTCGCCTTTCGCGTCCTGCGTCACCACGCCGCGCACGGCACCGTCGCGGCCCTGTATCAGCTCGACGGCTTCGTGCTGCGTCAGCACCTGCACCCGGCCGCGATCGAGTTCCGGCTTCAGCTGCTCGTTCAGCACCGCGAGGATCGACAGGCCCCCACGTTCGGCCCAGGCATAGCGCGCGTGGCTGTAGGGATCGTGCGTGGTCCCGGTGACTGGATGTCCGGCGCGCACCTTGAAGCCGTGGTCGGTCAGCCAGTCGAACGCGGCCGCGGCGTTGAACACCGCGAGCCGCACCAGCGCAGCGTCCGCCGTGCCACCGCTGATGCGCATCACGTCGTCGTAGTGCGACTGCGGCGTATCGACGATACCGCGCTCCCGCTGCAGACGCGTGCCGGCCGCGCTCATCTGGCCGCTGGAGAGGAACAGCGTGCCGCCCACCTGCCCGGCGGCCTCGACGATCAGCACGCGCGCACCACGCTGGGCCGCGAACAGCGCTGCGGGCAGGCCTGCGTTGCCGCCGCCGACGACGATCAGGTCCCAGGACGTGGCGCGTGCCGCGCGCGCCGTGGTCAGCGGCCAGGCCAGTGCTGTGCTTGCGGCCAGCTGCAGCAGCGCCCGTCGTGAGGTATCTGTCATCGCGCGTTCTCCCCTCAGTTGACGATGCGCCCGTCCACGATCTCGATCTGCCGGTCCGCGGCGCTGGCGAAGCCGACATCATGGCTAACCGCCACGATGGCGCGACGCTGTTTGCTGGCGAGCTCGCGCAGGATGCCGCGCACATTCTCGCTGCTTTTCGTGTCCAGCGCGCCGGTGGGCTCGTCCGCCAGGATCATCAGCGGATCGTTGGCGAGGGCGCGCGCGATCGCGACCCGCTGCCGCTGGCCGCCCGAGAGCTGCGACGGCAGCTTGTGTTCCTGGCCGCTCATGCCGAGGTCGAGCAGGATCTGCCCGGCGCGTTCGCGCATCGCGGCGTCACTGAGCGCACCGAG
>JANPDV010000030.1:0-11916 GCA_031431655.1 Gammaproteobacteria bacterium | reverse complement strand
CTTACTATTCGGCCCCCTGCGAGCCCCCTCGGCTTGTGAGGCTTGTGTAAAGACATTAGGTTTTTTACGCAAGTGCTTGAAAGATAAGCCCCCCGAGGGGCTTTTCTTTTTTTCGCCCCTGGCCGGGGCATCGATGTTCGGACGCAGGGGGCCGCGAGGGCCCTTTTTTTTGTGGGCGCGCGATGTGCAGCGGCGGCGAAAGGTGAGTCGACGATGTTGACCGGGCAGGGCGTACGCGAGCGCGTGCTGCAGCTGATCGAACCGCTGGTCGAAGGCCTCGGGTACGAACTCGTCGACCTGGAGTGGCACCCGGGCCGGAGGGATGGCGTGCTGCGGTTGTTCATCGACCTTGCCGCGAAGGTGGACGTGCCCGCCGGGGCGGCTGGGCCGCATGTCGGAGTCGAGGATTGCGAGCGCGTTAGCCGCGAGGTGTCGGCGCTGCTGGATGTCGACGACCCGGTACCCAGCGCATATTCGCTGGAAGTGTCCTCGCCGGGTTTCGATCGGGTGCTGCGCAAGCCGCAGCACTATGCGCGGTTTGTCGGGTCGCGCGTCTGGGTGGAGCTGGCACTGGCGCGGGATGGTCGACGTCGTTACACGGGCACGCTGCAACAGGTGGCGCCGGACGGCATCGAGGTACTGGTTGATGGGCAAGCGGTGCGCCTGGCGTACCGCGAGATCGGCAAGGCAAGGCTGGTCGCCTGAGCGGCGACGGCATGTGGCGATTTCTGGAGGCTTGAGAGCATGAATAACAAGGAGATCCTGTTGGTCGTAGAGGCCGTCTCTAACGAGAAGGGCGTCGACCGGGAGATCATCTTCGAGGCGCTCGAGGCAGCGCTCGCTTCGGCCACGCGCAAGAAGCATGGCGAGGAATGGGATGTGCGGGTGGCCATCAACCGCAAGACCGGCGACTACGACACGTTCCGTCGCTGGAAGGTGTTTGCCGACGACTCCAAGGAACTCGAAGTTCCGGATCGTGAGCTGCGTTTCGAAGACGCCGTCGATGTGGATCCAAAGGCCGAGATCGGTGGCTTCGTGGAACAACCGATGGAGTCCGTGGCATTCGGCCGCATCGGTGCCCAGCAGGCCAAGCAGGTCATCGTGCAGAAGGTGCGCGAGGCTGAGCGCGCCCAGGTGGTCGAGGCCTACAACGACCGCGTCGGCCAGCTGGTCAGTGGCGTGGTCAAGCGCGTCGACCGCAATGGCATCTATGTTGATCTTGGTGGCAATGCCGAAGGCTTCGTATCGCGCATCGACATGATCGCTCGCGAGCAGGTGAAGCCGCAGGATCGCATCAAGGCCTTTCTGAAGGAAGTGCGCTCCGAGCCGCGCGGGCCGCAGCTGTTCCTGACGCGCTCCGCGCCCGAGTTCCTGATTGAGCTGTTCAAGCTCGAGGTGCCGGAGGTGGGCCAGGGCATGATCCAGATTCTCGGCGCCGCGCGCGACCCAGGCATCCGCGCCAAGATCGCTGTCAAGAGCAATGATCCGCGCGTCGATCCCGTGGGCGCCTGTGTCGGCATGCGTGGTTCGCGCGTGCAGGCGGTGTCGAACGAGATTGCGGGCGAGCGCGTCGACATCATTCCCTGGGACGACAACCCGGCGCAATTCGTCATCAATGCAATGTCGCCGGCCGAGGTGATGTCGATCGTGGTCGACGAGGACACACACAGCATGGACATTGCGGTGTCCGAGGAAAAATTGTCGCAGGCGATCGGTCGCGGCGGCCAGAACATCCGGCTCGCGAGCCAGCTCACGGGCTGGGACCTCAACGTCATGAACGAGACTGACGCCGATGCCAAGAGCGAGACCGAGTCGCGCTCGCTGGTCGAGAACTTCATGAAACAGCTGGATGTCGACGCGGACGTCGCCACGATCCTGGTGCAGGAGGGCTTTTCCACGGTCGAGGAGATCGCCTACGTACCGCAGAGCGAGCTCAACGGTATCGAGGAGTTCGACGAGAACATGGTCAAGGAACTGCGTAACCGCGCGCGCGATGTGCTGCTGACTCAGGCGATCGCGAACGAGGAGACGGTGGACGCGCAGCTTCCCGCGGATGATCTCCTGTTACTGGAAGGCATGCAGCCGGATCTGGCGCTCGCGCTCGCGCGACGCGGCGTGCGCACGCGCGAGGACCTGGCCGACCAGGCTGTCGATGACCTGATGGATATCCAGGGGCTTACGCCGGAAGAGGCTGGCCGCCTGATCATGAAGGCGCGTGAGCACTGGTTCTCCGAGGGTCATGGATGACGTTTGCTCTCGACTTCGCGGCGCTGAATAGAAGGGTATCGACATGGCCGATGTAACCGTTTCGCAATTCGCCGAGGTCCTCAAGGTCCCGGTCGACAAGTTGCTCGTCCAGCTTGGCCAGGCCGGCATCGAGGTCGCGGGTCCCAATGACCGCATCAGCGACGAGGCCAAGCTCGAGTTGCTGACGCACTTGCGTCGCAGCCATGGCCACGGCGAGGAAGCTACCGCTACCGCAGGTCCCCGAAAGATCACGCTCCAGCGCAAGCAGCAGAGCGAAATCAAGCTTGCGAGCGGGGCCGGACGCGCGCGCACGGTCAACGTCGAAGTGCGCGTCAAGCGCACCTACGTCAAGCGTGACGTGCTCGAGCAGCAGGCGAAGGCACAGCAGGACGAGATCGACGCGAAGCGTCGCGAGGCAGAAGACGCGACGCGCGCCGAACGCGAGCGGCAGGAGGCCGAGAGTCGCGAGGCGGAACGGATCGAAACCGAGAATCGCCGCCGTATCGAAGAGGAAGCTGCTGCGCGCCGCGCCGCCGAAGAACAGCGGCGCTCGGTCGAACAGCGTGGTCGCGAGGACGTTCCGGCACCACCGGTTGCCACGCCCGAGCCCGTGCGTGCCAAGCCCGTAGATGCGCCCCGAGCGTCGAAGAACGCCGCTGCCGACGCGGAAGACCGTCGTACCCGCTATGGGCGCCAGCAGTTGCACGTTGCCGGCGATGCCAGCTCGCGTCTGAAGAAGAAGAAGCGGTTGCGTGAACGCAAAGCGCCGCTTGGCGTCGAAGCCCGCCATGGCTTCGAGCTCCCCACCGCGCCAATGCGTCGCGAGGTCAGTATCGGCGAGACGATCACGCCGCAGGAACTGGCGCAGAAGATGGCAGTGAAGGCCACCGAAGTCATCAAGGCGATGATGACGATGGGGGTGATGGCCACAATCAACCAGCCGATCGACCAGGACACCGCGGTGCTCGTTGTCGAGGAGATGGGCCACCTGGCGAAGGTGCTGAAGGAAGACCAGCTCGAGGCCGACCTGCAGGGAATCGAGGCGCAGTCGGAGAACTTCGCGCCTCGGCCGCCAGTCGTCACCGTGATGGGCCACGTCGATCATGGCAAGACCTCCTTGCTGGACTATGTACGCAAGACCAAGGTCGCAGCGGGCGAGGCCGGCGGCATTACCCAGCACATTGGTGCCTATCACGTGTTGACACCGCGCGGCGGCATCACGTTTCTCGACACCCCGGGTCATGCGGCCTTTACGGCCATGCGTGCGCGCGGCGCCAAGGCCACCGACGTCGTGGTGCTGGTGGTCGCGGCCGACGATGGCGTGATGCCGCAGACGATCGAGGCGATCCAGCATGCGAAGGCGGCAGGCGTGCCCCTCGTGGTCGCCGTCAACAAGATGGACAAGGGCGATGCGGACCCGGAGCGCGTGCGCCAGGAGCTGAGCAAGCATGAGGTGATTCCGGAGGAATGGGGTGGGCAGGCGATCTTCGTCAACGTCTCGGCCCGCACCGGCGATGGCATCGACAAGCTGCTCGAATCTATTTTGCTGCAGGCCGAGGTGCTGGAGCTGCGGGCTCCGGAGACCGGTCTCGCCACTGGCCTGGTGATCGAGTCCAGCATGGAGAAGGGCCGCGGCGCCGTTGCGACGGTACTGGTCAAGAAAGGCACCCTGAAGCTGGGCGACCCGATCATTGCGGGGGCCGAATTCGGCCGGGTTCGCGCGATGTTCAACGAGGCGGGCCAGCCGGTTGACGAAGCGCATCCGTCGATGCCGGTGGTCGTGCTGGGCCTTTCGGGCGCGCCCAACGCCGGCGACGAGCTGCTGGCGGTGGAGAGCGAGCGCAAGGCGCGTGAGGTCGCGTTGTACCGGCAGGGCAAGTTCCGCGACGTCAAGCTCGCCAAGCAGGCAAGCAACGTGCAGGACGTGTTCTCGACGATGGGCGAGGCCAAGGCAGGCGTCATCGCGGTGCTCATCAAGACCGATGTCCAGGGCAGCGCCGAGGCGCTGCGCGACTCGCTCGACAAGCTCTCGACCGACGAGGTGCAGGTCAAGGTGATCGCCAGCGGTGTCGGTGGCATCACCGCATCCGACGTACAACTGGCCGCCGCGTCGCGTGCGCTGATCATCGGCTTCAACGTCCGGGCCGACTCCGGGGCGCGCGAGGCGGTCAAGGATACCGGCGTCGAAGTGCGCTATTTCTCGATCATTTACGAAGCCATCGACGACGTGAAGCAGCGCATGAGCGGCATGCTCGCGCCTGAGATCAAGGAGACGATCGTCGGCATCGCGCAGGTGCGCGAGGTATTCCGGTCGAGCAAGTTCGGCGTCGTGGCGGGGTGCCTGATCACCGAAGGCGTGGTCAAGCGCAACAACCCGATCCGCGTGCTGCGCGACAACGTCGTCATTTTCGAGGGTCAGCTGGAGTCGCTCCGGCGCTTCAAGGATGACGTTGGCGAAGTGCGTGCGGGCACCGAGTGCGGCATCGGGGTCAAGAGCTACCAGGACGTGCGCGCCGGCGACCAGATCGAGTGCTTCTCCCGCACGGAGGTGGCGCGCGCAATCGCCTGAGGCGCGCGGCCCGTTCCCAGGTGGCAAAGCCCGCCCGTGTCCAGCGGCTCGAGTCCGAACTGCAGCGCATACTCTCGGCGCTGATCAGTCGGGATGTCCGCGATCCGCGAGTCGGGGCTGTGACCCTGACTCACGTCGAGCTGACGCCGGACCTGCGTGAGGCGCGCGTCCAGTTCGTGCCTTTCCAGTCCGCGCACTCGGTTGCCGAGGTGGCGCTCGGGCTGCGGAATGCGTCCGGGTTCCTGCGCGGCGAAGCCGGGCGACGCCTGGGCCTGCGCCATGCTCCGCGACTGACCTTCAGTTACGACGAATCCATCGATCGTGCCAGCCGGGTATCGAGCCTGATCGACAGTGCGGTGCGCCAGGATCGCGCCACCCACCACGACGACGATCCGACTTGATCTGCGGCGTCCTGCTGCTCGACAAGCCGCTGGGCCTCAGCTCGAGCGCGGCGACCCAGCGCGTTCGCCGGCTGTTCGGAGGCGTGAAGGCCGGGCATGTGGGGAGCCTGGATCCGCTGGCGACGGGCATGTTGCCGATCTGCCTGGGTGAGGCAACCAAGATCGCGGGCGACGTGCTCGAGGGTCGCAAGCGCTACCGGTTCACCATTGGCCTGGGTGTCCGGACGGCCACCGGCGACGCCGAGGGGGAGGTGGTGGAGCGACTACCGGTGCCGCACCTCGATGAAACTACGGTGCGGGTGGTGCTTGCCGCCTTTCTGGGGCGGCAGGCGCAGGTGCCGCCAATGTATTCCGCTGTCAAACAGGGTGGCCAGCCGCTTTATCGGCTCGCCCGGCAGGGCCAGGTCGTGGAGCGTGCCGCCAGGCACATCGAAATCCATGAGCTGCAGCTACGCGAACTGAGTGAGTCCAGCCTTGAACTGGAGGTGGCCTGCAGCAAGGGCACCTATGTCCGGGTCCTGGCGGAGGAGGTTGCCGCTGCGCTGGGTACCTGTGGATTTGTCAGCGCCTTGCGACGCGAGTCCGTCGAACCGTTCGATGCGGCGGCGATGATTACGCTCCCGGAGCTCGAATCCCGCCTTGCCGGTGGGGCGGGCGCGGACCTGCTGATCCCCCCGGAATGTGCCATCGGGCACCTTCCAGCCCTGCTCCTGCAGCCGGCCGACGTCGATCGCGTGCGCCATGGGCAGTCCGTGCAGGCGCCGCCGACGCTGCCGATGGGGCAGCGCGTGCGGTTGCAGGCGGCGTCGGACGGGCGGCTGGTGGGTCTGGCGATCCGGCAGTCCGACGGGGCCGTGTGGCCCAAACGACTGCTTGTCGAGGCACAGGCCGCCGAGTAGAATTCGCGGCCTTTCACAAGCCCCAAAGTTGCCAGTAATCTGGTTTGTTTCCAAAGGATTTTTAATGTCTCTCAACGCTGAGAAAAAGAGCGGAATCCTCGCGCAGTTCCGCCGCAGCCCGCAGGACACGGGCTCGCCGGAAGTGCAGGTCGCTCTGCTCTCCGAGCGCATCAACAGCCTCGGCACCCATTTCTCGGCCCACAGCGCCGACCACTCGTCGCGCCGCGGGCTCGTCAAGATGGTCAACCAGCGCCGGAAGCTGCTGGACTACCTGAAGTCGACTGCTCCGCAGACCTATCAGCAAGTCGTCGAGCGCCTCGGGCTGCGTCGCTGAACGCACTCGTCTGCCGGGGCCGTGTCGTCGCCGATGCGGTCACTCAGGGTGACAGCCCGGCCTGCCACGACTTCCCTTCTCGAGCCCTGCGCTCCATGCCGCCAGAGCTCCACATCTACTTCCGACCCAAATACTCCAGGAGTCCAGCGTGACTGCCATTCGTAAGACTTTCCAGTACGGCCCCCATTCAATCACTCTCGAAGCCGGCGAGGTTGCCCGGCAAGCTGCCGGCTCAGTGCTGGTTTCCATGGGTGACACCGTGGTGCTCTGCACGGCCTGCAACAGCAAGAAGGCAGTGCCCGGCCGCGACTTCTTTCCCCTCACCGTGAACTACCAGGAGAAGACTTATGCGGCAGGCCGCATCCCCGGTGGTTTCTTCAAGCGAGAGGGCCGACCCACTGAGAAGGAAACCCTGACGTCCCGCCTGATCGACCGGCCGCTTCGTCCGCTTTTTCCGGACGGCTTCTACAACGACGTACAGGTCGTTGCGACCGTCATGTCGCTCGACCCGGAAATCGACGCGGACATTCCCGCCATGATTGGTTGTTCGGCGGCGGTCATGCTGGCCGGCCTGCCTTTCAACGGGCCGATCGGCGCGGCGCGCGTCGGCTTCCGTGATGGCAAGTACATCCTGAGTCCGACGGCCACGGATCTCACGACGTCCCAGTTGAACCTCGTCGTGGCCGGCACCAAGGACGGCGTCATGATGGTTGAGTCCGAGGCGAAAGGCCTGCCGGAAGACGTGATGCTCGGCGCCGTTGTCTTCGGCCACCAGCAGATGCAGGTCGCCATCAAGGCGATCAATGAGCTGGCCGCGGAAGGCGGCAAGGCGCGCTGGTTGTGGCAGCCCGACGCGGCCAATGTCGAGCTCGACAAGGCCGTATCCGATGCCGCACACGATCGCCTGTCGGAGGCCTATCGGATTACCGAGAAACAGGCCCGCTACACCAAGGTCGGCGAGATCAAGGCGGCGGTGACGGAAGCCCTCACGGCTGGCGGCGCCACCAAGTTCACGGCGGACCAGATCGGTGACTCGCTGTACAAGCTGGAGAGTCGCATTGTTCGCCAGCGCATCCTCAACGGCGATCCGCGCATTGACGGGCGCGACGCGACGACAGTGCGGCCGATCACGGTCAAGGTCGGCGTGCTGCCGCGTACGCATGGCTCTGCCTTGTTCACGCGCGGTGAAACCCAGGCGCTGGTGGTCACCACGCTGGGTACTGGCCGCGATGCACAGCTGATCGACGCACTTGAAGGCGAACGTCGCGAGCCGTTCATGCTGCATTACAACTTCCCTCCGTTCTCCGTTGGCGAGACCGGCATGATGAGCGGCCCGAAGCGCCGCGAAATTGGCCACGGCAACCTCGCGCGGCGCGGCGTCAGCGCGGTGATGCCTGAGATGGACAAGTTCCCCTACGTCGTGCGCGTGGTTTCCGAAGTGCTGGAGTCCAATGGCTCGTCGTCGATGGCCTCGGTTTGCGGTGCCTCGCTGGCGATGATGGACGCCGGCGTGCCGCTGAAGGCGCCGGTGGCGGGCGTGGCCATGGGCCTGGTTCTCGAGGGCGGCCGCTTCAAAGTGCTCACGGATATCCTGGGTGACGAGGATCATCTCGGCGACATGGATTTCAAGGTGGCCGGGACCAAGGACGGCGTCACGACGCTGCAGATGGACATCAAGGTCGAGGGCATTACGCCGGAGATCATGAAGGTCGCGCTGGAGCAGGCCAAGGCTGGCCGATTGCACATCCTGGCTGAGATGAACAAGGTGCTTTCAACGCCACGGGCCAAGATGTCCGACTGGGCGCCGTCGATCATCACGATCAAGATCGACCCGGAGAAGATCCGCGACGTGATCGGCAAGGGTGGCGCGGTGATCCGCCAGATCACCGAGGAAACCGGCACCACGATCGACATCGAGAACGACGGTACCGTCAAGATTGCCTCGGTAAAGGGTGCTGCGGGGCGCGAGGCTCAGGCCCGTATCGAGCTGATCACGGCGGATATCGAAGTGGGCCGGATCTACGATGGTCGCGTGGCGCGGCTGATGGATTTCGGCGCGTTCGTCACCATCCTGCCGGGCCGTGACGGCCTTGTGCACATCTCGCAGATCTCGAATGAGCGCGTTGAGCGGGTCTCGGACAAGCTCAATGAAGGCGACCAGGTGCGTGTGAAGGTGCTGGAAGTGGATCGTCAGGGGCGTGTGCGCCTGTCGATGAAGGACGTCGAAGCGAACTAGCCCGCGGACGCTCCGGCGGCGGCCAGCAGCGCGGCAGGCGGGACCGGACGACGGTCCGGCCTAGCTCCCTGTCTTCGGGTCGTTGCTGCCGCCGTCGTCATTGCCACGCTGACGGCCGGAACCTGAAGCGCCAGTGGCCCCGGTAATGGCCCGGTAGATCTCGTCCTGCACCGCACGCCATCGCTGGTAGTTCTTCTGTGCGATCTGGGTGACGGTGTCCACCGGATCTACCCCTACGACGGACTTCACGCGGTCGCGGATCTCGCGTTGCTGGGATGAGAACAGCTTCATGCTCTGTTCGAGGTAGCTGCTCACTACGCCCGGAATTGCGCCGCCATAAGAGCGGATCACCTGGGCCAGGAAGTCCCGGCTCATCGCCGGTTCGGCCTGTTGTTCCTGCTCCGAGATAACCTGCAGCAGGATGCTGCGGGTGATGTCCTCCTGGCTCTTCTTGTCGACCACGACGAACTCGACGCGTTCCAGGACCAGTTTGCGGACGTCTGCCAGCGTGATGTAGCGGCTCTCTGCCGTATCGTACAGGCGGCGGTTGGGATACTTCTTGATGACCCTGGGCTCACTCATGGGACCCCCTCGAGCTACAGCCACGGTAGGTCGAGAATAGCCGATCATGCCGCGCGCTGCCCGCACACCCGGTACCGCAGCATTGCGATTGGTCAGCCGCGCTTACCACGTCCGGATCAGGTGGGCAGGACGCGGCTGACGTGGCCGGCGAAACGGCCTGGATCCCAGTTCTGCGCAGCCGCCGCCAGGACCATCGGCACAGTCGCATCCGCGTCCAGGGCCGGCAAGCGCTGACCGAGCAGCCGAAGCGTCGTGTGCAGCGTGGCTATCGGACGGACGGCCTGCGCCGCCAGGCTGTGGCGCGACTTCGCCAGCTTGCTGCCATCTGCCTCCACGACAACCGGCACGTGAAGGTAACGCGGTGCCGGCCAGCCGAGCGCGGATCCCAGCCCGAGCTGCCAGGAAGTGGCCGCGAACAGGTCCGCGCCACGCACGACATCGGTGACGCCCGCGTCGTAATCGTCGACCGTCACGCAGAAGTGGTATGTGAACACGCCGTCGCGACGGCGCAGCACCAGGTCGCGGTGACGAACCGGGTCGAAAGCAACCGCGCCAAGCGAGCGATCCACGACCTGCCGTATCTCCCGGTCGCGCAGGTCGATGCGGCTGGCGGCCCGATCCGGATTGAGCTGGCGCACGCGGCAGTCGCCCACGCAACAGCGTTCTGCCTCGCCGGCATCAGGCTCGCGCGCTGCGGCGGCCGCCGCGAGCTGCTGTCGCGAGCAGTCGCAGGCGAACAGGAGGCCGCGGCTGCGCAG
This sequence comes from Gammaproteobacteria bacterium, assembly GCA_031431655.1. Lineage (GTDB taxonomy): Bacteria > Pseudomonadota > Gammaproteobacteria > Steroidobacterales > Steroidobacteraceae > UBA964. The sequence goes on along the minus strand of JANPDV010000030.1, from coordinate 1,890 downwards.
GGATTCCAGTACTTCGGCGTAGCGCAGGAGCCGCGTGCTCTGGTAGATGACCGGCGCGTCCGGAACCAGGTGCAGCCTCTGCAGCACGCGTTCGATCGCAGCGGCTGCCCCCGCTCGGACCCTCGGCGTGTCGACATCTTCGATTCGCAGCAGCCAGGCGCCGCCGCACTGGCGGGCGTCGAGCCAGCTGGCAAGTGCCGCAACCAGCGAGCCGATATGGAGCGGCCCTGAAGGCGTAGGTGCAAAGCGGCCGCGATAGGCCTGGGTTGCCGGCCCCTGCGATTCGGCCGGGGTTTCGTCAGCGGTAGCGATCGTCGCGATCGCCGTACTGCTTCTCGCGCCGTTCGCGCCGTTCCTGGGCCTCGATGCTCAGCGTCGCCACCGGACGCGCCTCCAGGCGCTTGATGCCGATTTCCTCGCCAGTCTCGAGGCAGTACCCATAGCTGCCGTCGTCGATCCGCTTGATCGCCTCGTCGATCTTGCGGATGAGCTTGCGCTCGCGGTCCCGCGTCCGCAGCTCGAGGCTGAATTCTTCTTCCTGCGTTGCGCGGTCGTTGGGGTCCGGGAAGTTCGACGCCTCGTCCTTCATGTGCGAGACGGTGCGATCGACCTCTTCCATCAGGTCCAGCTTCCAGTCGTTGAGAATCGCGCGAAAGTGCTCCAGCTGCTGCCGGCCCATGTACTGCTCGCCACGCTTGGCGATGTAGGGCTGCACATTGCGCGGACCGGCGAGCAGACTGGCACCGTCGTCATCGACGTCACCCTCTGCTGCAGACTGCGCTTCGGGCCGCGGTGACCGATGAACGGCCGTGGCGGTGACGCCACCGGGGGGCGGGCGTCTGACCCGCACCTCGGCGCCGCTGGTTGCCGCGCGGGATGCGCCGGGGCCAGCGCTCGCAACGACAGCGGGTTGGGGTACGGCACGTGCAGGAGGCGCGGCTATCACACCCGGTTTAATTGCTGGAATGGCTGAGCCTCGGGTTGAGAGCGGCGAGGCGGTTGGGGCCGCCGCCTTGGGTTTCGCCTTGGCCACGGGCTTCTTGTGCCCCGCGGCCTTCTTGGGGGGCGCGGCGGCCTGCTTCATGTTCTTGGAAGGCACGTGCCGAACGGGCTTCGCGACCGGCTTCTTCGCCGCCATGCGTCACTCCCTATCTGAAACAGTCGTGAGGCTGAGTTCGCAGGATTAAGGCAACCGTCGCCGACGCACCGCAATTCGGTCCCGGCCAAGGCCCCCCTGCGAAAGGAGCGCGATTATACAGAGCGACTTCCGCGTGTACAGAGCAGCGCGTCAGGGCAGGGTAACCGGGGCCGCCGGCTGCCAGTCTGGTTGCCCCCGCGTGGCTACCACCGACGTATAGATGCCGCCCCTCACATTGAACACGGCAGTCAGCCGCATGAACCGCGGCGCAGTCCTGGCGGCGAGATGGTCAATGATCTCGTTCGTCACCGCCTCGTGGAACGCGCCGCGATCGCGAAATGACCAGATGTACCGCTTGAGCGACTTGAGCTCGACGCAGTGTGCGTCCGGCACGTACTCGAGTTCCAGCCTCGCGAAGTCCGGCTGGCCGGTTTTTGGGCACAGGCAGGTGAACTCCGGGATGGACATCCGGATGGTGTAGTCGCGGGCAGGTTGGGGATTCGGGAAAGTGTCGACCGAACTGGTTGGTTGCGTGGACATTCGCGCTCGTCTCGAAGATGGGTCATGGCAAGGCCGGGTCGTAACGGGCCGACGCGGGACCGACGGCGTCGGCGAAGTGCGACGCTTCGGTCCGCCGCGTGGCGTGCAAACTCGCGTGCGTCAACGTTCGATTACTTTACACTACGCAGCTTCGATGCGGTCGCTGCCCAGGATCAAAGCCCGATGCGCCTGACGAAGATCAAGCTCGCCGG
>JANPDV010000029.1:0-3479 GCA_031431655.1 Gammaproteobacteria bacterium | reverse complement strand
TGCCCATCCTTGCACTCGGCAAGGCCGCGGATGCACCGACGCTGATGAACGAGGGCAGCGTGTTTCCCCGCGCCGACGGTAGGGTGCCGCTGCTGCTGCCGTTCCAGCAGCTTGGCAACGACCACATGAAGCTGACCTCGGACTACAACCACGACTACAACAACCCGGTGACGCCCGAAGGCTGGCCGAGCTACTCCACCGGGCCGCGCATCTCACCTTCGGAGCATTTCACGCTGAACTTCTCGAAGCGCGACCTGGAGGACCGCAACCTGCCGAGCGTGCGGCATGCCTCGGGCTTTTCGCGACTGTCGCAGCCCTGGCCATTCATGAAGATGGGCGGCGCGAAGTACCGGGACGCCGTCGTCTTCGGCCGGATGTTCAGCCACAAAGGCCTGGGCGGCTATGACGAAGTGCCGCGCAAACTACTCGACTACGTCGAGAAGCATGCGCCCAGCTATCTCGAGATGCCGCCGGGCTGGGATGTGCTACGCAGTGACCGGCTCGACACCTGGATGGCTTTCTCGCAGGACGTTCCGCCCGAGAACAAGGACTACCCGTGGCGCAAGCGTGACCTGCCGTCGAATCTTGCGCCGCCTACCGGGCTCGGCGCCGGCATCTACCGCGGCTGACCGACGCCAGACCACCAACCCGAGAAGGTCGTCGGGAGCGATACGGATGCAGTCTGTGCGGTGCCTGCCTGCCGCGACGATTCGCGCAGCTCAGCGTTCGCCGCTGCACTCCTTCATGTACTGGATCCAGCCGTTGGACTTCCCGGTCCAGGGTCTGTCAGCAGCCATGTAGCCAGGCAGGCGCTTCTCGATCTCGGCGACGATCGTGCCGTCGAGTTCAGCGCGATCGACGATCTTGCGCGCAACCCAGCGCCACAGCACCGAACCCGGTTTCGGTCACATCAGCATCCACGCGGGCCATGGCGCAATGAACGTCCAGAAATGGGTTGCCGTCACCGAACGGCGCGATGGATCGGACAGCTCCGACAGGCGCGCGGCCAGTCGCCGGGTGGCAGCCAGTTGTCGCGTTCGCCGAAACTCGTTTCCGTCAGCCGCACATCGTCGCCCGACCAATCCCACGGCGGTATGAACGGCGTGCCATCCGCGCGTCGCGGGCCGGTAGTCTCCTCGAACGGGCCCGAGCGGTAGTGCAGGTACGTCATCGCCTTCGCGGTGCTGCCCACCATCTTTGCGTAGGCCGTGACGCTGTCCGCCGGAGTGCCGAGGTCGAGCGCCCTGCGGCTGGCCCGCGGACCAACACCCGTAGATTCAGTTCCAGTCCAGCGGCTGTTCGAACGCACCGGGGAACCGGCGCTGCGATTCAGCAATGATGGCCCGCGGGAACTGCGCAGGCGACAGGTACTTCCGACCCAGCGATCGGAAGATCATGTGCCCCTCGACGCCATCCATCTTCATCCACGGAAACCAGGGCGACTGGCTCTGCGACGCAATGGTCGCGGGCGCAGTCGACGCGCCGCGATCCTCGAGTCGCGCGAGACTGCCCTGGTAGGTGTGTATCGCCTTCTCGTAGCGCGAGTTCCCCTTGGGATCGGTGTAGGTTGAGAATTGTTCATAGGGGCACCAGGCGTCATCGCCCAGGATGCGCCAGGGCAGCACAAAATTCCGATCGAACCAGTTGAAATCGCCGCGGTAGTTCGCCGGCCGAGCCAGCCCATTCGCCGTGAACGTCTGTCGCCCCACCCAGGTCCGGAAGTGCTCGACCGGCAGTGTTTCCGCAGTGAACGGGTTGCGCCATTCGTCGATGACGGCGTCGCTGTCCGGTTGCTGCAGCAGCATCCAGCCTCGGTAGCGGGTCCGGTACTCGCTGTCGGCCACACGCCGCACCTCGCGGACCGTGCAGCCAACGTAGTCGAACAGCGGTCGCGCCATCTCGCCGGGCCTGAAGGCATAGATGCGGCCAGGCTGCATCCAGTACGTCGTCCTGCCGGAGACGTCGGCCATCAGCTTCAGCAGCCCGTAGAGGTTTTCGGCGGGATCGGTGAAGTCGAGTGCTTTCCGGCGCACCCGGCCTTGCGCCAACCCGGGCAACGCGGACAGTGCGACCAGTCCAGCTCCAAAGGTCCGTCGGGAGAGGATTCCTGTGTGCACGTCCCGATTACAGGCGATGGGGGGCCGGAGGGTCAAGCTGACTGCGGGCGGGCCGGCGAGGGATTTCGATCGCCAGCGCAGTAAGATCGCCACACGATGTCAGGGTTTACCGACTTCCTGCCTGAACTGTTCGAGGGATTCGGACGCGTGACGTTGCGCCGGATGTTTGGCGGTCATGGGCTGTATCACGACGGCAGCATGATCGGCCTGGTTGCATCGGACGTCCTGTACCTCAAGGCCGATGACGAAACACGCGAGTTGTTCACGGCGCGCAGGCTCGGACCCTTCCGGTACGGGCGCGAAGGGAAAATGGCTTCGATGTCGTACTACGAAGCCCCGAGCGAGATCTTCGACGATCCGGACGACGCGGCGATATGGGCCAGGCGGGCGTTCGCGGCCGCGCTGCGAGCAAAAGCGACGCGCCCGGTGCGCAGCAAGCGCAATCGGCAAGGGCAGCGGCGCGCCCCGGTGGCCACAGAGACACTCCAGCCGCGCTCCGCGGGTCCACGACGAGCTGCGCGAACGGCGCGACGTCGGACTACGTAGGCATATTGCGTCCGCGCTACGCGTGACTAACCACGTGACCGTGCTGCCAGGCGCTCTCCCGGGCGGGGTTTACGGTGCCGCCCCGTTGCGGGCGGCGCCCGGCGCGCCAGCTTTTCGCGCTGGCGCTGTGCTTGCTGCATACTCTGGAGCCTGACGAGCGCCGCCGTGCGTTCGGTCACTCGACGCTTTCTCCATGCAACCCAGCCAGCCTTTGGAGGCCTGACATGAGGACGATTTCCAACCTGCGGCCGACGTTCGTGGCCGCCTTTGCTCTGTTGCTCGCAACTCTGTCGGCGGGGACGGCCGTCGGCGCCACCCCGAACTTCTCCGGCACCTGGCAGTTCAACGCGGCCAAGGGCGAGAACCTCGGCATGATGGCGGCTATCAAGCAGACGATCGCGATCACCCAGGACGCGAAGACGCTGACGCTGAAGGAGACGAACGACATGCAGGGTCAGAAGTCCGCGCGCGAGGTCCGCTATGACCTCAGCGGGGCCTCGGTGAAGAACGAAGCCGCGATGGGCGGCGCAAGCGACACAGTTGCGAAGTGGGACGGCGCGAAGCTCGTGGTCGTCTGGTCATCGTCGGGTTCCGTGGCGGGCACGGTCAACACTCGAACCGAGACGCGCTCGCTGGGCGGCGACGGCCGGACGATGACCGTCGTGACGGTCCGCAGCGGCGCCAACCCGAAGCCGGTCACGATGGTGTACGACCGGCAGTAGGCTGCGGGCACGCCCCATGAAGCCGGCTGTCGCCGCCGCGGCGGGCATCGGGGCCGTCCTGGTCGTCGCGGGCGCGGCCTGGTGGGTGTCTGGC
>JANPDV010000028.1:0-7318 GCA_031431655.1 Gammaproteobacteria bacterium | reverse complement strand
GCAGTCGATCAAGCCCGCACGAACGCGCACGGCTTCGCGTCCCGAGTAGCGCAGGCTGGACGTGGTCGTCATCGTGAACTCCGGGCCCGTTGCGCCGCGGTGATCGGTCGAGGTCATCAGGTTGTTGGTGAACGTCTGGATGCCCGGGCCCTTGGAGAAATCAAACCGTGCGCACAGCCACGCGTCCGCCACCAGCGAGTGCGTGCCGAACCCGCGTATCGCACGGCTGATGGGTCTGGACTCATCGATGCGTCCCCGCGCTACCGTCAGGCCATGCAGTTGCGCCTCGGAATCGGAAAAGGTGTACCAGCCGCTGCCAAAGAACTTGTCGTCGCTGGTGAGGCGCGCGAATGCCTCGACGGGATGGAAGTCGCGGTCGACGGCCTGGATGACATCGCGGATCAGCAGCGGTTCGTCCTGCAGCTCGCAGTACGCCCGCAGCGTCCGTGTGCCGTCGTGGTGGCGGGTCAGTCGCCAGTCCTCGAATCCCCACACACCGCCGGCAAAGCCGCTCTGGTCAGTGCGGTACTCGATGCGACCCCGACGCGTCACGTGACGCGTCGGGGCCGGTACCATTCTGCTGGCCGTCACGCAGGTCTGCGCGGCGTGGTCGGCCCGCGCCTAGAACTTGTACCCTACCGAGAAACTCACCCGTCGCGGGTCGCCGTAGAAGATGCCGTTGAAGACTGAGATCTTGTACTCCTCGTCCGTGCAGTTCTTGCAGTCGAGCAGCGCCTTCCATTTGCCATCCTCGGACTGGTAACCCAGGCTCAGGTTGAGCAGCTCGTAGCCGGGCGCATTGGTATCCAGGGCCGCGGGCGTCACGAACGGTCCGCCCGGGATGATCTGGAAGGTGGGCTGAGCGTTGGACGCGGTGGTCCAGAACTTGCCGGTGTACTGCCCTTCAACTGAAAGACGGAAGTCCCCGCCGAGTCCCGGCGCCGGCATGTTGAAATTGATGCCGAGATTCGCGGTCGTCTCAGGGAAGCGCGACAGCCCGTCGGACGGGTCGATCGCGTTGGTGTACGCCGATGCGGTGAACGGCGCCATCGGGGCGCAGGCGCCATTGACGATCGTGCCGGTATTGGAGCACGACGACTGCGCGCGCGGATTGACGAACGTGTATTCGCCGTCCTGCAGCCCGAGCGAGCCGTAGAGGTCGACGAACTCATTGAAACGCGCGGCGAACTCCAGCTCGAAGCCCTTGGCCTCGATGTCGCCCGCGTTGTCCTGCGTGGACAGGGACGTGCCGGGAATCGGGCCGGGAGTGGTGTACGACAGCTGCAGAGCCGTCGTCTCCTGGAAGTACACGTTGGCATTCATGCGCAGGCGCCGGTCGAACAGCTCGCTCTTCACGCCAAGTTCGTAAGACCAGGTCTTCTCCGGGACCATCGGCTGGAACTCCTGCGGGCGATACGCCGTGCGCGCGTTCCATCCGCCGGACTTGAAGCCGCGCGTCGCGCTCGCGTAGAGCATCACGTCGTCGTTGACCTGGAAGTTCACGCCGGCTTTCGGCGTGACCAGGCTTGCCGTGAGCTTGGTGGCGATGCCGGCCGCAATCAGGTCCGCCGTGATCATGCCGCCCTGCGGCGTCGGTCGCAGGTCGAGATCCTTCTTGTCATCGGTGAAGCGCGCGCCAGCGATCAGCGTCACGCGGTCCGTCGCCTTCCAGTCGAACTGCGCGTAGGCGGCGTAGCTGGTGGTCTCGTTGCCGATGTTGCGGGCGCTGGAATACCCGCGCGCCGTGGGCGAGCATTGGGTGCGACCCTCGCCGAAGAAGCCGGCACTGCAGCTGAGAACGAGAGGCACGCCCGCCGCTGCCGAACCGGTCGCCTGGCCCGCCTTGGTCGTGTTGTCTTCGTAGAAGTAATACACGCCCGCAACGTACTTGACGCGATCATCGGCGAAACTGCCCGTCGCCTTGATCTCCTGGGACAGCATGTCGTACTTGCCGTCGTTGTCGATCGCGAACGTGAAGTAGGTGGCGTTGGTTGCCGGATTGACGCGCGTGCCGCCGATGAACGGATTCGGATCGCCGAAGTCGAGCACGAACACCTGGTTAACGGTGCGATAGCCGGTGATAGCGTTGAGCGTAGCGCCGCCCCACTGCCACTGCACATTCGAGGTGATGCTCGTGGCATCGGTCTCATTGCGCATGCCGCGCTTGTTGATCATGTCCGAGATGGTGTCGGAAGTGCCGCCATTGGTGGTGAAGGGCGTGAACATCCTGCTGCTGTCGTTGATGAAGCCGCGCGTGAATACGCCGTCGGATTCCAGGTACTCCGCCGCGATGTCCCAGGTCACGTCATTGCTGAACGGAAAACGCAGCGCAACCCTCGCGCCAGCGTTCTTCGAACCATTGAACTTCTGGCCGGTGACGGTGTTCGTCAGATAGCCGTCGTCCTCGACCCAGAAGGCCGAGAACTTGGACAGGGCGCGCTCGCTGAACGGAATGTCGACGCTGCCGCGCGCCAGCTTCTTGCCGAAGCTTCCGGCGCCGACGCTGACCGACCCGCCGAACTCGGTGCCCGGCTTGCGCGTGATGACGTTGATGGCGCCGCCGGTCGAGTTGCGGCCGAAGGTCGTGCCCTGCGGGCCGCGCAGCACCTCAAGGCGCTCGACGTCGAACAGCGCGTAGTTGTTGGCGTTCTGGCGCGGAATGATCACGTCGTCGACGTAGGTTGACACGGGCGGGTCCAGCGTCGCGATCTGTTCCGTCGAACCGAGGCCGCGAATGAAGTAGGTATTCGCGGTCGACGTGCCCGTATTGTTGTGCCCGAGCAGATTCGGAATCATCTTGACCAGATCGATCGTGGACGTGATCTGCCGTGATTCGAGCTGGCTGGCTGTGAACGCCGAAACCGCGATAGGCACGGTCTGCAGCGATTCGCTGCGACGCTGTGCCGTAACGGTCACTTCTTCGAGGCCCTGGCTTGCCGGCTCGGCTGGCGGCGTCTGGCCGTGGGCCAGTGATGAGGCAGCCGCGGCTGCCGCGGCGAGAAGCAGTTTGTTCTTCACGTCGATTCCCCAGTGTTATCCGGGCCGACGGCCCGTGCCGGGGAGAAGATACATGATTGTTAGGCGGAAGGGTCGCAGTCAGGCCGGCGTGGCCCGCGCGCAACAACCGCGTGCGTTGGGAGCGCCGCCCGCGCGCGGTGCACAAACATTGCTGCAGGTCACCCGCGCTGGCTGTCTATCAGTCGCGAAAACGGAGCGCGTGTCGAGATGGCAAGCCAGGCCATCGCCGGCCCGATCACGATTGATACCAGGGCGATCGAATGGCCGATGGCCTTGGGGTCGGCGAACACGTAGTCGTTCAGCAGTGCCACCGAGAGCGACCCGAAACTCAGGCCGATCACACTGATCAGCAGGTAATAGACCCCGGAGGCCTGGCCACGCAGCTGGTTGGGCACCGCTTCCTGGATTACCTGGATCGCGGTTCCGCCCGGAAGCGTGAGGCAGAGCAGTCCAGGCGCGTACCAGGCGAGCGCCGCTTCGGGCGTGCTGGCCCAGCCTGCCTGGGCCAGCAGGATTCCGGCGCCCAGCATCCCGAAGCTCGTCACCCAGATCGGCGCGTGGCGCAGGCCGCGCCGGCCGAGCCACGCTGCAACCGCAGCGCCGAGGATTGTTCCTGCGCCGCCGAACACCAGCAGCAGCATGCCGTACTTCAGGCCGACCTCGACCGGCGTCCAGCCAAATACACGGATCAGGTGCGCCGGAGCCCAACTGAGCACCGCGTAGATCAGGATGGAGTAGATCGACACGGCGAGGTAGTGCCGCACCATGAAGCCGGCGTGCTGTCGGACGAACTGGTCGATGCGCTGCGTGCTGGAGGCGGCCGCGAACTCGTTGCGGCGCACAGGTTCGGTGACGGTCGCCATCAGCGGCAGCAGCACAAGCCCGAACAGACCCACAAGGACGAACGCGGCTTGCCAGGCACGCAGCTCACCCACCAGCGGCAGCGTCACCGATCCGGCTACCGATACCAGCCGGATCACGCTGCCGCCAACGATCAGCGCGAGCCCGGCACCCACGGCAGCCGCCCCCGCGTAGATGCCGATAGGCAGCGCGCGTCGTTCCTTCGGAAACGAATCGCTGATCATCGACATGGCCGAGGGCGAGAGGGCGGCCTCACCAATGCCGACACCGATCCGCGCCAGGAACAGGTGAACGAAGCTGCCCGACATGCCGCAGGCGGCCGTCGCGATGCACCAGACGCCGGCGCCGATGCCAACCAGCAAACGGCGCGACATGCGATCCGCGAGCCAGCCCAGCGGCAGGCCCATCGCGGCATAGAAGATCGCGAACGCGAAGCCCTGGACGAGCGCGATCTGCGTGTCGCTCAGCGCCAGGTCCGCCTTGATCGGCTCGATCAGCAGGCTGAGTATCGTCCGGTCGACGAACGAAACGATGTAGGCAAACGTCAGTACCGCGACCGCCCACCACGCGCGCGCCGGACTTGGCCACGCGACGTCCGCGGGCGTCACCGCAGCAGGGGCAGCCAACGCCGTTCAGCCCGGCCGGGCGTGCGCGCCGGCTCCTGCAGCGCCCAGCATTTTCGCCAGCTCCGAGCGCACGACCTTGCCGACACTGTTGCGCGGCAGCTGCTCGACGAACTGCAGGCGTTCCGGGCACTTGAACAAGGCCAGGCCCGCCGCGGCGAAGTGCGCGCGAACCGACTCCAGCGTCGGCGCGGCCCCGGCGCGCGGCACGACGACGGCGCAGATGCGCTCGCCCATGACATCGTCCGGATATCCGCAGACCGCGCCCTCCAGCACTGCCGGCATCTGCGACAGCGCGGTGTCGAGCTCCTCCGGCGCAATCTTGACGCCGCCACGGATGATGATCTGCTTGAGTCGGCCGACGAACCGGTAGAAACGCAGGTCACCATCGGGTCCGCACAGTTCGAACAGATCGCCGGTGCGGAACCAGCCATCGGCGGTAAAGGACTCGGCCGTGATCTGCGGCGCGCGAAAGTAGCCGTCGAATACGGTCGGCCCGTGGATCTGCATCTCGCCAGGCTTGCCCGCCGCCAGCACTTCGGAGCCACTGTCGGGGTCGATCAGCCGCGTCTGGATGTTCACGGGCGGCGGCGTCGGCCACTTGATCTCGGGACGACCGAAGCGCGGGAACCAGCGCGCCCGGTGCTCCGGGTCGGCGGCATTCTCGGCATTGCTGAGCAGCGACACGCCTTCGTTGGAGCCGAACAGGTTGGCGATCTCGATGCCGAAGCGTTGCTGGAAGCCGCGAATCATTTCCGGGTCCAGCGGCGCAGAGCCGGAGCCGATGCACCGCAGGCTGGAGAGGTCGATGCCGGCGAGCAGCTTCTCGTCCTTCAGCAGCATGTTCAGGATGGCCGGCGGCGCGATCGCGTATTGCGGTTTCTCCTCGGCGATCTGCCGCAGGTAAACACCCAGGTCCAGCGGATGGTGCAGCACGAGCGTGCCCGCATTGTGCAGCCAGCTCATGAAGCAGCCGCCGATCGCCGCCATGTTGATCAGCGGGAACGGATTCAGCAGCCGTTCACCGCGCTGGATGCCGGCGCCACGCAGGTGGGCGTAGCTGATCGCGATCCAGTGGTTGTGCGAGCGCGGTACGCCCTTGGGCGTGCCCTCGGTGCCGGAGGTCCAGCAGATCGTCGCAATGTCGTCGGCCGAGACGCCGAGCGCGGCGACTTGGGCCTGCAGCGCCTGGCGCGAAGCGGGCGTCAGCGGTGCCGGCGTGAAGGGTGTGCTGCCCGCAGGCCCGTCTTCACCCATGCAGAGCACCTTGAGTGGCTTCGCCGCGTTGAGCTGCACCGCACCGGTGGCATATTCGACCCCTTTCAGCGCGCGCACGGTCAGCACCGCGCGTGCACCCGTGAGCGCGACGATCTGCTCCAGCTCGTGCCGACGGAACTGCATCGGCACCGGGCTGACGATGATTCCGAGCCGCAGCGCCGCGATATACAGGGAGGGGTACTCGGCGATATTGGGCAGCTGCGTGATCAGGATGTCGTCGCGGCCGAGGCCCAGCTCCAGCATCCGCAGCGAATAGCCATCGGCGAGATCAGCAACTTCGGTGAACGTCAGTCGCAACGGCGGCCCGCCGACGAGCGCATCGCGGTTCGGCGGATCGAGCACGGCGAGCTGGGAAGGCACGCTGCGCGCCGCCGCGTCGAACAGATCGGTGATGCGGGTGTCCGACCACCAGCCGCGGCTGCGGTAATCCCGAATCAGTTCGTCGCGAGTGGTGCGCAAGGCGAGCTCCGGAGCGGGAAGGCTGGCTTCGGTTCAGTATAGGTACGCGACTTCGGAGCGGCAATCGAGCGGTGGCGGAGAGTTGGCGCAGCGGGACACGCTGCGCTATGGTTCAGTAATGAAAGTGACTGCATCGCGGTCGGTTCCGGCGCCTGGCGCGCCGCAGCAGGACGCCCGGACCCGCCTCTAACAGGAGACCCCTGCCATGGACCGTCGTGGATTCATCAGCACCACCGCATCCGTCACGCTCGCGGCCGCCGCCGCCAGCGTCGCTGCCGCAACGAGGAAAACCCGCATGCCCAAGTACATCGACCAGGTCGAGGCAATCATCACCGCATGGCGTCGCAAGGAACTCGACGCCATGCTTGGGATGGTGACCGACGACATCTACTGGCACTCCCACGTCGGCAGCCCGCCGACGATCGGCAAGGCGGCGATGGCCGCGATGATGAAAACCCTGGCCGGGCAGATGAACGACGTCAAATGGCGAATCTTCCACTACGCCCAGAACGAGAACCGCATCTTCCTCGAGGGCGTCGACGATTTCGTCAATGCCGAGGGCCGCAGGGTCGTGCTGCCCTATGCGGGCGTCATGGCGTTTCGCGGCACGCTGGTCAGCGAGTGGCGCGACTACTTCGACCGCGGGTTGTTCAACAAGCTCAAGGCAGGCGAGCCGGCGCCGGACTACATCGAGGCGCTGACGACACGCAAGGCGCTGTTCTAGGGCCAGCGGCGCAGGCCCGTACCCCGCTGCAACGGTGCCCATCGATCGGTGACGAGGCGGCTCAGCGTCCGGTGCGGATCACGGGCGCGTGCAGCATCTTTGCCAGGCGCCGCTCCAGGCCTTTTGGATCGAGCGAGTAGGCTGCTCGCATCTCGACCGCCATCCGGTCTGTGTCCATCTCGTCGATGCCGCGCGTGACGGCCTTGAGGCCGGTGCGCGCGACGTCTTCGGGCTTCTCCTTGCCACCCTCCACGTGCGCGGCCATCCGCGTATCGACCGAGCCGACGATCAACGCGCTGACCTGCGTGCCCTGCGTCGCGAGTTCGGCGCGGATCGAGCCGCTGAGGCTGCGGCA
>JANPDV010000027.1:0-35175 GCA_031431655.1 Gammaproteobacteria bacterium | reverse complement strand
CGTTAGGCACGGGGGTAGCAATGAGGGCTTGGCTCTTAGTTTTCCTTCTGCCTCTGGTGGTACTTGCTGACAAGCCTACCGCGGCGACACCGCCGTCGTTTCAATTTGCGACGCAGGCACAGGCTCGAACTGCGCTTGTCGTTCGCGACGAGTTCGTCCAGCGGTTGAGCCCTTTCGACAGGGCCGGGAGACTGAAAACCGACGCCGACGTCTCCGAGCAGCAGTATTCGGACTTTGTCAGTTTAAACGTGTTGCCGTGGGATGATCGGCCGAGCAAGAAACGAGTCGCGCAGGCCCTGATATCTGTTGCGCGTCGCTTAAGTGACCTGGGCATCGCCCTCCCGAAAGACATCTTGGTCATAAGGACTACGGGACGAGAAGAAGGCGGCGCCGCCTACACACGTGGGCACGCAATCGTTTTGCCACGTACCGTGCTTGCAGATCTCAATAAGGACCTGGTGCAAGTGGTCAGCCATGAGCTTTTCCACATCCTGTCGCGAAACAACGAGTCACTTCGCACTAACGCATACAAAATCATTGGCTTCACGCCATGCCCGGAATTTCGCTTTCCTCCCGAGCTTGCCGATCGAAGAGTTACTAACCCAGATGCGCCGAGGAACGATCATTGGATCGAAGTCCAGTATGGCGGTACCTCTGTGAGGGCAATCCCCATCCTCTACGCGGGAACTCCAACATATGATCCGAAAAGAGGCGGTGAATTCTTCGACTACCTCCAATTTCGCCTCGCGCTGATAAGCCCAGGCGCTGGACCAGAGTCCGAGGCACGATTTGTTGACGTAGGGGAGGTGCAAGGCTTTTTCGAGCAGGTCGGTCGGAACACCGACTACATCATCCACCCAGAAGAAATTCTCGCGGATAACTTTGCTCTGCTGTTTGCAAAGTCATCAACCGTGCCGACACCAGGGATTCCGGCAGCGATACTGAAAGCGGTTCAGACGGTTCGCCGTGCCCAGCCAGCGGTTCCATCGGACGGCCTCGCTCCGCTCGACCGCCGCTGAACCGCAGCGTTGGACGGACGAGGCCGGGCACTGACGTAGCTCCAAAACCAACTGCCGAAAGAAACCACACCAAGGAATCAGAAAATGCCAGAGACCTTCGACTTCGTCGTGGTAGGGGGAGGATCCGCCGGTGCGGTGATTGCGGCTCGTCTCTCCGAGGACCCGACCTGTCGGGTCGCGCTCCTTGAGGCAGGTGGGCGGCCGCCCGTCGAGGAGCTGATTCCCGCGGCGTGCTCGGCGCTTCAACAAAACCCTGAAACGGATTGGATGTATACCGCGGATGCCGGGAAGTGCGGGCTCGGGCTGAAGGGCGGCCGGATGATGATGCCGAGGGGCAAGATGCTCGGGGGGTCATCCGGGATCAACTACATGGCGTACGTGCGCGGCCATCCGGGGGACTTTGACTCCTGGGCACAAAGTGGCGCCAGCGGGTGGAGCTACCGCGACGTGTTGCCGTATTTCAAGAAGAGCGAAGGGCTTGCGCCGAGTGACGACATCTCGATCGATATGCCAGCGCACAACACCACCGGTCCCCTTGGGGTGTCCGTGCGTGCGCCGGTCCTGCCGGGCGCGCGCGAATTCGTGGATGCCGCCGTGGCGGCTGGTATTCCGCGCGGCGACTACAACGGACAAGACCGTGGTGGGCCAGGCGGCGTCGCGTCGCTCATGCAGACATCCACGCGGAGCGGCAAGCGGTCGAGCACGTACCACGCGTTCCTCGAGGGCGCAACCGAGAAGCGACCGAACCTCACCATGATCACAGGAGCGCACGTGACGCGCGTCGTCCTGGAGGGCGCGGCGGGTCACCGGGTTGCGACGGGCGTCGAGTACCGCTTCGGTGGCGGTGAAACCCGCACCGCCCTCGCCACCAAGGAGGTCGTGTTGAGCGGTGGCGCCATCGGGTCGCCGCATCTGCTGCTGCTGTCCGGCATCGGGCCGCAAGCGGAACTCGAGGCCATAGGCATTGCTTGTCAGGTCGATTCGCCGCATGTCGGCAAGCACCTGAAGGACCATCTCCAAGTCGGTCTCTTCTTCCCCGCGCCGGGGGTCGGCATATCGGTGAACGAGCTCGGTGTCTCATTTGGCCCCGACGCTCTGCGCGCCCCCGCAGGACCTTTGCCCGCGGATTCCCGGGACGACGCACAGATGCCCGCGGAACTGCAAGGGCTGAAGCAGGAGGCTGACCGACGCATCAATGAGTGGGCGACGACCGGTCACGGTCTGATCTCTTCATCTCTCTACGACGCGGGCGCCTGGTACTCCACCGGCCTGGGAGACCACAACAGTCACGATGCACAGATCGCATGCTTCATGTCTGGCTACAACGACGACCTCTGGCAGCGCTGCCTGTGCGTCGACGTCAACCAGTACTTCGATGATGCGTCCAAGCGGCTGGCGGGCGCTGCGGAGAGCGTGATCGTGCTTGCCAACCCGGTGCAGCCGCACAGCGAGGGCGAGATCGTGCTCGCCAGCACCAGCCCCACCGATCACCCGCTCATCCGCATGAATTATTTCGGGGACCCGCACGACATGCAGGTGATGGTCGCCGTGCTGCGCCGGGCACTGGACATCGTGGCGCACTGGCCGGCAGGCCACACGATCGGCCCTTTGCTGATCCCGCCGTTCCTGGCCGGCAAGCACGGACACGTCGAGGGCGCCGTGCCGAGCGACGCCCTCCTCGAAGACCTCGCGCTGCACTACTCATTCACTGTCTACCACGTCACGTCGACCTGCCGGATCGGGAGCGTCGTGGATCCACGACTCCGGGTGCTGGGGATCAAGCGGTTGCGTGTGGCCGACGCCAGCGTCATGCCGAACGTGGTGAGCGGCAACACGAACGCGGCGTCGATCATGATCGGCGAGAAGGCGGCGGAGATGCTGGCCGCCGACCACGGTGTGAAGATCGGTGAGTTCGTGGGCGAGCGTACCGCCAGCTGAGACTGATTCCAGATCCCAGATGACCGATTCAGTTGCCATCTGGGCGTCCAACGACGGCATGCAGTTGCCGGTGCCTCGCGCCGCAAACTGATGCCGGGCCGTTAGGGGGGCGATTATGCGAAACCGCAAGTCTTGGCTGCTCAGTGTTCTGGCGTTTGGCTCTATCCTTCAGGGCAGCCTCGTACTTGCGTCGGATCGCGTGTCGTATACCGCCTATGTATTGGACGGGGCCAGCCGGCGCGAGGTGTTTCGTGGCGAGCGCCAGTACTCCGCAAGAGACGTCAAGACGGAAGCAAAGGCGGCAAAGGACGGAAGCCGCTTCTGGTCCAAGTCCATTACCCTTGAGAAGGGCTTCTTCCTGGGCGCGCATGTCGACCACGATGCCACCAAAAGCGGCTTTGGATTGTGGCTACGCAATGAGAAGATGCTCTGTCGAGTTTCTGGATGATTCGGAGCTGCGCTTGATTGATAACAGGCTTCGGGGCCCCAACAGCTTCACGCATTCGATGGTCATCTTTCGCTCGCCCCAGCCATGAAGACCCAGTACTACACCGCGACCAGCCTCGACGGCTTCATTGCCACGGAAGACGATTCGCTGGAGTGGCTGTTCCCGCTTGGCGACATAAACGACACAGGTTATCCGGCCTTCATCACAGAGGTCGGCGCCTTGGCCATGGGGTCGACGACCTACGAGTGGATGCTCCGTCACTCAGACAAGGTCGTGCAAGAGACAGGATCGGCGTGGCCATACACGCAGCCGTCGTGGGTCTTCACGCACCGTGAGCTACCGAAGGTCGAACGCGCTGACATCCGTTTCGTGCAGGGCAGCGTCCAAACGGTCCACGCCGAGATGATTGCCGCAGCAAGCGGCAAGAACATCTGGGTTGTAGGCGGCGGCGATCTTGCTGGACAGTTTGAAGACGCCGGGCTTCTTGATGAAGCCATCATCCAAATCGCTTCGGTCACCCTGGGCAAGGGCAAACCACTCTTTCCTCGCAGGCGCACGAGCCCGCCGTGGAAGTTGCTGTCCGTCCGGCAAGTCGGGCCAGGGTTTGCCGAGTTGCGTTACCAGTTGCCCAAGCGCAGCGCCGCGAGTACCGCCGAGCTCGAACGATAGGCGTCAGGGGATGACGGCCGGCCCTCAATCCGGAATGCTTGCGAGGGCCGCAAGCCGACCTTTCGCATCACTCAATGCGAACCCAGACTCCTGAGCCTGCCACACAGACGCTCAACGAGGTGATTGCAATGCGCGAGTTTCCTGCCAATATTGAGTATGTCGAGCAAGGCGAAGGACCCGCACTGCTGCTCCTGCCGGGAAGTTTCGGGACGGGCTCAGGATGGAAAGCAGTCACCGATCGACTCGCCCGCAGCTACCGCATCGTGACAACAAGCCTGCTCGGCTACGGCGCGACCGCAGAACGCCGTCCTCTCGGCAACGCTACCATGCGCCAGCAGACGGAAGTCATCGATCGCATCCTTGAGCGCATTGGCGAGCCGGCACACGTTGTCGGCCATTCCTTCGGCGCCCTTGCGGCGCTTGCGCACGCAATCGAAGGCACGATCAAGCCGGCAAGCCTTATGCTGGTGGAAGCCAATCCTCTAGGCCTATTGAAGACGTCGGGGGAAGCCGACCTGTATGCGATGTTCGGTTCGATGACACGTGACTACTTCGCCGAGTTCGAAGCAGGCCGGCCAGACGCCGCGCGCTACGTGATCGACTTCTACGGTGGCGAAGGAACTTTTGCAGCGTTTCCCGCCAAAGTCCGTGACTACGTCATGAAGACGACGCCCGCGAACATTCGCGACTGGTCGTCTGGTACGCCCTTCGAGCTACCGCTTTCTGCCTACCACCAGATCACCGCAACTACGCTCGTTGTCCGCGGCGGCGATGGCCACCCGGCGATGATGCGCATCGCTGAGATCCTGGCCGAGGTCATTCCGCACGGCCGTCTCGAGACGGTCGCTGGAGGCAGCCACTTCCTGCCCGCAACCAATCCAACGGAGCTCGCCCGGCTTCTCGACGCTCATGTAGATGCCGGCCACGCCTGAGCGCGGATTTGCGTATGCAGCACTGGCGCAAACAGGGAAACGACCACAACGCTTCTCAAGCTGCGCGGCATGGATATCCCGCGCTGACGGGCTAACCCCTCGCTCAACCGGACCCGCTACGGCGCTTGCCGTAGGAGGCCGGTTAGCTCGAATATTCGGCGGACGACTGAGTGAGGGATCTCCTATGGTTGCAACGATAGCCGACGTCCTTCCGCACGCGGTCCGCAAACACGGGGACCGCGTCGCACTCATCGTCAACGGCCAGCGCTGGAGCTATCGCGAACTCGACGCACTGTCGAACCGCGTGGCGAACGGCCTTGTCGCGAGCGGCGTGAAGCCTGGTGACCGAGTCGGTCTCTTCGGTCCGAACTGCTGGGAATGGCTTGTGTCGTACTACGGTGTTGCCAAGGCGGGTGCCGTCGTGAATCCGCTGAGCAGCATGCTCACGGCCGACGAGGTCCGGTACGCGGTCGCAGACACGGGTGCAAGCGCGGTGATCGCGTCGCCGGACAAGGCTCAACTGCTCCAGGGCCTCGAGGCGGGCGGCGCCCGGTTCGAACTCGTCGTGTGGGACGAGGCGCCCGTCGCGGGCGCGACGCTGCTCCGCCAATGGCTGGCCGACGCGAGCCCTGAGTTCGTGGCTCGCCCGCGGCTGCCTTCGGATCTTGCGGCGATCTGCTATACGTCGGGCACGACAGGCCGCCCCAAGGGCGCGATGCAGAGCCAGCGGGCGGTGGTGGGTGCAGCGATAGGAACGGCGCTGATGGCCGCGCGCACCGCAGAGGACCGGGTCATCAGCGCGCTACCGTTGTTCCACGTCTACGGCAGCTGCGTCATGAATGCGGCCATGATGGCCGGCTCGACCCTGATCGTGATACCTCGCTTCAACGAGGTCGTCGTTCTGAGCGCCATCGCGGAACATCGGGCCACGATCATGGACGGTGTGCCTACGGCGTACTACTACCTGCTCGCGCATCCAGATTTCGACCGGTACGACTTGTCGAGCCTGACTCGGTGCTGGGTCGGCGGCCAGACCCTGCCGGTGGCGAAGTCCGAGGAATTTACCCGGCGCACAGGCTGTCCGGTCCACGAGGTCTGGGGCATGACGGAACTGGCGGGTGCCACCAGCGCCAACCCGGCCTACGGCCCGAACAAGCCGGGCACGATAGGGGTCCCGTATCCGGGGAACGCGTTTCGCGTGGTCGACGCGGAGGACCCCGACAAGGACATGCCACCGGGCGAGCGGGGCGAACTCATGTATCGCGGCCCCCTCGTGATGATCGGGTACTACAACAACCCGCAGGCGACTGCCGAGACCATCCGTCCCGACGGCTGGCTGCACACCGGCGACATTGCGACGATGGACGAGGACGGCTTTGCGACGATCGTTGACCGGAAGAAGGACATGATCCTGACCGCCGGATTCAACGTCTATCCAGCGGAGATCGAGCGGGTGCTGTGCATGCACCCCGCCGTCGCGCTCGCCGCGGTCGGCAGCGTCCCCGATGAAGCGAAGGGCGAGCTCGCCAAGGCCTACGTGATGCGCAAGCCGGGGGCCGAGCCGTCCCGCGCGGCACTGGTCGCGCATTGCCGCGAGCACCTGGCCGCCTACAAGGTGCCGCGCGGGATCCAGTTCGTCGAGTCCGTCCCCATGACGTCATCCGGGAAGATCATGCGCCGGCTGCTGCGTGAAATCGATGATGGGTCGTTATCGATTGAATGAGACAGCACCTACGCATTTAGGACACTCCCTGGCGCGCGGACCCGGCGTGTTGGGCAAGAGCGGAACAGGCGACGCGCCGCCGCTGTTGCTGAGTGTCATGCGGCATACTGGTTCGGTCCGGAACAACGGAGCTTCGAGACATGAGCAATCGGTTGCGCTTTCTCGCGTCGGCTAGCCTTGTTGTCGGCGGTGTGCTGGGCATGGTCGGTTCCTTTTCACCGTCTGCCGTGCGCGGCATTGCATGGGGTCTGGATGGCACTGCGCTTGTCCTTGGTGCGGCACTTCTAGCGGTGCACTACATCAGGCTCGGCAATGAGCAGTTAGCGGCCGGCTTTCTCGTATTTGTCGCCGGTCAGACACTTGTGGTTTCTGGTTCGGCCATGGAGCTGTCAGCCAGCTCGGCTACGTTTGGTGCAGGTGTGGGTTTGTGGGCTGCGGCGTTGGCACTGGTAAGTGCCTCGTCAGCGATGCCGATCCTCGTCAGGGCTACAGGGGCCATCGCATCGGCAATGTTCGCAGTGACTGCGCTTCAGATCTATGGCGGCACGGCACTTAATCCACTGTCGAAACCACTGCCGTTTAACGCGTATCCGTTCCTGGTGCTCACGCTATTTGGTTGGGCGTGGGTTCATTACCGGTCTGGTTCGAGGAATGCCACATAACAACACGCTCCAGAGGGACGTTTCAGTCGCCGCGAAAGCGCGGCGCCATCGCGCCCCTGAGCGCAGGCGTTAGGCCGTTCAAGTCAGCCTGCGGGTGCTCGGCTCTTTCATCCCAAACTACCGTAATCGAATGAGCGTCAAGTTCTCGAACCCACACGTTGTGCATGCACCACTTGGTCTGTACAGCCACACTGCAATCGTTCCCGAAGGAACGGAATTGATCTATCTGTCAGGTCAATTGGGGGTCAAGCCGGACGGGTCAACGCCGGACAGCATCGCTGCGCAGGCAGACCAGGTTTTCGCAAACATCGTCTCCCTCTTGGATGCGCATGGCCTGGGCCCGTCGAGCATCGTGAAGCTCACTACATTCATAGTGGCCGGCCAGGATGGCGACGCCGTTCGCGCAGCAAGGCTCAAACACCTTGGATCGCATCGTCCGACATCAACGGCTGTCTTCGTCTCCCAACTCGTAGACCCGGCTTGGTTCGTAGAGGTTGAGGCAGTGGCCGCCAGGACCAGTAATCCTGGAGGCCGTTAGGCGCGACTCAGGATGCCACCGCGCCTGCCACATGCCGCGTTTGCGATCATCAATCCGACCGTGCGGATGCTGCTGGGCTCCCCGCTTCATCGGTTCTGGTCCCGGAACCTGATGCTCATCACCTTCCGAGGCCGTCACAGCGGACGAATCTTCACGACGCCCGTGCGGTACCTCAGAACGGGCGAGGTCATTCGCTGCTTCACGTCGCAGTCCAATCAGTGGTGGCGGAACCTCCGGGGAGGTGCCGATGTCATCCTGAGGCTCGAAGGAGAGGACCTGCCGTGTCGCGCGGAGGCGATCGCTGGCGATGCGACGGCAGTCCGCGCCGGGCTGGAGCAATTCCTGACGGCCTATCCCCAGGACTCCCCTTACTACAGCGTCAGCCTTAGAGAGGACGGAAGGCCCGTCGCCGCGGACCTGGACCGCGCTGCGAGTGTTACCGTGATGGTGGAGACGCGATGCAATGCGAAGAATGCGGTACCGCACGAGCGTGGCGCGTAACTTGCGGGTCGAGTGGAAGAGACATCCATAAAGCGCCGGAACAGAATGCCGCAGCGCGCCGCTTTGCGCGGTCGGCCACATTGAGCGACATTCTGGGGCCGACCCTGTACGCTATCTGGACACTCGCTACAGCGGAACGCTACATCCGGATAACTCGCGAGCCGCGTCAACCACCGCCTTGGGCTGGTCCCGCTGAACGTAATGCCCGCTGTTGGCGACGAACTCATGGCGGCGAGCGACGTAGGTTTCTGCCAGTTCGTTCTGGAGCTGCGCCAGCAATGCTCGGAACGCGGGCCTTTCGCCCAGCGCAGGTTGCGTGCTTGACAGGACGATTGTGGGCAGGTGCTCCACCTCAGGCAATGCCTGTACTTCGGCAGCGGTCAACGGGATTGAGGCAAACTCGCGCCGCATGGCCCCGCCCATGAGTACGGTGACCACACTCATCATGCGATAGACGCCGGGCGCTTCTGTCTTGACTCGATTGAGCTGGTTCGAATGCATGCTGTCGACCAAAACCAGGCCTTTCACTTCAGCAGGATACCGGCGCGCAAAGTACTGCATGTACAAACCGCCCAGAGAGTGGCCGACGAGCACGTAGGGCGGCGCGACCCCGGCCTCCTGCAGCCGCATTCGCAACTCAGCCACGATGCGTTCGGCGTCTCTTGGACCATAGATGTCGCTGCCCACGCCGTAGCCCCGCCGCGTATAGGACACCGTCCTCGCACACTGGTTGGCGACCGACAATTGCACCGAGCGCCACACTTCGCGGGTATCGCCAAGTCCAGACTCAAACACGACCGTGACTGGACCAGTGCCCTCGGAGTGCATTGACGAATCCGCTGATGCCATAGATGATTCGACGAGAACATCATCCGGGCCGCTCATCGAGCGACTCGGATGACGTGCGCTTGGAGTCAGGCCGCGCACTTGCACGCCGGCGTGCAGGCCGCGCCGGGCTGGCAATTGCACCCAGGGCCGCACCGACAAGCGGGCGTGCAAGCGCAGGGCGTCGCGCTCCTCCCAGTAGAAACGCCAGGTACGGTCGAATTCACATCGAAGTCCTTGTCCGCAGTATTCATTGGATGCTCTCGTGTGTTGGTGATTGAACGAGAGCGACTCTATCCGCAGCAAGACCGCTAACAATTGAACGAAACGGCTATTCGGGTCGAACACTGGCGGGGGTGATCCCGAACATGCTCTTGAAGGTGCGGGAAAAGTGCGCCGAGTCGGCGAAGCCACCGATGTAGGCAGCCTCCGTGAGGGTGTGGCCTGCGACATAGGCGGCCAGCGAATACTCGAGCCGCAACCACAACAGGTAGGGCCTGAAGCCCACACCCGTCTCCTGAATGAAGAGGTGTCGAAAGCGATCTGGCGAAAGGTGCACGGCGGCAGCAACCGCAGTCAGCGGGATCTTCTCGCCAAGTCGCTCGCGGATCAGCACCAGCGCACGCGCAATCCGGGCGTCAGGGATGCTCTCGGGCTGCTGGCTGGCGCCGGAGATGGCCGCACTCGCGCCGCGAGCTAACGCGATGAGCGTTGCATCGCTGGCGCGGCCTTCGTATGCGCCGGCCAGCGCTGCAATGTGTGGCCCCAGTGTACCGGCGGGCAGCGCGACGATCCCTTCGCCGCGGTGGCGTCGTTGCAATTGCGAGCCGTCGCGCGATTCCGGTTCGACGAAGATCTGCGCAACCAGCTGCGCTCGAGCCTCGAAGGCGTGCGGCCGATCGGCCGCCACCAGAGCCGCAGTGTAACTCTGCCAGCTGCCCGACGAACTTTGAAAGCGCACGCGACCTCCAGGGAATGGCAAAGTGATCTGCACTGCATGGTGAGCGTGCAAGCCAGCCGGTTCCCCCGCGAGGCCAATCCACAGGCTGCCACCGCGCCAGAACAGAATGCGTCCGGTGGCAGCCCGCTTCATCGAGTTCCAGCTCCTGCCTGTGCAAGCAGTACACCGATCAGTGTTGCCACGACGCGCCTCGCTTTCTTGCTTTGCAGCCGGTCAGGCAGGGACGGCAGGGTCAGCCAGTAGCGCAGCGTGAATCAGCCGTTTTATTCAATTCGGGGTGGCGCAGATTCGTTACTTTGGCGTCGCCCTGCACATACTGATTAGGCGACAACCAGGAATCAACATGAACGCATTTTCCAGAGCAATCCGGCCATTCGTGAGCGTGGAAATCGTAGCTGCCGCCAATGCACAGCGTGATTCGGCCAGCTTCATTCACCTGGAACGCGCGCACGTCCTGGGTCAGGCCTCGACCAGGGAGCATGTGCGCGTACATTTTCACATGCTGGTCTGGGCCTTGCGGCATCGCCAGGCGCGCGAGTTGTCAGGCCAGTTGCTTCGATTGCTCGGAGCGGCCGCACTCACGGCGGTCGGGATGGTTCCTACCGGCAATACCGGCGGGTCCAACGTCAGTCCGCTCCAGAAGATGGCGATCCCGCCTGACCTGGCCACGCTGATCGCAGCGGCCCAGCGTCAGCGATGACGGCCATTAACGGAGGATGCTTCATGGAATATCTAGTTGGTGTAGTGCTGGCTTTCTTCGTGTCACTGGGGGCCACACTCGTCGGGCTTGACCGCGACCGTGCGCTGTATCCGGTGGTGATCATCGTCATCGCCTTCCTGTACGCCCTGTTCGCCGTCATCGGCGGCTCCCGGGAAGCCTTGTTGTGGGAGTTGATCCCGATTGGCCTGTTCCTCCTGGCCGCGGTCCTTGGATTCCGGAGTTCCCTGTGGTGGGCTGTGCTGGGGCTGGCGGCACATGGTGTGTTCGACCTGTTCCACGCCGGACTGATCCACAATCCCGGAGTCCCGTCGTGGTGGCCGATGTTCTGCCTGAGCTACGATCTCGTGGCCGCAGCCTACCTCGCATGGCTGTTGGGGTCAGCAAGGGTTGCCGCTGCGCCAGTCGTTGAATTCAAACACTAGCGTCACTGCTACCCTTCTCGGCATTCATGTCCGCGACGACACCGAGCAGCAGCGCCCGCTCGGAGCCGGTGCCATGGGCCTGCGCCCCGCGCTGTACGGGTCCTTGTATCGGGCCATGCCATCGATCCCATGGCCAAATTCGAAAGCACTTCGACCCAGCATCGCAGCATGGGTTCGCCAGCGGCATGATCAGGACATGGAATCGCTGCAGCTTCGTTAGCTGACGGCAGTCCGCCGAAGCGCAACCGTCAGGGTAATAAAAGATGAGCTCTTCGATCGAGAAAATGCTTCTGGCCGTAAGTCTGTTCCTCGGAATGCTGCTGCTCTTTGAAGTGGGACGGCGGTTCGGTATCGCCAGGCGCAGGCCTGACCCCGATGGCGTAGACAAGGGATCCGGTCCAGTAGAGGCCGCGGTATTCGGTCTGCTTGGATTGCTTCTGGCGTTTACCTTCTCAGGTGCTGCGTCGCGGTTCGAAGACCGTCGACACCTGATCACCGAGGAGGCCAACATGATCGGAACTGCTTATCTTCGCATTGACCTGCTCCCACCTGACAGTCAGCCGGCGATAAGGCAGCTCTTTGCCCGCTATCTGGACACACGAACGGATATCTATCGCAGCGCAGAGGACGTCACGGCGACACAGGCAAGATCTCTTGAGACCAACGCTCTTCAGAGTGAAATCTGGTCTAAGGCAGTGTCAGCATCCCAACGACCTGACGCAGCGACGCAAGCGGCGATCCTGGTTCTGCCCGCGCTGAATGAGATGATCGATATAACGACGACCAGAGCGGTTGCGATTCAGAATCACCCACCACGCGTCATTTTCTTCCTGCTCGCTGCGTTGAGCCTCGTTAGCGCGTTATTGGCCGGCTACGTCATGTGCGGAACCGCCGTTCGAAGCTGGTTCTACATGCTTCTGTTTGCCGCGACGATGTCAGTGACCTTCTTTGTGATCCTGGACCTGGAGTATCCGAGATTCGGCCTGATTCGCATTGACGATGCCGACCAGGTGTTCGTCGACCTCCGTAAAATCATGCGGTGAAGCCTTCCGTAGGAAGCAGCGGTGCTCCTTTCCACCCTTTCCATTACACACATCTCGTGAGCTTTGCACCGTCGATTTGGTGACTGCCGCGAAAGCGCTGGACACAGAGCGTTGCGGTGGATAGTCTTGCTGCTGTCGCGACTGGCGACGAGCAGTGGCGAACGGCTTGAAAAAGGCGGCGCGATGCGAAGACCCCGAGGTGCAGGCTATTGTTGCAGCCGGTACGCAGTCGGTCGAGTGGGTGACGCGGGAGTTTGCCCATGCCGATCTGCGCGACAAACGCCTGGACCGTCGCTTGCTCAAGACTGCGGAACATCTGGCCAGGTCGCCGTCCTCGCCGATCAACCAAGCGTGCGGCAACTGGGCGAGTACGCAAGCGGCGTATCGACTGTTCAATAACCCGAAGGCGAGCGCGGCGGGGATCCTCAAGCCGCATCGGGAGGCGACGGCTGCACGCGTGGCGGGCTGCGGCGGACCCGTGCTGGTGATACAGGATACGGTGTTCTTCTCGTACGGCACGCACATCAAGACTCGCGGCCTGGGCCCGATTGGCAAGAGTAACGCCGCGCACGAGCGGGGCCTGATCATGCACAACGCCTTGGCGTTCACGACCTCGGGCGTGCCGCTCGGGATCTTGAGCCAGAGTATCTGGGCACGACGGGAGGTCCCGGCAGAGGATTACCAGGAAAAGATCGAGCGCCTGCAGGTGACTGCGATCGAGGAGAAGGAGAGCTCGAAGTGGTTGGTGGCGCTGCGTGAGACACAGGCCCGTGCGCCACGCGGTGTCCAGCTCATCACGGTGGCGGATCGGGAATCGGACTTCTTCGAGTTCCTGACGCAAGCCAAAGAGCTGCGCACGAAGTATCTGATCCGCGCGCGCACCGATCGCAAGCTCGTGCCCGAAGAGAGCGACGGGTGCGCCAGGATGCTCGAGGCGCTCAGCGACGCACCCGTCCTGGGCAGCGTGACGGTGGAGGTTCCCGGCAACGGCAGCCGCAAGGCGCGCACGGCCAGCATCGAGGTGCGCCTCGCCGAAGTCTCGATACAGGCACCTCCTCGGCGCGGAACGCACGCCAAGGCGTCCGGTTCGAGCGAACCGGTGCTCGTGACCGTCATCGGCGCGACCGAACGGTCCCCGCCCGCCGGTAGCGACTCGATCAGCTGGGTGCTGCTGACAAACCTTCCGGTCAAGGACTTCGAGTCTGCTGCCGAGAAGCTGCAGTGGTACGGGAAGCGCTGGGGCATCGAGACCTGGCACAAGGTGCTCAAGTCGGGATGCAAAGTCGAGGAGTGCATGCTCGAGGACGCGGAGCGCTTGAGACGCTACCTCACGCTCTTCAGCATCATCGGTGTGCGGCTGATGCACGTGGCCTACCTCGCCCGCGCCCAAGCGGAGCTGCCGGCGAGCGCGGTGTTCTCGGCGGTTGAAATCCGAGTCCTGCATCTACGCGTGACCAAGGCATTGCCGCCAGCCGCCGACGCGCTGACGCTGCGCGAAGTCGTGCGCATGCTCGGCAAACTCGGCGGCCATCTGGGGCGCAAGGCTGACGGGGAGCCCGGCGTGCTCGTGCTGTGGCGTGGTTGGACGAGCCTGTATGAATCGATCGAAATGCTGCACTCGCTCCAAGTGGCGGGTCTGGTCGAATCGAGCTAGCGCATGCGGTACTGCGGACGTGATTTTGAACCCGCCGAGATCGATCTGATCCGCAGGTTGCTCACCACCCCGCAGATAAATCGTGCCCGTCTCTCGCGGCAGGTGTGCGAGCGGTTGGGCTGGCGGCGGGACAACGGCGCCCTGAAGGATATGAGTTGCCGGGTGGCGCTGCTGCGCATGCAAGCCGATGGCCTCTTTACGCTGCCGCCGCCGCGCAATCCCAAACCCGTCGCCTATCGCGCTTATCCGCACATCGAGCAGGCGGTCCTCGAGCCGAGCTGCATCCCGACGATCGAACTTGCCTCCCTCAGCGTCGATCTGGTGCTCAGCAAAGCGGACTCGCTGCTGTGGAACGCGTATATCCAGCGCCATCACTATCTCGGGCATCAACTCATGCCAGGCGCGCAGCTGCGCTACTTCATCCGCGCCGCCGGCCACATCGTCGCCGCTCTGGGCTTCGGTGCAAGCGCCTGGAAAGTTAAACCCCGGGACCATCTGATCGGTTGGAGCATGGCGCAGCGGCAACGCAACCTGCACCTCGTGGTCAATAACGCCCGCTTCCTCATCCTGCCGTGGATCCGCTGCAAAAACCTCGCCTCGCGCATCCTCGCCCTGACCGTAAAGCGATTGCCCACTGACTGGCAAGACCGCTATGCGTATCAACCGGTCCTGCTGGAAACCTTCGTCGAGAAGCCGCGCTTCTGCGGCACTTGCTACAAAGCCGCCAACTGGCGACACGTCGGCGATACGCAGGGCCGCGGCAAGCTCGACACGCTGCATCGAAATGCCCAGCCCCTCAAAAGTATCTGGATCTATCCCTTGATAAGCGACTTCCAGCGCCGCCTCTGCAGTGGCTAGATCGCGCAAAGCGACAGAATGAACCGGAAAACAGAAGCAACGCGGCCGAAGGCGCTCGACCCGCGCTCCGACGCCTTCGAGGATGAGTTCCTGGACATCGACCCTTGGTCCCACGCCTGGCGTGTCGAATCCCGGGATCTCGCCCCTGGGCAACTCATGCTGGACATCTTCAAGGTCTTCCTGCTCCATCAAGTGAGCCTCGGACGCGCCCGCAAGACCTTGCGCCGGCATCGCGATCATCTCTTCATCCTGGGTGGACAGCTCATCCGGCTCTTGCACGAGAATCCGTCGTTGCGACAGCGCGGGATCGTCAGAGTCCTGGCCGAATCCATCGACGATGACGGAGGGCCCATCATCTATCCTCCACTGACCGAGTCGGAACAGCGTTCCTTTGACTCCACCTGCAAACTACTCCATGGCTTCATGCTGCTGGGCTGAGGAAATCCACTGATCGGGGATCGACAAACCAGATCTCCACCAGAAAAGATGTGTGCAATAGAAAGCTTTCCACCATCTAACGTCCGTGTAGCCGGCATCTGTGATGAGAGCCGGATCTCCCGTGCGGACATGGAATCTGCGGCACCGCTTTGCCAATCGTTGATGGCGACGCAGTGTGCTGCGCCGAGGATGTTATCGGCATCGCGCGGTGTGGGGCGAACCCGCGGGCCAGTCGATGTCGTTCGACGACCCGCTACTGGGCGTTCTCGACGGCGAGCTGAGAGACGTTCTTTGCCAGGTCGACGGCGACGGTCGTAGCATTCACGGTGGGCTCCTTCCGGCAGGTTGCGCGGACACCCCACACAACATGAGGCCAGATGGCACGATGATCCCGAAGACAGACCGGGAGGAGTTATCCCAGCATTGGTTCAGAATCGGACGGACGAATTGCCACGCACGCGCCTTCGTAGCGGAGAATTGTCCATGTCTGACATCATCAAAATCGCTCTACTGATGATTGGCCTTTCCATGGCGTATCCATGTACGGCAGCTGACATCTCTGAAAACTCTCTCCGTGCCGCTGATGCAGAGCAGATGCGCATCATCGTGGACGGGGACGCAAAGTTGCGAAGCGCCTTCATGCATCAGAACTGCGTCATCAATGGCCCGTCCAATCGGGTGCTGCGGAAGGCCGTCCTGATGGAGATGCTCGCCAACGGCAGGATGGCGAGTGAACGTTTTGAACGAGGAGAATGGCAGATGGTACTTCCTTGCTCGCCAGGCAAGCGTCATTGGGACTCCCTGGAAGTGAGGCCTGACCCTTCGCTCCGGCCGACGCGTTACGGCCTCCGCACGCGACTGAGCTGAAACGTCAGGTGGCAGGGCATCCGTCGTTGCGACAATAGAGGGCAAACAGATGAAGGCACTGATCTCATGGACTGCGCTTGCGTTTGTAACTGTCCTGGCGGTACCGCTTGCGTGCGCAGAGGCACCGGGGCCAAGTGCTGCGATTGAGGCGCTGCAGCAACGGCAAGCCGATGCGTGGAACGCGCATGATGCGCAGGCTTATGCTGCGCTGTTCCTGGAGGACGGCGATGTCGTCAATGTCCTGGGATGGTGGTGGCGAGGTCGACCTGAGATTGAGAGAAACCTCCGCCAAGCGTTCGCCTTCACGTTCGCAGAGAGCCGCCTCACCATCGTCGACACTGTGGTGCGCGCGCTGAGCATGGACGTTGCGATTGCTCACGTACGCTGGACCATGGAGGGCGCGAAGGCGCCTCCCGGCGCTCCGGAGCCGCCTCGGCAGGGCATCCAGTTGCAGGTGCTTCGCCGCGACGCTGGGCAGTGGCGCATTCTGAGCTTGCAGAACACCAATAGCATTCCCGAGGCGGCTTTCCCAAGTTCGCCGCCCAGTCAGCAGAAGGGAGTGACCGGACCGCTTCGGCCTGCCAGCTAGCATTGGGCCGCCGGGAAACGTGGTCACCGGAACGAGCATGACGCCGGCCCGGCAGCTGGCAGCGTTTCTGGCGAAGTACGAGCCTGCGGTCGCACGAACGGCACGTGGCGCACTGGCTCGGCTCAAGAGGCAGCTACCCGGCGCAAATCAGCTCGTGTACGACAACTGCAACGCTCTGGCCATCGGCTTCGGACCGAATGAAGAGATGTCGCTGGCCGTCATCTCGGTAGCAGCGTTCCCTCTCGGCGCTCGGACGCAACCCGCCTTCTGCTGCGTACCGTCGCTCGACCGGGGTGTTAGGTCGCCGATCGACTGACCGTCTCATGCTCACGCGTCTGTGGTTGCCGTGGATTTTTGCGAACGCCTGGGCCGAGTTGGCCGGCCTCGGAGCAGTGGCGGGGGTCGGCTACCTGGTGGCCAGCCGCGTTGGGGAGCCTTCCTCGACCTTCGCAGCCTTTGCACTTGCGGCGACCTTCGTTGGCCTTGGCGCCATGGAAGGATTCGTGGTCGGCGTGGCCCAGAACCAGGTACTTCTGAAGGCTCTCCCGGCGGTCTCGGGCTGGGTCCGGGCCACGGTCATCGGCGCCATGGCATCCTGGGCCATTGGCATGCTGCCCAGCACCATCATGAGCATCCTTGATCATCAGCCCGATGGAGCGCCACCCGAGATCAGCGACTCGCTGAGCCTGCTGCTGGCCGCGGGGCTTGGGCTGGTCGCCGGGCCGATGCTGGCGTTCTTTCAGTGGCGGCAACTCCGTGGACTGGTGCCTCACGCTTGGCTGTGGTTGCCGGCCAACTCGCTGGCCTGGGCCGCGGGTATGCCGGTCATCTTCACCGCAGCGCACCTCGCCTCCCAGCAGACCAGGTGGCAAGCCGCGGTCGCCACGCTGGGCCTGGCGTTGGCCTTGGCCGGTGCGATCGTCGGCGCGATCCATGGCGGCGTCCTCGCCTGGCTCGTCGGGCAGCGCGATGAATTGAGCGGTCGGGATGATGGGTGACAGATACCCCGGGCTGATCGGGTGATTCGACAAGAACGAAAACTTAGGCCAGAGTGCGTCCGTGGCAAGTCGGCAGCTTTCTTTATTGGCGCACGTCTGGCCTGGTCGGGGGGCAGGGACGCTACACTCTGGACCTGAATTCGTACGCCATCGATTGAGGAGTGCGAGCGGATGGGATACCCGACGCTCGAGGAGTATCAGTCGATTCTCTGAGGAACCGCATTGTGGTCGGCCACTGAACGTCCACGTTAGACGACGCTTGTCGTGTTCTCTCGACGCACAATCCTGCTGCTCCTCGGCCTCGTCGGCGTCTTCGGGCTCGTGGGGCTGCCTGCGGTCTGGTGGCCGGAGCATCTCGACTCGCCTGCTGGAGTTGTCTTTGCCCTGCCGTATCTGTCCATCTACCTGTTCCATTCAGCGGGAGTGCCCGGGCTGCTCCTGCACAATGGCGCGTGCGGCTGGGGATGGTGCCCGCCAACGCGCTTTGGTTGGGTCTTTCTCTGTGCTGTGTGGCTAGTGGTGACGTGGCTCGTGGCATGGGGATTGGCTACTGCGTTCCCGAGCGCAAAACGCGGGGATGGAATTGACGGCGAGTAGGTCAGGAAGCCCCTCATGCCCAAAGTCCTTCGTATAGTCCTGGCTGTAGTAACTGGCTTCGTGGTCGGAAGCGCGGTGAACATGGGGATCATCATGATCGGCGGCTACGTCATCCCGCCGCCGGCCGGTGCCGACGTAACCACGATGGAGGGCCTCAAGGCCTCGCTGCATCTCTTCGAGCCGAAGCACTTTGTCGCCCCGTTCCTGGCGCACTCAGTCGGCACCCTGGCAGGGGCCTTCGCAGCGGCGCTTCTCGCTCCCGGCAAGTCGCCCGTTCCGGCCTATGTGGTCGGCGGCCTGTTCCTGCTGGGCGGCATCGCAAATATCTTCCTGCTTCCCGGGCCCGCCTGGTTCAACGCGGTGGATGTTCTCTTTGCATACCTTCCGGCCGCATGGCTCGCGCAGTTGGGAGCCACGCGCCTTTCGCGGCGTGGCGCCGGCGAGGCCTGATCACGCGCACAAGCCCGGAGGTTGATGATCGCGGCGACCCGGAGCAAGATCGATGCCCGGCTCCTCTACGGGTTCTTCAGTCGCCTTGGGCGGCGCCGCAACTGGAAGACCAACGACGTTCGTACCAAAGAAGGAACTCGCAATGCCAACGGCAATGATATTCCACGATGTACAGGATGGCGCGGTCTGGTCCAAAGCCTGGAGGAAGGGACCAGGGAGCCGCCATGAGATGTTCGGAAAGATCGGAGTCAAGTGCCGAAACTTCCGCGACCCCAACAACGCCAATGCGGCGGGCGTGCTGGCGGAGATACCGGACATGGCGAAGTTCCAGGAATTGCTGCAGTCCGCTGAAGGCCAGAGGGCGATGCGGGAGGACGGCCTTAAGGTCGAGACGATGCGAATGCTGGTCGAGTTCACCCCCTAGCTGGCAAGTCGGTCGAACTGCGTCACCCGCTGTCTTTGATTGGTCCTGCATGAATCGCAGACTCGTCAGCTCGGGATCGACGTTCGAGCACCAGATCGGCTATTCACGAGCCGTGGTGGTCGAGCCGTGGGTGTTCGTCTCGGGCACAACGGGCTTCGACTACGCGACGATGACGATCGCGGACGACGTGGTCGCGCAGGCCGAGCAGGCCTGCCGAAACATCGAAGAGGCGCTGGCGGCGGCTCACTCGGGGTTCGGCGACGTCGTGCGTGTCACCTACGTCCTGCCTGATCAGCGCGACTTCGAACCGTGCTGGCCGGTGCTGCGGCGCTACTTCGGCCAGGCCCGACCTGCAGCGATGATGATCTGCGCGGGGCTGGCGGACTTGCGGATGAAGATCGAGATTGAAGTGACCGCCTTGAAGGGCTCGCGTCAGGATTGAGGGGAAGGGGCGAGCGCGGTTCCCGGCTCGGGCGCGCTAGCTCGAGCATCCGGGGGTTGTGCGTGGGCACGGCGCGCCGCCATGCCGCCCAGCGAGAGCACCGCCATGATCGCGACAGCTCCGGCGGCCCAGCGTGGAAACCACGGACCCGCCAGGTGCACGCGTCCAACGCGCAGCCCTCTCTCGGCCGCCTTGCGAGCAGCGTGGACGGCGCGCAGCCAGCGGCGCGCCGGAGCCTCGACCGCGTAGTGCAGGATCGTCGCCAGAGCGACACAGCCGGCGAACGCGATGGAAACGGCCAGCCACGCCGAGGAGTAGCGGTTTTCCAGCCACAGCAGGATGCCCCAGCCGATCTTTTCGTGGATCAGGTACATCGGATAGGAAATCGCGCCGAAGAACATCAGCGGCCGCCAGGATAGTGCACCCAGGAGATTGCGCGACGCGCACGCGACGAGACCGATGGTGATCACCGCAGCGACCGCTCGCTCCGGCTCGCCGCGCAACGCGACGGTCGCAACGCAGAGCACCAGCAGCGCCATCTGCGGCACCCGCCATCGTGCGTCGCGCAACGTCACGTACAGGGTCATGCCTATCACGAACCAGGGAATGATCTCAAGCAGCAGGAATCGGGGAATGGATTTCGGAATGTGCACGCCCAGCACGTACTCGCCCAGGCCCCACGCGAATGCCACTCCGACCCACAGGAACCCGATGGGGGTTGCGTAGCGAAGCAATCCCAGCGCCCAGATCGCCAGCATCCAGATGTAGAAGATCAGTTCGAGCTGCAGCGACCAGTAGACGCCATCGACATCCGGAACGCCGAAGAACACGTGAACCATGCTGAGATTGGCGATCGCCTGCGGGAGCGTGATTGCATAACCAGGCACGGACAGCACCTGCATCGTCAGCCACGTCAGCGCCACCGCTGCCCAGTACGCGGGGAACAGTCGTGCAAAGCGCGACACGACGAAGTCCATCGGCGTACGACAGCGATCCAGTGTCATGAAGATCACGAAGCCGCTGATCGCGAAGAACAGGTATACGCCGAGGTAGCCCCAGGAGATCGAGACGCCGAGATCAGAGACGTGCGAGAACTGTTCGTCAAAACGCGTCGTGTAGTGATACGCCACGACCGACAGCGCTGCGATGGCGCGCAGGCCGTCGATCTGCGTGATTCTTGTCGCGTCGTGGGTCGACGGCGGCGCCTGGGTCGGGGTGAGGGTGGTTGACACGCCTGCCTCGATTCTTGCTGCAGTTGGGGCCAGCATACCCAGCCAAGGTCGCCGTGGCGTCGATCGGGTGCGTCCTAATAAAAGATTCTGGGGTTATGTCACGGACCGAGGGACCTGCCAGTGGTTCCGACGGCAGCGCCAATCGGCCGGCAACGAGTCACGCGACGCGCACGTCCCGGTCGCCCCGCAGTGCGCGCTCCAGGTTGGTCGCGAGCGTGTCCAGTGCGCGTTGGCGCGCTTCGCGCGCAGCCCAGGCGACGTGGGGCGTCACGATCAGATTGGGGATGTCGGCGTCGAACAGCGGGCTGCCGTCCACCGGCGGCTCCGTGGGCAGCACGTCGATGGCCGCGCCGCCAATGCGCCGCGCGCGCAGCGCTGCGGCGAGCGCAGGCAGGTCGATCAGGGCGCCGCGTGCGGTGTTGACGAGAATGGCATCGGGCTTCATCAGCGCCAGTTGCGCGGCGCCGATCAGGCCGCGCGTTTCCGGGGTCAGCGGACAGTGCAGGGACACGACATCGGCTGCTCGCAGCAGGTCCTCGAGCGGAACCCGAGCCGGCCCGGAGCTGGCAGCGTTGCTCGTGCCGGCGGCAACGGCCCCGGCGCGTCCGGCACGTTCCGCGACCTGGACGCGCATCCCCAGGCCCGACTCGAGCGCTGCGGCGACGGCGCGGCCGAGCACGCCCCAACCGACGATACCCACCGTACGTCCGCGCAGCTCGCGGATCGGATAGTCGAGCATGGTGAACTGGGAGCGAGAGCCCCAGCTGCCGTCGGTCGCGAGGCGGTGGTAGTCCTGGAAGCGATGAGTCAGTGCGAGCACGACGCCGATGACATGCTGCGCGACGGACTGGGTGCAGTAGTCGCGGATGTTGCAGACACCGATGCCGTGCTCACGCGCGGCGACGAGGTCCACGTTGTCGGTGCCTGTGGCGGTGAGGCCGATCCAGCGTAACTCCGGATTGGCGGCCATCAACTCACGGGTGATCTTCATCTTGTTGGTGAGCACGACGGCACAGCCCGCGATGCGCTCCGGAACCTGCTCCGCGCGCGTGGTCGGGTGCAGCGTCAACCCGGGCAGCACGCGCCGCAGCGACGCGTCGGAAAGGTCGCTGGCGTCGACGGTGCCGAAGTCGAGGAATACGGCCTGCATGGATGCCTCACTCTGGGAGGCGCCAAGGATAGCAGCGGTTCAGTCGCCGAGACGTCGTCGCAGGTCTTCGAGTTCGAGGCGGATCGCCGCGAGAGCAGACTCGATATCAGTGACGCGACCGGTCAGATCCCCGCTCACTTCGTTATCCGCCGCGGCCCCGGGGCCTGGGCCCGTCCCCGGCCTGTCGTGCACGGGCATACCGGGATCGGTCCTGGCTTCGGCAACCGGACCGCTCAGCAGATGCATGAATCGGGCTTCACGCTCGCCGGGCGCGCGTGCAAGCCGGACCGCCAGCGCGCCGCCGACCCGCTCCGACAGACCCTGCAGCACGCGTTCGGTCTCTTCGGCATCGATGAAGTCGCAGAGCCGGTTGGTACGGGTGCGCAGCTCGGCGACAGTCTGCGGGCCGCGCAGCAGCAGCACGCAGATGATGCCTCGCTCCTGCGGCCTGAGCTTGAGTTCGCTGAACTCGGTGCCGCAGAGGCGCTGCTGGAACTTGGGGACCCGGCTGCCGAAGCCGCCGCGCTCGAACACCAGGTGCTTCTTCTGCAGGGCGTCGATGATGCCCTGCACCCGCGCCTCGGTGTACTCAACCACGGGCTCGCGGTTGGTCTTCTGGTTGCAGGCGAGCATGACAGCGTTGAGCGACAGGGGATACTGATCGGGAGTCGTGATCTCCTTTTCGATCAGGCTGCCGAGAACGCGGGCTTCCTCGGCGGTGAGTTCGACCTTCAAAGCATGGCTCCTGAGGTGTTCTGCAGGTCGGGCTGCAGTCGCGGCGCCGTCTCGATCGTCGGCGGGATCAGCTTATACACCACTGGAGTGACGAGCCGCGCGAGCAGCGTCGAACTTATGAGACCGCCGATGATCACCCAGGCCATCGGCGAGTAGAGCCCGCTGTTCTCGACCGCGAGCGGCATCAGGCCGCCAATGGCGGTTGCCGAGGTCAGCAGGATCGGCAGGAAGCGGATCTCTCCGGCCCGCTCGATGGCATCGTCCACGGATGCGCCCTGTTCGCGTAGCTGATTGGTGAAGTCGACGAA
Organism: Gammaproteobacteria bacterium; assembly: GCA_031431655.1. Classification (GTDB taxonomy): domain Bacteria; phylum Pseudomonadota; class Gammaproteobacteria; order Steroidobacterales; family Steroidobacteraceae; genus UBA964. The sequence continues at coordinate 12,031 of JANPDV010000027.1, read as the reverse complement.
CAGGATCGAGTTCTTGATTTCGATGCCTATCAGGGCGATGAAGCCGATGCTGGCGGTGAACGAGATGTCGTTACCGGTGATCAGCAGCATCAGGATGCCGCCGAACACGCCGAGCGGCACGACGGTGAGGACGATCAGCGTGGAGCGGAAGCTGCCGAACTCCAGCACGAGGATCGCGAAGATGCCGAAGATCGCGACTATGGCCGCGACACCGATGCCTTCGAAGGACTCGGCGCCGGCCTCGGCGTCGCCACCGAGCACGTAGCTGTAGCCGCGCGGCCACTGCATTTCGTCCAGGCGCTTGACGACGTCAGCGGTGACCCTGGCGGTGTTGAAGCCGCGCTGCACGCTGGAATTGACGGTGACGGAGCGCTGGCGGTTGAAGCGGGCGATCTGCACCGGCGCAGATTCGAACTCGAGCGTGGCGAGCTGCGACAACGGCAGCGAGGCACCGCTCAGGGAGGGCACGCGGACCAGGCCGAGCGCGTCCAGATCCGCGCGGGCCTCGAACGGCGTGCGCACGACGATGTCGTACTGCTCCCCGTTTTCGTCCTTGAAGGTGCCTGCCGGCAGACCCGCTACCGATAAACGCACCGCCCGGTCGAACTCGACCGTGGGTACGCCGAGCAGCGCGGCCTTCTGGGTGTCGACGTTGAGCCTGAGGTTGGTGCGGGCGACGCGCAGGGGATTGCTGACGTCGCGCGAGCCCGGCGTCTTCTCGATCAGGTTCTCGACCTGGCGCGACAGCGATTCCAGCGTCTGCAGGTCGGGGCCGACGACGCGGACTGCGATCGGCGCCGTGATGGGCGGCCCGTTGACGAACTCCTTCACCGAGATCCGGGCGCCCGGGTACGCGTCGAACTGCTTGCGCAGATCATCCAGCATGGCTGGAGTGCGGCGCGTGTCGTAGCGCTCCAGGGTGACGAACAGCTCGGCATAGTTCGGCGCGTCGTTACGGACTATGTGGTTGTAGTAGATCTGCGGATTGCCGTGACCGAGGTTCGCAAATCGGGAAATGACGCCGGGCAACTTGTCGACGGCCGTCTCGACGGCGCGCAGCGCGCGATCCGTCTCGGCGAGGCTGGAGCCGTTCGGCGTCTCGACGATGACCAGGAACTGCGGCGTGTCCGCCTTCGGGAACAGGCTGGAGCCCACCACGGGCACCAGCGCCGCCGAGAGCAGCAGCGCACCGCCGATGGCGGCGATCACCGTGGTGCGCGGGCGACCGAGGCAGTAGTGCAGGGTAGGGCGGTAGTAGCGATGGATGCCGCCCATCAGCTTGTCGAGGAGCGCATTGCCGTGCTCGGGAGTCTTCTCGGCGAGTACCCGGCTCGCGACGAAGGGAATGATGAAAAGCGCGATCAGCAGCGAACCGATGATGGTGGCAACGACGGCCGCAGGCAGCACGCGGATGAACTTTCCGGCGGTGCCCGGTAGCGCCATCAGCGGGAGGAAGGCGAACACAAGGGTGGCGGTGCAGCCGAGAACGGCGACCGCGATCTGCCTGGTGCCGGCGATCGCGGCCTGGACGCGGTTGTAGCCCATCCGCAAGTGGCGCGAAATGTTCTCCACTGCGACGATCGAGTCGTCGACGAGCAGGCCGAGTGCCACGACGAAGCCGGCAATCGAAAGTTGGTTCAGCGAGAAGCCGAAGAAGTACAGCACCGTGATGCCGAACGCCAGCGACAGCGGAATGGAGATCATCACGATGCTGGCGGCGCGCCAGCCCAGGGGCAGCAGCGTCAGCATGACGAGGCCGATGGCGATGGCGAAGTCGATATACAGCCGGTTCAGCCGGGTGGCCACGTTCTTCGACTGGTTGAAACCCTGCACCAGCGCGATGCGTCCGGGCAGCGCGCTCGAGTAGCGTTCTGCTGCACGCGCGATGTCCTTCTGCACCTTCAGCATGTTGAAACCGGGCTTCATGTTGGCGGTGACGAACACCGCCCGCTTGCCGTTGTAGCGACCGAGGTAGCTCCATGCCTGGGTGTCCCAGCTCACCTCCGCGACGTCGCGCACCCGCACCGGGCGTGCGTCCGCCGCGGCGATCACGGTGTCGCGCACCTGGTCCAGCGATTCGTATGAGCCCGAGGTCTTCAGACTGAAGCTGCGCGAGCCCAGGTCGAGCGCGCCGGCCGGAATGTTGGCGTTCTCGCTCTCGAGCGCGCGGATCAACTGGGCGCTGGTGATCCGCAGTTCGGCGGCGCGCTTGATGTCGAGCTCGATGCGCAGCTCGCGGCGTGGATACGCCCACGACTCGGACGTTCGCACGCCGGGCACCGCCTTCAGCGCGTCCTTGAGCTCGCGGGCCTGGTCCTCGAGTTCGCGCCACGGCGCGTCGTCGGAGACCAGCGCGAACTCGACGATGTTGACGAGGCCGGGGCTGAACTTCCGGATGATGAGGTCGCGGATCTCGGGCGGCAGGGTAGGGCGCAGCGCGTTGACTTCGCGCACCACTTCTTCGTACTTCTTGTCGGGATCCGTGAACGCCTGGAACTCCACCAGCGTGAAGGAAATGCCGTCGGCTACCGTTGACTCGATGCTGCGCAGGTCGTCCAGCTCCGCGAAGCGGTCCTCGAGCGGCTTGACGACCAGGCGCTCGAGATCCTTGGGGCCCGCGCCCGGCATGATCGCAGCGACGCTGAAGCCCGAGATCTTGAAGGTCGGGTCTTCCTCGCGCGGAATGCTCACGAAACTGAACCAGCCGAGCACGACCAGGCAGAGGAAGATGACCAGCGTGAACGGATAGCGCCTGATCGGGAATTCGAGCAATGACATGGCTGCCTACCCGGCCTTGATGACGCGTACGGGGTCCTGGTCCTGCAGGTACAGGGCGCCGTCCGTCACCACGGTCTCGCCGGCCGCAAGCCCTTCGCGCAATGCGGCGGACTCGTTGGTGAGAAATACAACCCGCACCTTGCGACGCACGGCGCGTTCGCCCTGCACCACGAAGACAAATGCACGGTCGCGGTCGCCCTCGACGATGGCGGCTATCGGCACGTGGGTCAGGGTCCGGGCTGCGGCGGCCGCGGGCGTGAGCGTGATCTTGGCGACCAGGCCGCTCGCGAGCGCGCCGGGCGGATTGTCGATGCGCACTTCGACGGGGAACATCCCGCTGCGTTCATCGGCGGCGCCTGCAAGTTGCGTAACGACGCCGGTGAAGCTCTCGCCCGGATAGGCGTCCACCGCAATGGCGGCAGGGTCACCCAGCTTGAGCCGGACGATGTCGCGGTCGGACACGGTCGCCTTCACGATGTAGCCGGTATCGCGCGCGCCGAGCACCACTACCGGCTGCCCCGCAGGGACCAGCTCCCGTTCCTCGACCAGCTTGCGCAGCACGACGCCGTCGCGCGGTGCGACGATGCTGGAGTAGCCGAGGTTGAAGCTGGCCGAGCGCAGGCCTGCGGCCGCGACCGAGGCCTGGGTGCGCAGGTCCTGCAGCTGCTCCAGGCTGATGACCTGGTCGGCATGCAGGCGTTCGCCGCGCTCGAGATCGCGCTGCGCCTTGGCGGCGAGCTGGCGCGCCTGCTCCACCTGGGCGCCGACTTCGGCGAGCTCGATCTCGGCGAGCTTCTGGCCCTTCCTGACCGCCTGGCCTTCCTGGACGGCAATCTTGCGGACGACACCGCCCACCTTGAAGGACAGGCGCATCTCGTCGCGCGAGGCAATGACGCCGTTGCCGGAGATCGGCGCCTGGGCGGGACCTGCGAAGGCCGCGGCCGTGCGCACGGGCGTCGCGGCCGTCGGCGTCGTGGTGTCGGCAGGAACGCCGCTGCAGCCGTGCAGCAACAAAGCAATGGCGGCGAGCGCGGCGGTCGCGGTCGACGGGATCGGTGGGTTCTTCATGCTGGCGATACATCCGGTGCTCAGGGCGCCGGAGCTCCTTCGAGCCCGGGCAGGTTACCCGCGGCGGTGGCGTAATCGAGTTCGGCCTGGCGCGCCAGCAACTGGAAGCGCGTGAGGTTGAGATTGAGTTCGGCGCCGCTGAGCGTGTTGCGCGAGTCGATGAACTCGACCTGGTTGATGACGCCTTCGTCGCGCTTGCGGCTGGCGATGCGGAATGCGGCGCGCGCCGCCTCGGCGCGGGCCTCGGCGGTGGCGAGCGAGTCCGACGTGGCGCTGAGGCGGTCCAGCGCCTGCTGCACTTCGAGCTGGATCTGGCTCGCGAGCTCCTCGCGCTGCACCTGCAGCTGGCGCTGCGCGATCTGCGCGCCGCGCACTTCGGCGCGCCGCACGCCGCCGTCGAAGAGTTTCCAGTTCAGCAGCAGCGAGACGGTGGCGAAATTGCTGCCGCGGCCGAATTCATAGCGCTCGCCCTGTGTGCCGCCGTCGACTCCGAGCGACAGCGTGGGCCAGCGCGCGGCGCGCGCGACGTCGACGCCTGCCGCCGCCGCACGCACGGCGCTGTCGAGCTGGTCGAGTTCGGGACGGTTCTTGATCGCGGTGGTGCGCAGCGCCGCGAGGTCGGCCTGTGCGCGGGCCACTTCGCTGCCAGGCTCGGCGGGCTGCAGCGGCATGTCGAGCGCGCGGTTGAGCAGGAAATTGAGGTAGCTGAGCGCCTGGGCGCGGGTGTTATCGGCTTCGCGCAGCTGCTGCTCTACCGCGAGCAGCTCGGCGCGCGCGCGCAGCACCTGGTCCTGGGTGATCTTGCCGTTGCGCAGCAGGGACTCGTTGACGCGCAGGTTCTCCTGCAGCAGGCCGCGGCTCGATTCGACGATGCCCAGCGCGCGTACCGCCTGCAGCCAGCCGAGATAGCCGACGCTGACGTCACGTTTCAGGCGGCGCGCCAGCGCGATGCGGGCGTAGTCGCTGCCGTCGAGCCCGGCGCGCTGCGCACGGACGGCGGCCGGGATGGCCGGCACGAACAGCGGCTGGCGCAGCGTGATCCGGGTGTCCTGCTCGCGCTCGCGCAGGAACGGGAACGACTGATTCTCGATCCGCGGGAAGCGACCCGGCCGGCCGCTCGCGGCGAGCAGGTCGTTGAGCGAGCTGTAGACGGGGTTCAGCGCCTGCGCCAGCGGCAGGTCGAACGAGCGGCCGCCCTCGGCGCGGGTGTAGCGCGCCTCGAGTGCGGCCTCGGGGAAGTAGCGGCCGCGCGCCGCGTCGAGCGCGGCCTGCGAGCGCTCCACTTCGAGCGTGGCGGCACGCAAGGCGAGGTTGGAGGCGAAGGCTTCGCGCACGTAGCCGTCGATTACGGCTGGCAACGGCGGGGGCGACTCGGCGACCTGGGCGTGCGCCAGCAGGGGCACGAACGCAGCCCAGGCACCCAGCAGCAGCATGGCCCGGCGACACCGCGCGAACTGCGCCTTGTGGGTTGGCGGCTGTCGAGTCGTTGGACGAGTGTCAGCTAATGGGCGCAGCAAGGCAGGATTCAGCATGGAGCGGTCTCAGTGCCGGGGCTCGAGTGCGCGGGTGCAGGTGCGCAGGGCGTGATCGACCAGCAGCTTCACGCTGATGCCGTCCTTGGCCAGCATGTTCGACTTGGTGGCGGTGAGCTGGATGATGCCGTGCATGAAGCCCCACAGGGTGACGGCCATCAGCATCGGCTCGCCGACGTCCTTGCGGATCGAGCCGTCGGCCACGCCGGTCTCGATGGCGCGGGCCGTGAGGCTGTGCACCTGGTCGCCGGCCTGCATGCACGCGAGCTCGTTGCGGTTGTTCTCGGCGACCGCCGGTTCGTGTGACTCGAAGCGCGACAAGGCGTCGAAATAGATGGGAAATTCCTGCGAAAACGCGACGTAGGCGCGGCCGATGGAGGTGATCTGGTCGATGCCGGACTGCTGCCGCTGCATCGCCTCGGTGAAGCGCTGGCCGAGCATCTGCAGGGCGCGTTCGCAGAGGGCGAAGATGAGGTCTTCCTTGTCCTGGAAGTAGACGTAGATCAGGGCGCGCGACAGGCGCGCCTGCTTCGCCACCAGGTCCATCGTCATGGCGTCGATGCCGACGCGGGCGGCGACGAGCTCTGCGGAGTCGAGGATGTCGGCGCGGCGGCGCTCGCGTTCCTCCTGGCGGCGTTCGACTAGTTCGCTCATGGCGGCAACTTACGCCGACGCTGACACAGTGTCAATATCTAAACCGACGTCAAGTGAGAGTCGCTTTGAGGATCCAGAACACGGCCATGCCCCCGACGATGGTGCCGAGGGCGCTGCGGGTGGCCAGGAACAACGCGGCGGCGGCCGCCGCCGCGACCAGGCGCAGGTTGTCGAAGCCGAAGTGCAGCTGGCCCTGGCTGTAGAGCAGGTCGGGCAGCACGATCGCGGCCAGCGCACAGGCCGGGGCATAGCGCAGCGCCACCTCCAGCCGGAGCGGCAACTCCCAGTGCGTGCCGACCAGATGCAGGCTGGAGCGGGTCAGGAACGTTGCCAGCGTGATCGCGGCGATCACGAGCCAGACGTAGACGGCGTCAGGATGCATGCGGCGCTCAGCGACGGGACGCGGTGGCGCCGTCGACGACCATGGCGGCGGTGATGCCGGCGACCACACCGGCCAGCATGCCGAGCTTCAGCGGCCAGTCATGCGCCAGTACCGCGATGGCGGCGGCGACGACGACGCCGGCGAGCGCCGGCAGGCGTGTGCACAGCGGCACCAGCAGTGCGATCAGCGCGAGCGTGCCGGCAAGTTCCAGGCCCCAGGACAGCGGAATGGCGTCGGCCGCGAGAATGCCGATGATGGAAGTAACCTGCCAGGCGAGCCAGTTGCTGCTGGCGGCGCCGAAATAATAGGCGAGCTTGTGTGGATAGCCCGGCTCGGCCTGCAGCAGGGCACTGAAGCGCGCGAACATCACGTCGCCGACCAGGTAGCCGAGCCAGAGCCGCTGCGACGTGGATGCCCGTGCCAGGTACGGGCGGGTGACGGCGCTGTAGACGAGGAAGCGCAGGTTGACGATCACGCAGGTCAGCAGCACCAGCCACACAGGCGAGGTCGCTGCGATCAGCGGCAGTGAGGCGAGCTGCGCGCTGCCGGCGTAGGCGAGCAGGCTGAGGCCGAGCGCCTGTGGCACCGTGAGGCCCGCCTTGACCATGGCGACCCCGGTCACCAGGCCCCAGGCGGCGACGCCCGGGGTCAGCGGCAGCAGCTCGCGCACGCCGCGCCAGAAGGCGTCGCGCGCAGTCGGCGCGGCGGGAATCAACGGCGGCGACCCGTCAGGCGAGATCGAGCGCGTAGGGCTTGAGGACTTCCAGCGGCACGATGGCAAGAGTGCGCCGGTGAGTCGCCCTGAGGTGTACGCGTGGCGCCCGGCCGGCCTGGTGGGCTTCCAGCCAGCGTGCCGCGCACAGGCACCAGCGGTTGCCGGGCACCAGGCCCGGGAAGCCGTACTCGGGGCGGGGGGTCGAGAGATCGTTGCCGCGGCTGGACGAGAACTCGAGGAATTCCGCGGTCACGGCGCAGCAGACGGTGTGCACGCCGTGGTCCTGGGCGTCCGTTTCGCAGCAGCCATTGCGGGTCCAGCCCGTCATGGGCGCCTGGCTGCACTCCGTCAGGGGCTCACCGAATACGTTCAACTGGGGTGGTTTGCCGCCCCCGCCACTGCTGCCGTCCATGGGGCGGAACCATAGCCCCGCGCCTGGCGCGGCGCCACAAGCCGGATGGGTATTTGTACTGAGGAGGCCAGCGGGGCGCGCTTCGCGATAATGCCGTCACAGCCCTGCCGGGACCGGTTGCAATTAAGAATAATTCTCATTTAGGCTGTCGGCTGTCATGACTGAGACTTCCCGATCGGGCACGTTGCCGCTCACCGCGCTTCGCAAGGGCGATGTCGGAGTGGTCGTGGACGTGGTCGACGACGGCCAGATGCTGGGCGATTCCGACGGTTCGACGCTGGCGCGCCGCCTCGGCGAGCTGGGCTTCGTGCCAGGTGCCGATGTCGAGGTCGTGGCCGTGATGTGGCTCGGCCACGATCCGTTGGCGGTACGCGTCGGAGGCTCGACGTTCGCGTTGCGCGGACGCGAGGCGGAACAGATCCGGGTGCGGCGGACTTGAACAGCGCTGCCGACGCACTGCCGGACCAGCGCTTCGCGCTGGTGGGCTTGCCGAACTGCGGCAAGACGGCGCTGTTCAATCGCCTGACCGGCAGCCACCAGAAGGTGGCGAACTATCCGGGCGTGACCGTGGAGCGCAAGGAGGGCCACTTCCGCGGGCCGTCGCACCGCCAGTACCGGGTGCTCGACCTGCCCGGCGTCTACAGCCTGCGCCCGACGACGCTGGACGAGGCGATCACGCGTGACGTCGTGCTGGGGAGGCTGGCTGGCGAGGCGCAACCCGAGCTGGTCGTCCTGGTCGCCGACGCGACGCACCTGGCGCTGTCGCTGCGCCTGATCCTCGACGTCAAGCGCCTCGGCGTGCCGATGATCGTTGCGCTCAATCTCAGCGATGTCGCGAAGCGGCGCGGCTATGCGCTGGACCGCGAGCGCCTCGCGCAGGAGCTGGGCGTGCCGGTGGTCGAGACGGTCGCGGTGGCCAGCGATGGCGCCGAGGACCTGATCGCCGAACTCGAACGCAACGCGACGACGGCGCGCGCCATGGTGTCGTCGGATCGCGAAGTGGCCGACGTGCGCGCCACCCATGCCGAGGCTGCGCGAATCCTCGAGGTGATCGGCTATCGGGTCCCGCCGCGCAACCGCCTGCTCGAAACGGCCGACCGGCTGGTGTTGCACCCGGTCGCCGGCATGCTGCTGCTGGGCGCGCTGCTGTTCTTCGTGTTCCAGGCCGTGTTCAGCTGGGCGGCCGCGCCGATGGATGCGATCCAGGCGGGCGTGGCGGTGGTCGCCCACTGGCTCACCGCCGTCCTGCCCGACGGGGTGCTGCGCAGCCTGCTGGTGGACGGCATCCTGGCCGGCGTCGGCAGCGTCGTGGTGTTCCTGCCGCAGATCATCATCCTGTTCGCGTTCATCCTCGCGCTCGAGGACAGCGGCTACCTGCCGCGCGCGGCATACCTGCTGGATCGCGTCATGGGCAGCGTCGGCCTGTCTGGCCGTGCGTTCATTCCGCTGCTGTCGTCGTTCGCCTGTGCGATCCCCGGCATCATGGCGACGCGGACCATCCCGAACCTGCGCGACCGGCTCGCGACGATCATGATCGCGCCGCTGATGACCTGCTCGGCGCGCCTGCCGGTCTATGCGCTGCTGATCGCGGCCTTCATTCCGGCGCGGGCGGTGGGCCCGTTCAACCTGCAGGGGCTGGTCCTGTTTGCGCTGTACTTCGCGGGGATTGCCAGTGCGCTGATCGTGGCGTTCGTGATGAAGCGCACGATGCTGAAGTCCGCCTATCACCCGCTGATGCTGGAACTGCCCGACTATCAGTGGCCGAACGCGCGGAACCTGGCGATGGGGCTGTGGGAGCGCGTGCGCATCTTCATGAGCCGGGTCGGCGGGGTGATCCTGTCGCTGATGGTGCTGCTCTGGTTCCTGTCGAGTTATCCGGCGCCGCCGGCCGGTGCGGTCGGTCCCGCGATCGAATACAGCTTCGCGGGCATGATCGGGCAGGCGCTGGCGGTGGTGTTCGCGCCGATCGGCTTCAACTGGCAGATCTCGATCGCGCTGGTGCCGGGCATGGCAGCGCGCGAAGTGGCCGTCGCGGCCCTCGGCACGGTGTACTCGCTCTCCGGCAGCGATGACGGCGTGGCCGGCGCACTGGCGCCGATGATCGCGGCGAGCTGGAGCCTGGCGACGGCGCTGTCGCTGCTCGCCTGGTACGTGTTTGCGCCGCAGTGTCTGTCGACGCTGGTGGTGGTGAAGCGCGAGACCAACAGCTGGCGGTATCCTTTGCTGATGGCGGCCTATCTGTTCGCGCTGGCCTATGGCGCTGCATTCCTCACGTATCGGCTGGCGCTGGCGTTCGGGGGCGGGTGATGCCTGGCTGGCTGCAGAATCTCGTCGTGGGGCTGGCCGTCGTAGCGGCCTTTCTCTACGCAACGTGGCTGCTGCTGCCGGCACGGCTGCGCTTCAGCGCGCTCGGTCGAATCGAGGCGCGGCTGGGGCGCGTGAGTTCGATGCCCGCGGCACGGGTTGCGCGCTGGCTGCGCGAGCGCTGGGTTACGCCGCTGCGGGCACGGGCCGCGCGTGCCAGCGGCTGCGGCGATTGTCCGGTCGGCCCTGCGCCCGGAGCCGCGGGGGTCCGGCGCGGACCAGGGCGTCCATGAGCATCGCCGCGCTGCGTGCACTCGCGCTGACCGCACTGTGCTTCCTGTGCGGATCCGGGCCTGCGATTGCCGCAACCGGAGTGACCGACGATACCGGTGCCGTGCTGCCAATGACCGGGCCAGCGCAGCGCATCGTCAGCCTCGCACCAGGCGCCACCGAAATGCTGTTCGCCGCCGGAGCCGGCGGCAGGATCCTCGCGACCGTGCGCGATTCGGATACGCCAGAGGCCGCGCGCCGCATCGAGCGGATCGGCGATGCCAACGCGATCAGCTACGAGCGCCTGCTGGCGCTGAAGCCCGACGCGGTCGTGGTCTGGGAGGACCTTTCGAACCGCTTGATGGTGGAGAGCCTGCGCAAGCTGCGGCTGCCGCTGTACTTCGTACGCGTCAGGAAACTCGAGGACGTGGCGCAGTCGGTGCGGCGGATGGGCGCGCTCGCCGGCACGGCGCCGGTGGCGGACGCGGCGGCGGCCGAACTGGAACAGCGGATCGCGCGGCTGACGCGAGTGAAGCCGCGCGGCGAGCCGCAGCGCGTGTTCTACATGATCTGGGCCGAGCCGCTGTATACCGTGGGCGGCCGCCACATCATCACCGATGCGATCCAGCGCTGCGGCGGGCGCAACATCTTCGACGACATCGAGTTTCCGGCGCCGATCGTCGAGTTCGAGAACGTGGTCAAGCGCGATCCGGACGTGATCATCCTGTCGGCACCGCCGATCACGGCGCGCGACTGGCGCGAGCGCTGGCAGCGCTTCACGACCATCCGCGCGGTCGAGACGGGTCGGTTGATCACCTTCACGGATCGGCGGCTGGATCGGATGGGCCCGACCTCCATCGACGCCGTGGAGAGCCTGTGCGCGATCCTCAAGCCGACTGCGCCGGGCGACGCCTCACGACGGCCGTGAAGAGCTTGCCGCTCCCGGCCCGTCACGCTGCCGGGCGCCGGGGTTTCAGTCGCGGAAGTTCTCGTACTGCAGCGGTCGGTCGAAGCTTTCCTTGCGCAGCAGCGCAATCGCGTCCTGCAGATCGTCGCGCTTCTTGCCGGTGATGCGCACCTTGTCGCCGTGGATGCCGGCCTGCACCTTCAGCCTCGATTCCTTGATGAACTTGACGATCTTGCGGCCCACGTCCGCGTCGATGCCATGGCGCAGGGTGATCTCCTGCTTGGCTTCCGCGAGATTGACTGACGGGTCCTTCAGCTCCAGGCAGGCAACGTCGATGCCGCGCTTGGCGAGCTTGATGCGCAGGATGTCGAGCAGCTGCTTGAGCTGGAACTCGCCCGGCGCGGTGGCGGTGACGACGTACTCCTTCAGCTCGAAGCGCGCGCCGGTCTCCTTCAGGTCGAAGCGCTGGGCAACTTCGCGGTTCGCCTGGTCCACGGCGTTGGCGAGTTCGTGGTCGTCGATCTTCGAGACAACATCGAATGACGGCATGGCGGCCCTCAGACTGCCGGCGCAGGTTCGGCGAGCAGCTGCTCGAGCAGCGCGTTGAACTCGCCGGTCATCCGCTGGTAGTGGCCGCCAGTGGCCGGCCCCGAGAACCCGGTGTGCAGCTTGCGCACGTGGCCGCTCCGGTCGAGGAAGATCGTGGTCGGGAAGGCGTAGACGCCGTTCAGCTGCGGCAGCTTCGAGGCAGCATCGTCCTTGTCCGACAGGCCGGCGATCAGCGTGGTGTACTCGATGCCGTGACGCGTGCGGAAGCGACGCACCGCTTCGGCCGCACGCGCCGCGTCGCCGAAGTGCTCGAACATCAGCGAGACGACTTCCAGCCCGCGTGCGCGCTGCTGCTGGTACAACGGCGCGAGGAATGCGGCCTCGTCCTGGCAGTTCGGGCACCAGCTGCCCGCCAGTGCGATCACCACCACCTTGCCGCGAAAGCGCGCATCGCGCAGCG
>JANPDV010000026.1:0-14566 GCA_031431655.1 Gammaproteobacteria bacterium | reverse complement strand
CCTCGATGCCGACGACGTGTGGACCGAGGGCAGTCTCGCGACACGCTTTGCCGTGTTCGACAACCACCCGTCGACCGAGTGCGTGTTCGGCGCGCTGCAACAGTTCCTCGAGCCCGGGATCGATCCGCTGCTCGCTGCGCGCCTCGAGTTCGACGAGGCGCCTTCGGCAGCGCGCTTTGCGGGCACGATGCTGATTCGCCGCGAGTCCCTCCTGCGTGCCGGCGCGTTCGACGTGTCGCTGCGCGTTGGCGAGATGATGGAGTGGCTCGCGCGGGCCGAGGCAGCCGGAGTCGTGGTGCGCAGTACGCCCGAGGTGGTGATGCGCCGGAGAATACATGGCGCCAATACCATGTTGACCCAGCGGCCGAGCCAGGCGGACTACCTGCGGGCGCTGAAGTCCGCGATGGACCGGCGGCGCGCCGCTGCTGCAGTTGCGCCCGCCGCGCGCGAAGTCGGATGAGCCCGTCATCGGCGATGTCCGACGCGGTCGCGACCGAGTTTGTCGAGGCTGGGCTGTTCCCGAGTCGCGAACAGTTCCTGGTGCTGACCGCTGCGCTGGCGCCAAGGGAGGCGGCGCTTGCAGCCTACGGCGAGTGGCGACGCACCCTGGATATTGCGGCCGAGTTCAACCAGCAGGTGTTCCGCCTCGTGCCGCTGCTCTACGACCGGCTGCGCACCCTGGGCGTCGAGGATGACCTGACCGGCCGTCTCAAGGGCGCGTACCGGATGGCCTGGGTCAAATCGCATCAGCTGGCCGAGCAGACGCGGCCGATCATCGCGGGGTTCGCCGCCGCGGGCGTGCGGATCATGGCGATCAAGGGCGTACCCCTTGGGCACCTGTACTACGGCAACCCGGCACTGCGTCCGATGGCCGATTTCGATCTCGTCGTGCCCGTTGAACAGGTGCCGGTTGCGCGTCGCGTGCTGGAAGACCAGGGCTACAAGGCGTGGATGCCGCTCAACGACGAGACGATCCGGTTCCGGCACGCCATGTGCTTTGGCGATGCGCGTGATCGCGAATTCGACCTGCACTGGCACATATCGTACGACCTGTGCGACAACGGCGCCGACCGCTGGTTCTGGAACGGGGCGGAAGCCTTCACGGTGATGGGGCATGAGCTGTGGGCGCCCGACGCCACCCGCATGCTGCTGCACACCATCCTGCACGGTCTGCGCTGGAACGCCGAGCCGCCGATCCGCTGGATTCCCGATGCTCTGATGATCCTGCGCAGGCCCGGGGTGTCGATCGACTGGCGCGCGCTGACTGGCTTCACGGAACAACGCGCGATATGCCGGCGCGTCTGGCTGGGCCTGCGCTACCTGCGCGATCATTTCGACGCGCCGATCCCCGACGAGGTGCTGCAGCGCCTGGAGAGTCGCCCGGTATCGCTGGTCGAGCGCATCGAACACCGGATCGTGCTGCGCGACGCGCAGACTGTCTGCAAGGGTCTGTTCGGGTCGTTCTGGATCGAGGTGGCCCCCTACACGCGCTACGCCCGCGGCAAGGGCCCGATCGCGTTCTCGACCGGGCTCGTGGCCTACCTGAAGTTCCTCTGGGGCCTGCCGCGCCGGCGCGACATGGCCGGCTACCTGATGCGACGCTGCTTCGATCGCCTGCGGCGCGTGGCACATGCCGGTTAGGCGTCGACTGCTGGAGGTAGTCGCCCAGCGCTACGGTTTCGCGGATCCGCGTGCGTGGCAGCTGTTCGCGCGCTACTTCGGTCCGTATCGCGGCGCGCTGCTCGGCTACGCCGTCGGCGCGACCGTGGTGTCGCTGCTGCTGGTGCCGGTGATCCTGCTGATTCGCTATGCATTCGAGACGGCGCTGCCGAACGGCGACGTGAAGCAGCTTGCCATCATCGGCGCGGTGATCGTCGCGGTCCGGCTGCTCGGAACGGCGGCCAGCCTGGCGCTGCGCATGCAGGTGGTGAGGGTCATCAAGGGCGCGGTAATGGGCATGCGCTCGGACCTGCTCGAGCAGATCTATGCGAGCTCGCGCGAGAACCTGACGCGCGCCGATCTCGACCGCCTGCAGACCCGGATAGTGCAGGACACCGAGCGCGTCGATGGTCTCGGCAACGCGCTGCTCTCCGGCGTGCTTCCGGCTGCGCTCTCGAGCGTCGCGCTGGCCGCGGCGCTGACGTGGTTCAGCTGGTCGCTGGTGCTGGCGTGCCTGCTGCTGGTGCCGCTGGTCTGGATCGCATCGGCGATCACCGGGCGCTACGTGACGCGCGACGTGCGCGTCTTCCAGGGCGCTTTCGAGGGCTTCAGCAAGGGCGTGGCGTTCGTGCTGCGCCAGATGGACCTGACCCGCGTGCAGGGCTGCGAGGCGGAGGAGATCGAGCGACAGCGCCGGATGCTCGGCGAACTGCGCAGCAGCGGCGAGCAGATGTCGTGGAGCTTTGCGTTGCACGGGCAGGTGCAGGCGACGATCACCGGCCTGCTCGGGATCGCGCTGCTGATCCTCGGCGGCATCCAGGTGGCTCAGGGCACGCTGTCCCTCGGCGCCTTCATTGCCTTCTACTTCGGCGCTGGCCTGTTGAACGGCTATGTTTCCACGGTATTCGCCGGCACGGCGGCGGCAGCGGCGGGCACCGTTTCGCTGGGCACGCTGGTCGAACTGATCGAACAGCACACGCCGGCTGCCTATCGCGGCAGCGCCGAGCTGGACTTTCGCGGCCGGTTCGCGCTGCGCGACGTCTCGTTCGACTATGGTCGTGAGCCGGTGCTGCGGCGGGTCAACCTGGAGATTCGCAGCGGCCAGCGCGTCGCGCTGATCGGACCCAATGGCGCCGGCAAGACGACGCTGCTGAACCTGCTGCTCGGACTGGTGGCGCCCGCTGCCGGCGAAGTGCTGGCCGACGGGCAACCATACCGGACCCTCGACATGCCGCGGTTCCGCCGCCAGATCGGCGTGGTGATGCAGCGCTCGACGGTGTTCCAGGGTTCGATTCGCCGCAACATCACCTACGGCTTCGAGTCCGCGAGCGACGAACAGGTGATGATCGCGGCCCGCCTGGCCGGTGTGCACGATTTCGTCGCGGCGCTTCCGGCCGGACTCGACTCCGAGATCGGCGACGCCGGCGTGACCCTGTCCGGCGGCGAGGCGCAGCGCATCGCCATCGCGCGCGCACTGCTGCGCCAGCCGCGTGCGCTGATCCTGGACGAGCCCACCAACCACCTCGACGTGCGCGCAGTGCGCGAACTGCTCGAGAGCCTGAGCGCGAGTCCACAGAGACCGACGGTCATCGTCGTGAGCCACGACGTGCGGCTGGTCGAGTTCGCGGACGTGGTGTACCGCGTGCAGCACGGCACGGTGACGGCCGACCCGCGTGCCGGAAAGCTCGATGGCGCACCGCTCGCGGCTGCAGCCAGCTGAATCATCAAGTCCCAACCGACGGAAGACGAGAATGGATCATCCGCAGAAGACCGAGCAGGAACAGGCTGACTTCTTCGCGACCGCACTGTCCGCGGCGCTGGCCGCGGAGCATGCGGTCGGCCGCGTAGCGATTCCGCTGCGGGTGGCCGACTGCCGCATCGACCTGGTGTTCGCGGGCCCGCGCCTGATGGGTGAGATGCTGCCTGCGCTGCGCCACCTGATCTGCGATGACGGCACTCCTTCTGAAGCGCGAATCCATCTCTGGGAGAGCCATACCACCGGTCTGCCCATGCCGCCGCCGCCATGCAGTTCCGGCGACTTCACCGATCGTGGTGATCTCTGGGGTTTCAACAGCGAACGCTTCCGCGTCGCCTTCCACTGGATAGAGTGCTCGGTCAACGCGATGGACCTGCAGACCGGCGAGGCCGTGTACTGGGTGCGGCAGGCGGACCGGCTGCCGTACTGGTCGAAGGCATCGCCGCTGCGCACGCTGCTGCACTGGGCGCTGGAACGCACCGGTGCGCAGCTGCTGCACGCGGCCGCGGTTGGCGACGAGAACGGCGCGGTGCTGATCACCGGCAAGGGCGGCGTCGGCAAGTCGACCACTGCGCTGACCTCGCTGGTGCATGGACTGCGCTATGCGGCGGACGACTACCTGGCCGTGAGACTGGAGCCTGTGCCGACGGTGTACAGCCTCTACAGCACCGCGAAGCTCAACGCCGAGGACATCGAGAAGTTCCCGCAGCTCGCGCCGTACGTCACGAACCTGCAGTCGATGCACGGCGAGAAGGCCGTGATGCACCTGTTTCCCAGCTTTGAACCGCAGATCATGCGCGCGATGCCGCTGCGCGCGGTACTGACGCCGCAGGTGGTGCGCGACCCTGCAACCCGCTTCGTGCCGGCCGATCCGATGACGCTGCGGCGCGCAGCGGCCTTTACCACGTTGTCGCAGCTGCCCTATGCAGGGCAGAAGACCCAGGTCTTCATCGAGAAGATGATCGATGCCCTGCCGGGATACCAGATCCAGCTGGGGTCGGAACCCGCCGCGGTGGTGGGTGCCATCCGCGAGCTGCTGGCCCGCGATGACGCAACGCTGCGTGCGGGTTCGCAGCAGACTGGCGGTCGCCTCGGGCGCGACGCCAGCCCGCTGATCAGCGTCATCATTCCGGTCTACAACGGCGCCGCCTTCCTGCGCGAGGCAGTGGACAGCGTGCTGGCGCAGGGCTATCCCTGCCTCGAGATCATCGTGGTCGACGATGGCTCCACCGACGACATCGAAGGCGCGGTCGCGGCGTTGCCGGTGGACGTGCGCCTGTTCCGGCAGAAGAACGCGGGGCCGTCGGCGGCGCGTAACCGCGGCGTGCGCGACGCTTCCGGCGAGTTCCTCGCGTTCGTCGATGTCGACGACCTCTGGCCCGCGAACAACCTGCAGACGCTGCTGGCGGCCTTCGAGCGCAACCCGTCGCTGGCGGTAGTCAACGGCTATGCGCAGGTGATGACGCTCAACGAGCGCGGCGACTATGACTACACCGGCAATCCGCGCGAGTCGTTCCCGTACTACATCGGTGCCGCGCTCTACCGGCGCGACGCCTTTGCGCAGGTCGGCCTCTACGACACCGAGATGCGCATGGCCGAAGATACCGACTGGTTCAATCGGCTGCGCGAGAGCGGCCTGCCGACCGAACGGCTCGACCAGGTGACGCTGCTGGTGCGGCGCCACGGCGGCAACATGACCGCGGGCAAGTCGAAGCAGGAGATCACGGCGACGGCGCTGGTGGCGTTCAAGAAGGCGCTGGACCGGGCGCGCCGCGCGCCGGCGACCGGCACGACCGGGTGAGCCGGCCCCGATGCTGAATGCCCTGTTGTCCCGGCTGGGCGTAGCCCGGCCCTCCGGCGGAGCACCGCCGCAAACGAGCGCACCGCGGCCGCTGGACCGCGCAGTGCGGCGCGTACTGGTTACCGGCGCGAGCGGCCGGGTCGGACCGCTGCTGCTGCCGCATCTGCAAGGCCTGGGCCTCGAGTTGACACCCACCGATCGCCGGGAAGATTACGCCGGGGCCAGGCACCAGGCGATTGCGGTGCATGGCGCCGATGCCGACCTTGCGAGTCCGGCCGCATGCGCAGCGCTGGCCGACGGCCAGGACGCCATCGTGCACCTTGCTGCGGTGTCCGGCGAAGCCAGCGTCGACGCCCTGTATCGCGACAACTCACTGGCGCTGGGCAACCTGCTGCAGGCTGCCGCGCGGGCGGGAGTGGCCCGCTTCGTATTCGCGAGCACCATGCACGTCATGGGCATGTACGGGCGCTTCGAGGCGGTGGATGAGTCCAGCGCGCCACGGCCGGACAGTCACTACGCCGCCAGCAAGCTGCACGGCGAGGCGCTGTGCCGGCTGTATGCCGAGAAGTGCGGGATGAAAGTGACCGTGCTGCGCATCGGCCATGTCGCCGCGACACTCGAGGAAGCCGAGCCGGCGTGCTGGCTGTCGCCCGAGGACCTGGCCCAGCTGGTGCAGATCGCGCTGACCCGGACAGGGCCGGCCTATGAAGTATTCCATGCGGTTGCCGACTATGCGGGCGCGCCGCTGGCGCCTTCGCGGGCCGTGCTTTACGGCTATGCCTGTCGTCGGCCGGCCGAGCCGTTCGAGGCGGCGCTGCTGCGGCTGCAGCACTGGACTGACTCGCCGGAGGCGCGCGAGCGACGCGGTGCCACGTTCGCATCGACGGATCTGCTGGGCTGAGGCTGCCGCCCGCAGCCCGCAGCGAGCCGCTCAATCGTCGAGGAACTGGAAGCGCCAGCGCGCGCCGTGCGCGACGATGCGTCCGGCCGTGGGAGCCGGGAAGTGCGCCGGCAGCACCAGCGTGCCACGTTCCGCATGCGTCTCGACGAAAGCGCGCCGCGTCCGGGCCGACTCTGCGCGATCCTCGCAGAACGCGGCGCTCCATTCCGGATACCGGACCTGCACCGGGTGGTGGATGACATCGCCGGAGAACACGGCGCTTGCGCCACGCGATTCCGCGTGGATCACCACGTTGCCGGGCGTATGCCCCGGCGCCGCCTCCAGCCGCAGGTGGGGCGCGATCTCGTGGTCGCTCTCCACCAGCAGCGCCTGTCCGGATTCGACCACCGGCAAAACGCTGTCGTTGAATGCGTTGTGTGCGGACCCCGGGTTTGCACGCGCCAGCAGCGCACGGTGCTGGTACTCGCGCCGCGCGAACACGTAGCGTGCGTTGGGGAAGGTGGGTACCCAGCGACCGTCGCGCAGCTGAGTGTTCCAGCCGACGTGGTCGGCGTGCATGTGGGTACACATCACGAAGTCGATCGCCTCGGGCGCTACGCCGGTGGCGCGCAGGTTTGCCAGCCAGTCAGTCCTGAGGCGATGGAACGCGGGATGCCCGCCGCGATCCTTGTCGTTGCCGATGCAGGCGTCGACCAGTATCACGGCAGCGGCGCTGCGCACGAGGTAGCTGTGGAAGCTGAGATAGCCGATGCCCGTCGCCAGGTCGCCGAAGCGGGGCTCGAGCCAGTGCCGCTCCGGCTGCAGCGCGGCGGCGCTGCTGTCGGGCAGGAACTCGTGAAACGGCATCGTGAGTCGCGGCGACTCGACCACCGACTGCACGGACAGGTCGCCCAGCTGCAGCGGCTTCAAGGCGCTGCAACCGGCGCGAAGCGCGCGCTGAAGCTCACCGTAACGGCGTCGGCCACCCACTCGGTGGAGGCCCACTCGCCGCGACCGACGTCGAACGCCAGGCGCTTCAGCATTGCGTTCCCCTGCAGCAACAGGACCGCGTTGCCGCCAGGCGGGGCCACGCGCAGCTCGGTGACGATCAATTCAACCGCGCGACTGCGGTCGCGCAGCTGCAGCGTGCCGTGGATGCGAAGCTTGCCGGCCGCGTCGGCGACGAAGCTCGACGACACGAAGCGGGCCCGCGGGAAGCGCTTCGTATCGAACAGATCGGCGCCGCGCAGCAACGCGTCGCGTTCCGAGTCGCGTGTGTCGAGCGATGCCATGTCGATGTCCACCGACAGCCGCGCCCCGCGGGGAGCGCCTGAGGCCGGCCAGTCGATCTCGCCGGTGGCGCGCACGAACCGGCCGGTCGCCACGGCACCGGCCTGGGTGAACTGAAACTCGATCCTGCTGGCGGCCGGATCCATCCGGTAACGCTGCAGGGCAGCAGCTCGTGGCGCAGCCGGTGTGACCGCCGGCGCCGCCTGCACCGGCGTCTGCGCGGCGAGACCAGCGCCGCCAGCCAGCAGCGCCCAGCAGGCCACGCCGCGCACGAACGGCAGCATGCGCCGCAGCACGTCGTCGCGATCGACGAAATGGTGCTTGAGCGCCGCCAGCACATGCAACGCGGCCAGCGCCAGCAGTGCGCTCGTCAGCCACTCGTGGCTTTGCTGCCAGAAGCGGAATGCCGCTTCATCGGGAGCAACCAGGTCCGGCAGCTGCAGCAGGCCGAACCAGCTCACGGGATAGTTCTTGGCCGAAGACATCAGCCAGCCGCTCAGGGGAATGGCGAACAGGACCGCATACAGCGCGACGTGCGTCGCAGCAGCGAGGCGGCGCTGCAGCGTGGGCAGGGCGCTCGGTAGCGCGGGCCCGGCCGAGAGGGTGCGCCACAGCAGGCGCAGCACTGCCAGCCCGAGGATGGTGATGCCGATGGACTTGTGGCGCGTCAGCGTGGCCAGCTTCTCCATGCCCAGCGGCAGGTTCCCGGCGATGCGCGCGAGTGCGAACTGCGCGAGCACCAGCAGCACGACCAGCCAGTGCATGCCCTTGGACAGCGCGCCCCAGTGTTCTGATGTGTTCTGCAGCGCCATCGGTCTAAAGTAGCGAGCATGCGCTGGCCGATCAACCTTCCCTTGCTGCTGCTGGCCAGCCTGCTGGCGAGCTGCACGCAGCCGCCACGCTCGGCCGGCGTGCCGGCCACGACGGCGGCCGGCACGCCGCGGGTGGAATCGCCCGGCCCGCCTGCAGTCGCGCTCGCTGCCCGGCGCTACCGGATCGACTCCCAGGCATCGCTGCTGACCGTGCGCGTCATGCGCGGCGGACCGATGGCGCGCCTCGGTCACAACCACGTCATCGCGGCGCGCCAGATCGTCGGCGAAGTCGAACTGGCGACGCGGCTCGAAGATTCGCGTGTGAGCCTGCGCATCCCGGTCGCACTGCTCACCGTGGACGAGCCGGCGCTGCGCGTGGCCGCCGGCGCGGACTTCGCCGCCGACGTGCCGGATTCGGCCCGTGAGGGCACGCGTCGCAACATGCTCGGCGAGGCCCTGCTGAATGCCGCGCGCTTTCCGGGCATCGAACTGCGCTCCGAATCGATTCGGGCTGCAGGTTCGGGCTGGCTGCTGGTGGCGCGAGTCGAGGTCGCAGGGCACTCCAGCACGATCGACGTGCCACTGCAGGTGACGCGCAGCGACGCTGTTCTCGTCGCCACGGGCGGGCTGGCCCTGCGCCAGTCGGCACTCGGACTGCAGCCGTTCACCGTGATGATGGGCGCTCTGCAGGTGGTGGACGAGATGCAGGTGGAGTTCCGCATCGAAGCGCATCGCTGAATCCGCTGCGCCATGCCCGCGTGTCAGTCGGCGGTGGCGGCCCTGACGCGCCGGACGGCGGCGGCGCCTAGCATTGAATGACAGAACCGTCAGGGTGGGGCCCGAACCTTGAGCACGACACTCACCGCAGCCCGCTTCGGCCCGGTCCGCCTGGCGCCGGGCTACACGCCTATGAACGCCGCGACCTATCTGTTCGCCGCGTTCATCACGATCGGCATGCTCGCGTTCGTCAGCTTCATCCAGCCCTACCTGCTCAACGCCAATCTCAGCGTGCCCGAGAGCCAGCAGGGGCGCGCCGTCAGCGTGCTCGGGTTCAGCAACGAGATCATCTCCCTGCTGCTGGTCGCGCCGATCGGCGCGCTCGCGGACAAGATAGGGCGCCGTCCGGTCTACGCGCTCGGCTTCCTGTGGCTGGCGGCCGGTTTCTTTCTCTATCCGCTGGCGCGCACGTTTCCGCAGTTGCTGGCCTGCGCGCTGTTCTTCTCGGTTGGCGTCGCCGCGGTCGGCTGCATGCTCGCGACCGTGCTGGCCGACACGCCGAGCGAAGAGTCGCGCGGCCTGCTGGTCGGCATCACCGGGTTCTGCCAGGGCGTGGGCGCAACGCTCGCCATCCTGGTGCTCGGCGGCGTGCCCAAGCGTCTCGCGGCGTCCGGCATGGATGCCATCATGGCCGGTCGCATCACCCTCGGCATCGCGTCCGCGCTGTGCCTGCTGACGGCGCTGCTCTGCTGGCTCGGTCTGAAACGCGGCACGCCCAGCCGGATCGGCGAGCAGGAGCCGTTGACCCAGGTTCTCAGGGCCGGCTTCGACGCAGCGCGCGCCAATCCGAAGATCTGGTTCGCCTACCTGTTGCAGTTCGTCTCGTTCGCCGATCGTATCGTCATCGGCACGTTCTTTTCGCTGCGCCTGCAGCAGACGGCGATCGCAAAGGGCCTGTCCGCGTCGGAGGCGATCAACCTGGCGCGCACGCCGTATGTCCTCGCCAGCCTGGCGGGCCTGGTTTTCGCGGTGATTTTCGGCCTCATGCTCGACAAGATGAACCGCATCACGGCGGGTGTCGTCGCGATGGCGGTGGCCGGCGTCGGCTACCTCGCGGGCGGCTTCGTCGGCGATCCGACCAGCAGCGCAATCATCCCCGTCGCCATCCTGCTCGGCACCGGCCAGATCGCCGCGATCATCGCGAGCCAGACGGTGCTCGGCCAGGAAGCACCGATCGAAGTGCGCGGCGCGGTGTTCGGCTTCGCCGGCATCGCCGCCTCGCTCGGCATCCTGTTCACCACCGGCATGGGCGGCTGGATGTACGACTTCGTCGGCAAGGGTTCGCCGTTCTTCCTGATCGGCACGGTCAACATCGCCATCATGCTGTTCGGCTTGTGGATGCTGCGACGCGAGCGCGCCCAGAGCCCGGCTGTGCAGCGCCGATAGCGCGCTGTCTGCTCAGGGTCGCGCAGCAGCCGCAGCGCGACTCAGTCGGGGTTTTCGGGTGCCAGCAGCAGCAGCGTGCCTTCCGGCGCCGCCAGCAGCGCATGCGTTGCCGGATCGAGTCCGCGCGGCAAATCCTCGCTGCCCACGATGCCGCGCGCGCGCAGCTCTGCGACACGCGCGGGCATGTCGGGTGCGGTGAACAGCAGCACGGGTGAGTCCAGCCAGCGTGGTCGGTGCAGCGCCAGGTTCAATCCATCGCTGACCAGCGGCCGGTGCAGCCACGGCGTTTCCTGCTCGTCCAGCGCCACGAAGCCGAGCCGCTCCCAGAATGCGGCCGTCGCGGCGAAGTCGGCGCAGGGCAGGCTGAACGCCTCGAAGCTGCCGCACAGCGTCCTGGCGTCAGGTCTGCGATCGGCAGGGAAGTAGGTGGGCGCTTCCAGCACTGCAGTCATCTGGCCCGAGGGATCGAGGAAGCCGATTTCGTTGAAACAGGCGTCCCCGGTCTTGGCGAACGCCAGCTCGATGCCGAGCGCTGTGAACTGCGGAATGGCTGCAGCAATGCCCGGGCGGACGAAGGTGATCGACGGCGACGGGAACTTGTACTGATGCAGCCCGAGGAAGATGCGGCCGTCGGTCAGTACGCCGTAGGGATGCGGCCAGGTGTCGCCGGTGCGGCATTGCGAGAAACCGAGAGCTTCGTAGAACTCGACGGAAGCGCGGATCTCGGCGCTGCGGATGCTCAGTTCGTGGAAGCGGCCGAGCACCGTCAGCGCGCAACGGCCGCGGCGTTCAGCCAGCTGACGTTGTTGACGGCCCAGCCCTGCAGGTGCTGCGCGACCAGGTCCGCGATCGCGCGGGAGTGATCGGGGCGTGCGTTCAGCGCGGGGATGTAGTCAAAACGCTCGCCGCCCGCATGCAGGAAGCGTTCGCGGTTCTCGATTTCGATTTCCTCGACCGTCTCGAGGCAGTCCGCGGAGAAGCCCGGGCAGATGACCGCAACGCTGCGCACGCCGCGCGCCGGCATCGCCTCGATGACCTCGTCGCAATATGGCTTGAGCCAGGCGCCCGGACCGTACTTCGACTGGAACGCCACGCTCCATTCGTCCGCGCCGAGGTTGAGCTCGTCGGCCAGCAGCCTGGCTGTTCGCTGGCTCCTGCAGAAGTACGGGTCACCCTTGCGGAAGTACTTCTCCGGGATGCCATGGAAGGACATCAGCAGGTGCTGGGTGCGGCCGTGGTGCTCCCAGTGCTCGCGCACGCTGTTGCGCAGCGCGGCGATGTAGCCGGGGTGATCGTGATAGTCGCTGACGAAGCGCAGCTCGGGCACCCAGCGCCAGCGTTGCAGCTCACGAGTCACCTGGTCGAATACCGGCGCGGTGGAAGCGCCGCAGTACTGCGGGAACATCGGCACCACGAGGATGCGGCGGCAGTCCGCCTCGCGCAGCCGCGCCAGTGCCGCGGGTACCGAGGGATTGGCGTACAGCATGCCGAGTTCGATCTGGATCGGCGCGATGACGCGATGCGCCAGTTCGGCCTGCAGCGCCGCGCGCAGCTCCAGCGAATAGCGCATCAGCGGCGAACCCTGCTCGGTCCAGATGCTGCGGTACTTGCGCGCGCTGCGGAACGGCCGCGTGCGCAGGATCACGCCATGCAGCAGCGGCAGCCAGAACGCCCGCGGGGCTTCGACGACGCGCGGGTCGCCGAGCAGGCGCGCCAGGAAGCGGCGCACGTCACGAGTGGCGGGGGAGTCCGGGGTGCCGGAGTTGACCAGCAGCACGCCGAGCTTCTCGGTGGCATCGTGGTCGAAGTTGGGGGTGTCCAGGT
Source organism: Gammaproteobacteria bacterium (assembly GCA_031431655.1). Taxonomy (GTDB): domain Bacteria; phylum Pseudomonadota; class Gammaproteobacteria; order Steroidobacterales; family Steroidobacteraceae; genus UBA964. The sequence goes on along the minus strand of JANPDV010000026.1, from coordinate 2,381 downwards.
AACGCACAATCGGCATCCTGACGCAGCCTCACCGCCGAGCGCAAGGCCGGGAGCGCCGGCGGTGCGGGCGTTAAGATCCGGGCCACCGCCGCGCGATCGCCAGCCGACACATCAGGTGTTCCATGACTGCAAATGCCGACAGCTCCGCCGCGCCGTTCCGCATCGCGATGCTGGTTTTCCCGGACGTCACCCAGCTCGATCTGACCGGCCCACAGGAGGTTTTCAAGCGGGTGCGGGGCGTGGAGGTCGAACTGGTGGCGCGCAGCCGCGAGCCGCTGCGCAGCGCCAGCGGCCTGTGGCTGCTGCCGGATCGCGTGTTCGACGAAGTGCCGCGCTGTGACCTGCTGTGCGTGCCCGGCGGTCCGGGGCACCTGGCGCTGATGAACGATGCCGTGACGCTCGACTGGATTCGCCAGGTCGCTGCGTCGGCCAGCTGGATCACCGCGGTCTGCACCGGGTCCCTGGTACTCGGCGCCGCCGGCCTGCTGCGCGGCTACCGTGCGACCACGCATTGGGGCTCGCGCGCCGCGCTGCCGATCCTTGGTGCCGAAGCGGTCGACGCGCGAGTGGTGTTCGATCGCAATCGCATCACCGGCGGCGGGGTCACCTCGGGTATCGACTTTGCGCTCGCGGTCATTGCGCGCCTGTGGGGCGACGACCAGGCCCGCCTGGCCCAGCTGACGCTCGAGTACGACCCACAGCCGCCGTTCGACTGCGGCTCGCCGCGCAGTGCGCCGCCGCCGCTGGTGGCGCGCGTCGAGGCCGCGATGGCCGGTTACCGCGAGCGCGTCATCGCAGCGGCGACGCTGGCGGCGGCGAAGCTGCCGGCCCCGCCGCCGACGGCCCCCGCGTCCCCAGCATCGTGAGCAGCGAGACCACCGCCAGTCCGGCACACAGCGTCAGCATCGGCACGGCGGAGTCCGTCGATGCGAAGCCTATGGCCTGTACCGAGAGTCCGGCGATCACCTGCTGCGCGAAGCCGATCAGGCTCGAGGCGACACCGGCGTAGCCGGGCGCCAGCCGCACGGCCGTGGCCACCCGGTGTGGCAGGGTCAGGCCCTGTCCGAATGCCAGCGGCAGCTGCGGCAGGAACCACCACAACGGATGCGTCAGGCCGGCCAGCACGAACCCCAGCGCCAGCAGCGCCGCCACCGTCTGCAGCCCGCAGCCGAACTGCGCCAGCCGCTCCATGTTGCGCGCGCTGCCGTAGCGCGAGATGTACAGATTGCCGAGAAAGAAGCCGAGCGACAGCAGCAGGCTGTACTTGCCGAACTCGGTGGCCGGCTGGCCGAGCATCTCGGACATCACGAACGGCGTCACCGCGATGAACACCAGGTAGATCGCGTAGATGACGCCGACGTCGACCGCGCAGGCGAAGAACCGCGGATTGCGCAGCACCTTCAGCGAGGATCGCCCGATCTCGGCAAACCCGCTGGCCCGTTCGGCACTGGTGTGTGTTTCAGGCAGGCGCTGCCAGATCAGCAGGGTCACGACGGCGGCGACGGCGAGCAGCCCCGTGAAGGTGCCGTGCCATCCGAGCCGCACGGTGATCTGCCCGCCCACGTATGGCGCGATCGCGGTGCCCAGCATCATGGCCATCGTCAGGTTCGCGAGCGCGCGCGCCAGGCGCCAGTCGCGGTACAGGTCGCCGACTACGGCGCGCGCCACCGCCAGCGTGACGGCTGCGCCGATGGCCTGCACGACGCGACCGCCGACCAGCGTCCCGATGGTCGACGCCAGCGCGCACATGACGCACCCCACCATGAACACCACCAGCCCCGACAGGATCGCCGGCTTGCGTCCATAGCGGTCCGACAGCGGCCCGGCGAACAGGATGCCGGCCGCAAATGCGAACAGGAAGCTGCTGATCACGCCCTGGGTTGCAGCCGTGGTGGCGCCCAGGTCGGCACGGATCGACGGCAGCGCCGGGACCACCAGCAGCGTCGCAATCGGCCCGATGGCGCTGCAGGCCCCGAGCAGCAGGATCAGACCGCGCGAGCCCGGCAGATCCGCGCCGTCGACCTGCGCCGACACGGTCACCCCGTGATGCCGCCGACGCAGACGTACTTGATCTCGGTGTACTCGTCCATGCCGTACTTCGAGCCTTCGCGCCCGATACCGGACTGCTTCATGCCGCCGAACGGTGCTTTGCTATCGGCGGGTGCGTTGTTGATGTGCACCATGCCGGCCTTCAACTGGCGGGCGACGCGCTTGGCGCGCTCGCGATCGCCGGACGAGACGTAGGCCGCCAAGCCGAACGGGCTGTCGTTGGCAATCTTCACGGCCTCAGCCTCGTCCTTATAGGGGATGATGGCCAGCACGGGGCCGAAGATCTCTTCCTGGGCGATGGTCATGGCGTTGTTGACGCCCGAGAACACCGT
>JANPDV010000025.1:0-3385 GCA_031431655.1 Gammaproteobacteria bacterium | reverse complement strand
CATTCCGTCTGCGGGTTTGGGTCACGGGCCACCACCAAAGTCGAGCACTTCTGCGGCTCCCCCTGTTCGCGCAACCCCGCCGTGGGTCCCGTTTGGTCCGGGACCCGCACGCCGATGGTGTGCCGCTTCTCGTGCTGCAGTCGTCGGGGCGTCTCACGCGTCGCCGGCAGCAGGAACGTGTATGGACCCGGGGTACACGCCTTGAGAATCCGGAACTGCCAGGTATCCAGCCGCGCATATCGCGCCACCTCGCCAAGATCGCGGCACATCAGCGTGAAGTGATGATCCCGGCCGGCGGCCCGGATCCGGCGCACCCGCTCCAGTGCGTCCTTGTCCCCGATGTGGCACCCGAGGGCATAACAGGAGTCGGTCGGATAGACGATAAGCCCCCCGGCGCGCACCCGTTCGACCGCGCGCCGGATCAGCCGGATCTGGGGGTTCTCGGGATGCAGCTCGAAGTATTCGCTGGCCACGACAATTGCTCTCCACGACCGGCTGTCTGACGGGCTGGCAGACTGAACAAAGGGCCCCAAGGCGGCGGGTAACCGACGGGGCCGGTATCATAGTCGCCGATGCATCCCGCGCTCGAACTTCTGCCGCTCGCCGCGTTCCTGGTGGCCTACTACTTCGGCGGTATCTACGTCGCGACCGCGGCGCTGATGATAGCCATGCCGCTGCTGGCCCTCTGGGGCCGATACCGAACCGGCAAGTTCTCGACGATGCATGCTGTCAGTACCGGCCTGGTGCTGGCCTTCGGCACGCTGACTCTCGCGCTGCACGACCAGCGCTTCATTCAGTGGAAACCGACGGTGTTCTTCTGCGCACTGGCGCTGGCGTTCCTGGTCAGCCGGTGGATAGGTCCGCGCACCCTTACCGAAAGACTGATGGGGGCCGCGCTGGGCGAGTCATTCGACGTGCGCCCGGAGCGCTGGCGCAAACTCAACCTGGCATGGGTCGCGTTTTATGCGTTCATGGGCGGCCTGAACGCGTGGGTGGTGACGCAGGCCTCAGAACAGGCGTGGGTGACCTTCAAGACTTTCGGGATCACCGGACTCACCCTCGTTTTCGTGCTGGCGCAGGGCGCCTGGTTGATGCGCGGCGCCGAACAACGCGCTACCACACCCTGAAGACGAAGCCCCTTTTCAATGCTTCCGCCTGCACCCGAGCCGTCCCCCGCTGCCGCCGTTACCGCCGGCCGCACTGAACGACTGCGACGGGCGTTGACCGAGGCGTTGCAGCCGACCCTGCTCGAGATTCGCGACGACAGTGCGGCACATGCTGGCCACGCGGGCGCGCGTGCGGGGGGCCACTTTCACGTCCGGATTGCCTCCTCCCGGTTCATTGGCATGGCGCCACGCGAGCGCCACCGGCTGGTCTATGCCGCCGCGGCAGAATTGCTCTCGAGCGACATCCATGCCCTTTCGATCGACCCCCAGTTACCTGCATAATTGGCGCAGCTTTAGTTCCTAACCCCCTGAGAAAGAAGACATGCAAATGATTCGACTGGCCTCCATTGCGGGGCTTGCCCTGTTGCTCGCCGCCTGCCAGCCCGCCGGTACCGGCAGCGCCCCGGCCAAGGATGCCAAGGGCACCCCGAACCCTGCCGCCGATGCGGTCGCGATGGTCGACGGCAAGCCAATCTCGCGGCAGTCGTTCGAGGCCTACATCAAGGCAGCAACGCAGAAGACCTCCGCCGACCTGACGCCGGAAGAGCGCCAGAACGGGCTGGACTCGATCGTGCGCCTGCATCTGCTGGCAGCCCAGGCCGAGAAGGATGGCCTCGACAAGGACAAGGACGTCGCCAGCACCCTCGAGCTGGCACGCCTGGACATCCTGCAGCGCGCCGTGCAGCAGAAGTACCTCAAGGACAAGACGCCAACCGACCAGGAATTGCGGGCCGAGTACGAGACCCAGGTCACCGCGATGCCGCGCACCGAGTACCGTGCACGCCACATCCTGGTGCAGACCGAAGCGTTCGCGAACGCGCTGATGGCGCGGCTGCAGCGCGGCGAGAAGTTCGAGGCCGTTGCCCAGAAAGAGTCGCTGGATTCGTCCAAGGAAAAGGGCGGCGATCTCGGCTGGTTCTCGCCGCAGACCATGGTCAAGCCGTTCTCCGACGCCGTGATGGGCCTGAAGAAGGGACAGGTCACGCCGAAGCCGGTGCAGACGCAGTTCGGCTTCCACATCATCCGCCTCGACGACACTCGCGAGGTACAGCCGCCGCCATTCGAGCAGGTCAAGCCGCAGCTCACGCAGATGGTCTACGGCAAGAAGTTCCGCACCTTTACCGAAGACCTCGTGAAGGTGGCGAAGATCGAAAAGAAACTCTAGCCCCCGCATTTTGCTCAGTCGGGCAGGCGCTGCCCGCGCAACAGCGTGAGCAGCGCCTGCTCGTCGAGTACGCGGACGCCGAGTTCCTCGGCCTTTCGCAGTTTCGAACCGGCATCCGCGCCGGCGACCAGGATGCTGGTCTTGCGCGACACCGACCCCGACACCTTCGCGCCAAGCTCCCGCAGCCGGTCCTCGGCTTCGTCGCGAGTCATCGCAGCCAACGTGCCCGTGATGACGAACGACAGTCCGGCCAGTGGACCTTGCGACGCGGTGCCGCTCTCTGCACCTGCACCCTCGGACCAGGTCACGCCTGCATCGCGCAGGGCCTGTACCAACTGCCGGTTCGCCTTCACCGCAAACCAGGCTGCGACCCGCGCCGCTACCACCGGACCGACGTCGCGAACGCCCTGGAGACGTTCGACGTCGGCCGCCATCAGGGCATCGAGCGAGCCGAAGTGCGTCGCCAATGCCAGCGCAGTGGCCTCGCCGACATCGCGAATGCCCAGCCCGAACAGCAGGCGCGCGAGTGTCGTTGCACGACTGTGCGCGATCGCCGCGTGCAGATTCGTCGCGGATTTCTCCGCCATTCTTTCGAGCTGTGCCAGCGCGGCGACATCGAGTGTGTACAGGTCGGCTGGCGTCGCGACGCGCCCGGAGTCCACCAACTGATCGACCAGGCGCTCGCCCAGCCCTTCGATATCGAGCGCGCGACGGGAAGCGAAATGCAGCAGCCCTTCCTTGCGTTGCGCCCGGCAGCGGAAGCCACCGGTACAGCGCAGGATCGCGCCGCCCTCCTCGCGCTCCACCGCTGAGCCGCATTCCGGGCATTGGGTCGGCCCTGCCGCTACCGTCGCGCCTGCCGGGCGCCGCGCCAGCAGGACGCGAGCAACCTCGGGGATCACGTCGCCGGCGCGCCGCACACACACGGGCGCCCCGCCGCGCCCCCCCTCGCGCGCCCGCTCAGCGAGGGTAGGCAGGGTGGCAGTGCTGACCGTGACGCCGCCGACGAACCCCGGCTCGAGTCGCGCGCCGCGTGTCAATGCGCCGGTGCGGC
>JANPDV010000024.1:0-9013 GCA_031431655.1 Gammaproteobacteria bacterium | reverse complement strand
ACCTGGACGGAACTCACCTGCGGCGTGTGGCTGACGTGCAGCAGACCGTTGACGTAGAAGAGATGCTTGTCGCCGACCGGTGCATAGGCTGCCGCGCCGAAGCGTCCGCTGTAGACCCAGGTGGTCTGAGACTGCGTGCCGGTGATGGCGGGCGGGTTGAGCGTGAACGTCGGCAGCACGTTGAGCGGAAGGGGCAGGTTGTTCTGCAGGTAGATCAGCGCCACGTTGTAGGCGAAGAGGTTGTACAAGTTCGCGCTCGCAAACGACGTGCTCGAAAATCCAAAACGGGCCTCGGTACGTTCGGCGCGCGCGCCACCGATGAACGAGAAGTTCTCGTTGAGTCGATGCTGCATCGTGAGCTCGAGATCGAGGCGCTTGAGTCGTCCCTCAGCGCGGGAGCTCAGTTCGATGGAATCGATGGCCGAGGAATTGAACGCGGTGTAGCGGAAGTACTGAGTGGTGATTTCGTTCAGCTCTGCGTCCGTGTCGCCGTACAGCGCTGTCAGCGCCACCTGCGTGCTCTCGCTGCCGCGCCAGTCGAAGGTCAGCGTGCCGCCGAACTGCGGGTACTTCGCCTGGGTGGTGCGGCGCGCCGTCGTCACCGCATCCGCGCTGACCGTCGTGGGCGGCACGATCACGCCGAAGAACGCCAGCGCCGGCGTAATCGCATTGATGGCCGCTATCGTGGCCTGCTGGTCGGCGATGTACTTGAGGCGGGACGGATCGCTGTTGAAGTCGATCCCCGTCTGTCGTTGCACCGCATTGTCGAAGTACAACGCTGCGCGCGGGGTGAAGGACCACTCCGCATGCGAGGGGGTTGCCACGCTGGCGAGAATGCAGCCCAGCCCGAGCTGCGTCCGGAGGATGGGGGTGGACATCTGAAGGCTCCCTTTCTAGGTTTTTTTGTCGGGAGTGGGGATTATTGCATTCAAGCGGCAACTGGTAGAGATTGCAGGGGGGCGGTCCCGACGGGCGTTGTAAATCTGAGACATCGGGGCACCAATACGATGAATCCCGCACCCCAGCGGCCGAAGAGCGTGCCGTGCGTGCCCTGGGCGTTGTTCATACCACTCCTGTGGTTCACCCTGGTGAGCGGTCCCGCGCATGCGGAGACGCGCGCGCTCGTCCTGGCTTCCGATTACACGAAAGCACTCAACCCTGATCTGGAGCTGAAGAACACGCTGGTGGACGCGCGTGCCGTCAGCGCCCTGTTTCGCAAGCTCGGCCTGCAGGACGTGCGGGTCGTCGAGAACGGCAGCGTCGAGGCCTGGGACAGCGAGTTCCAGGCACTGGTCGGGCGCCTGCAGCCCGACGACATAGTGCTGCTCTACTACGCGGGTCACGCCGTGCAGGTGAACGGCCGCAACTTCTTCCTGGCGGCAGACGGCGTCACGCTGGTCTCCTCGGACGAAGTGCTGTCCGCGATCATGGGCAAGGCCGGCGGAACCGTGTTCCTCATCGATGCCTGCCGCGACAATCCGTTCCGCAACCAGGCGAGCGAGAAGCGCCAGCTTCACGTCAAGAGCCGGACTATGGAGACCCTGTCGCTGGCCGAGATCGCCAAGGCGCAGTCCGGCCTCAGCCAGATGAGCAACCTGCGGGGCAAGAACACCATCGTGCTGTTCTCGACCGACCCGGGCAACGTGGCCCAGGATGGCCGCCCCGGCGAGGGCAGTCCGTTCGCCAATGCGGTGGTGCACGAGCTGGGCAAGCGCCAGTCGCTCGACTCGGCCATCCGGCGCATCACGGCGGAAGTAGACAAGCTGACGTCGAGCAGGCAGTCACCGTGGCGCCAGGGGGACCTGAGCTTTCCGCTGTTCCTCGCCGGCCAGCCGCGCTTTCCCGTGCCTTGAGGCTGCGTGACAGGGGGCAGGGCGTCGAGCGGGCGAAGGAATTCGCCGGCCCGACCAGGCTGCGCCCGATCCTGCGCCGCGCCGCTCGGCGCGCGGGCGCTGCCGCGCGTTGGCAGCCCGATTGAGAGAAGACCTCCAGCCGTCGTCGCGGTCGCGAGGCAGGCTCCGTCGACCGGAATCCGGTGCCGTGTTCAGATTCTGATCAAGTGCCTGTCGCTCGCGCCGCGCACCGCATCACGTGCGATCGAACGGTCCAGCGTGGCCAGCGCGCCGCCATGCTGCACAGCCAGGGCGAGCAGGTAGCAATCGGTGATCTGACGCGGCCCGTGAAGCCGACTGCGGTCGAAGAGGTCGCCATTCAACAGGCTGATGTCGTCGGCCCAGAATTCGTGCAGATCGGTTGCGATGGCCGCACCCAGACGATCGCAGACCAACTGCAACGGAGGCGTGCCCGGATAGCCAGGCTGTGACATCACTCGCACGCAGCCGTTCTGGGTGATCGGACACGAGGCCCACCCGCGACGGGCGTGACGGCTGAACCAGGCAATGGCGGGGGCGTGCGCCACATGGTCGGGATCGAGCAGTGCGATGAGCACGTTGACGTCGAGCAGCGCACGCATGCGGGTCAATACGCATCGTCGTCGCGCAGCCGATCAATCAGTTCGTTCGTGACGACAGTGCCGCGGCTGGGCAGTGGACGAAAGCCGTGTACGGCCCTCGGTTGGCGCACGCCGGCAGGCGCGGCGAAGCTGCCGGTGAGCCCGCGACGCGCCAGATCGGAAATGACTTCGCCCGTCGTGCGGTTTTCCCGGCGCGCACGTTCCTTGGCCGCCAGCAGCACGTCATCCGCGATATCGAGCGTGGTCCTCATGCATCAGATGCTGTAGCATCACGCATCAGATGTCAACGGCGAACCGGGACGTTGGAGCGACGCTGGCGGCTCAGCGCGACCATCGCGGTGGTGTACAGCAGGCGATTCGGACGGCCGAGTTCGACAGCCGTACGTCCTGCTGCCGTGACCCATTTCGATCGTCACCCACTCACTCGTCGCGCACGAGCCTGAACCCGATGTGATTCGCGCTGCTCCCGGGCTCGCCTTTGCCCCGGGCTCCAGGCCGATAGCGCGCGCAGTAGTCATCGGTACAGAGGAACGAGCCTCCCTTCTGCACCCGCTTAGGCACTCCGGGCTCCTCGGGGTCGTCGCCGCTCGCCGGTCCCTGCGGATTCACGACGAGGCGACCGCTGCGGGCGAGCTGCAAGTAGTAGTCCGGTCGGTACCAGTCCGCCACCCACTCCCACACGTTGCCCGCGGCGCCATAGATACCCAGTCCGTTCGGCGCGAACGCCTTCACCGGCGACGTTGCGGCATAGCCATCGGCGACGCTGTTGCCGTTCGGGAACCGCCCCTGGAACGTGTTCGCCATGTACTTGCCGCCGGGCCGGAACCGCGCGCCCCACACGAATTCCTGCGCGTCGAGGCCGCCGCGCGCGGCGAACTCCCATTCCGCTTCGGTGGGCAGGCGCTTGCCGGCCCATTTCGCGTAGGCGCGCGCATCGTCGTAGGCAATGTGCACCACCGGGTGATCGCTGCGGCGGGCGATGGAGCTTGCGGGCCCTTCGGGATGGCGCCAGTTCGCGCCCGGCACATACCGCCACCAGCGAGCTGCGTCATCGAGCGGCACCGCGCGATCCGGCGCCGAGAAAACGGCCGATCCGGGCAGCAGGTCGGCTGCGGGCACTCCCGGGAAGTCCTTTGGATCGAGCGGCCGTTCGGCCACGGTGCGATAGCCGGTGGCTTGCACGAATCGCTCGAACTGCGCATTCGTCACTTCGGTCGCGTCGATCCAGAACGACTTGACCCGGACGCGATGCAGCGGCCGCGCATCGACGAACATGGGTTCGTCCGACCCCATCGTGAACTCGCCACCGCGGATGAACACCATGCCGTCGTGCGCGGGCAAAGGTGAAGGCGAACGCGCAGGCGCAGGCGCAGGCGCAGGCGCAGGCGCCGGTCCGGCGAGAGCGTGCAGCGCGGCGAGCGGCAGCCCCGCGATGAGCGCCATCCACGGGCCGCGTCTCCGTCTTGTCATGGCTTGTCAGGTCTCGACGGCACGCCCTTGATCAGCTGCGACGGCGCCGGCACGACGGACTGCTCCGCGGCCACTCCCCGAAAACTTGTCAGCGATGTTCGGCTCAAAGCGCGCTCGACCCCGCACCTGCAGCGGCGTCCGAGCGCGTTTCCGCCTCCGCGAACGCGCGGCCACCAAAGCGCAGCGCCGAGTGTTCGCGCTTCGACTGCAGCAATGGATAGAACATCTGGTGGTACCAGCGTTCCTGGCCGTGCAGGAGATCGTCCTGCAGTCCGACCTGGGCGGGGAAACGCCGCGTGATGTGCGCGGTGCCGAGCAGCACGTCCCACAGGAACAGCAGGTTGCCGAAGTTGCCCTTGTAATTGCCAATGCCGTCCGCGTTGGTCAACGCGTGGTGGGCCCAGTGCGTGGCCGGCGTCGAGATCGTGCGTTCCAGTACCCACATCAGGGGCCTGAGGGCCGGGATCCGGTACAGGGGTTCGTCCCAGCGCCAGGCACTGTGGGCGCCGAGGATCACGACGAGCTTGATCACGATATAGACGGCATAGACCGCGCCAAGGCCCAGGTAGACCAGCACGCCTGCGATCCACAGCCCGGGCATCATCAGGTAATAGAAGAAGTTGTTGCGGTACGCGACGCGGATGCTCATGTAGCGCGCGGTGTGGTGGGCGCGATGCAGCGGCCAAAGCAGGGGTGAGTGCGAAGCACGGTGCCACAGGTACTGGGTGAGGTCGTCGCCGACGAGCAGGATCGCCACCATGCCCCACCACGGCAGGTCCGCCAGCGCGGCCCTGTACTCGGGGATCAGCCACTCGCAGAGCCGGCCGCTCACGAGCAGCGCCACCGGCTGCGCGATCGCCAGCAGGCTCAGGAACATCAGCAGTTCGAGCCGGGTGTCGTCGGGGGTCGGGTGGACGGTGTCGCGGTAGCGGTGGGTGACGTACTCCATGCCGGCATAGCCGAGCATCACGCAGGCGATCAGCGAATTCTGCAGCAGGGGGTTCATGGGGCTTGCTCCGCTACCCGTCGGGCACCATCGGCATCTTAGAGCCAATCGCGCTTACGTCGGTGCCCGGGGAAATCGGCGAGCCAGGCGCCGCCGTACGTCGTGCACGTCGACGTGCGATCGCCCGCCGCCCGCATTTCACCTGGCGAAACCCCCGGCTGGTAAGATTGTCGGCTGCTGCCGAAGCTACAACGATGGTCCCAACATGCTCCGGTCCGTCGAAACCCTGATCAACGAAGTGCGCGCGCTGTGCGCTGCGTCGATATCTGCCGAGGATCGCTGGACGGCGGCCGCCGCGTCGATGCGGACGCTGCTCGTCGATGCCGAGTTGCGCGAGCATGCGCGTGGCTGGCCGACCAGCCCGGCGCTGCTCGGGTTGCAGGGCAAGCATGCGAACCTGCTGTTCTACGAGGACCCGGACCACGGGTTCGTCCTGAATGGACTGATCAAGCCGCCAGGCGCGCGGACGACGATTCACGATCATGGGCGGTCTTTCACGCTCTACGGCGTGATCACGGGCGCGGAAAAGGTCGTTCGTTACGCCGTGTCGGAGGCGGTACCGCTGGCCGATGCATCCGAGTCGGGCCTGCTGTCGCGCGCGCGCGTGGCCCTTACCGAGGAATCGGACGTCGGCCCGGGCCACATCGACTACATCCGGCCGTGGGAAGTCCATGCCGAAGTCAACGGCGCGGCGAGCACGGCGGCGCTGATCCTGCGCAGCCAGCGCAGCGGCACGTTCGTGCAGAATATCTTCGACGCGGGCTCCGGTGCGGTCGAGCAGTATCACGGGCCGCGCCAGATCAGTTACGCACTCGCATGACGCGCGTGGCCGCGGTCCGGTTCGTATGACGCTCGAACGGACGGTTCCGCTGTGGCGCAAGGCGGCTTTCGGTTCGGGGTCGATCGCCGACAGCATCTACTTCTACGCCTGGGACCTGTTCGTCCTCTTCTACTACACGCAGGTGCTCGGCCTTCCGGGGTCATTGACTGGCCTCGCGATCATGATTTCACTCGTCGTGGATGCGGTGTCCGATCCGTACGTCGGTTACCTCTCCGACAAGTGGCGAGGGCTTCGCTGGGGCCGGCGGAACACGCTGATCATCGTCGCGGCGCTGCCGTTCGCCCTGTCGTTCATCCTGTTGTTCACGCCGCCAGAGGGCCTGGGGCACGCGGGCCTGTTCGGCTGGCTGCTCGTGTTCGGCGTGCTGTCGCGCATCCTGATGACGTTCTTCGCGATTCCGTACAAGGCGATCAGCGCTGACCTGAGTCGCTCGGTCGTGGAGCGGCCGCAGATCGTCGCTGCCGCGGCGATCGGCAACACGGTGGCGCGCGTGCTCGTGCCGCTGGCGACCTTCGGGTTCTTCTTCGGCGAAAGCGTGCAGTATGAGCGTGGCCAGCTGGACCCTGCGAACTATGCGCCGTTCGCGATCAGCGCGGCGCTGGTGATGCTCCTCGCAATGGCGCTGGTGGTGTTCGGCACCTACCGGCCGCTGCTGGAAGACGAGCGCGCCGAGGTGGCGGCACCGCCGCAAAGCCTTGCGCCGCTGGCGGCATTTCACGAAGTGGTACGCGCCCTGACCCTTACGCCCAACATCCGCAGGGTGTTCGTGCTCGCGATCTTCGTGTTTGTCTGCCTGGTGTCGATCACGGTGCTGAAAATCCACGTGCTCACCTACGTGTGGCAGGTGCCCAAGGGCTCGGGGAAGTGGGTGATGTCGATGCAGGGTTTCGGCGGCGGCCTCGGCGCGCTGCTGCTTCCCCTGTTGCTGCGCGAGTTCGATCGACGCAAGGCGCTGGTCTGGGGCATCGGTGGGTTCACGATGTTGAATGCCGTCGCCGTGATGCTGCCGATACTGGGACTGGGCCCACCGCCCGGCTCAGCGAGTCTCGCCAACCTGGTTGCGGGCATGCTGTTCGCGAGTGGCATCTTCCTCGGGATGTATCTCGTGGCGGTCGGTTCCATCGGCGGCGACGTCGCCGACGAACACGAGGCCAATACGGGTACGCGGCAGCAGGCGCTGGTCGGCGGCTTCATGACGCTGGCGATCAAGACGGCGGGCGGCGTGATGTCGCTGGTGACCGGGATCTACCTCGACCTGATCAGTTTTCCGGCCGGCATGCCGCTGAGTCAGGTTCCGCCGGAGGCCATCACCAAGCTCGCCTGCTTTGTCGCGGTGTTCTGCGCGGTCGGCGCAGCCGGCGTGGCGTTCGTCAGCCGGCGGCTGGATGTTTCGCTCACGCAGCAGCGGGAAATCAATCGGCGGCTCGCGGAGCAGTACGCGTCGCGTTGACGAACGACTCGAGGTCCGCGTTGAAGCGGTCGGCGACCTCAGCGAACGGCGAATGGCCCGACTCCGGATACGTCAGCACCCGCGCCGCAGGGAAACGCGCGCGATAGGCCGCGGCCAGCGCCTCGCCGTTGGACAGCGCATCCTTGGCGCCGGTGACGACCAGCATCGGCAGCGTCAGCCGCGGGATCAGGTCCTCGTTGGTCGTGATGCGCTCGCCGGTCGGGCCGAACTGCTCGCCGCCCATGGCGCGCCGCACGTAGGCAGGAAGCCTCATCAGCGCGGCGACCGTCTCCTCTTCCCAGGCCGCATCGGGAGCAGAGGCCGTCAACAACTTCGCGAACGTCTTCGCGCCGGCGAGGTTCACGCGCAGGTCGGGCAATGACATTTCGCGTGCGCCGGTGGCAGCTGGAGCGGCGCTGCCCGGCGTGGAGGGCACCAGCCGTCCGCCGGCGGTGGCGACGAGCGCAATACCAGCCAGGGACTTCACCCCTTCGCAGCGCACGTAGTTCATCGCGACCAGGCCGCCGAAAGACCACGCGACGAGCACCGGGCGTTCCAGTCCCAGGGCTTCCCGGACGGCGCGCACATCCTCCGCCCATTGGCAGGCGCGCTGATACGCGGCGGGCGCCGATGGCTTGCCGGAATCGCCGTGGCCACGCAGGTCCATCGCCACCAGCCGCAGGCGCTGCGCGAGCGGGCTTTCCAGCTGCCGACGCCAGCTCGTCTGCGATTGTCCTATGCCGTGCAGGAACAGCACCGCCGGCGCATCCCGCGGGCCGGTTTCACCGACGCTGAGCACGACGCCGTCGGTGGAAGTGACCGACGAGTAACGGATGCCGGGGTTGTCGGCCGCGTGACTCGCCGCCGCGGATGACACGAGGAGCGTCATGATCAGGATCTGCCGTTGCACGTTCATTGGCTGAGCATAGGTGCTCGGGGCATTGGCGTGATTTCACGGAGTGAAATTGGGCCGCTCCAGCCGAGGAGGCGGGCGCGCCATGCCCGATGATCGGACGCGAGGTGTAACCAGATGTCTGCGAGTTCGCGAGCGCTGGCCGGGCCATTCCGGATCGATCGCATCATCGAGTTCGAGGGGCCGTTCCGATCGGCGGAGCATCTGTTCCCGCTGGCCACCGAGCCGGAAGTGCTCGCCTGTCCCACCTGCCATGACCCGCGTTTCTACGACCTGCAGCGCAAGCTGCTGATCATGTCGTTCCACGCACTGCTGGTGCGCACGCCCAGCCACACGATTCTCGTAGACACCTGCCTCGGCAACGACAAGCCGCGTCCCACAGTGCCCGAGTGGAACGGGCGCAGCGGCTGGTTCATCGCGGACCTGGCGGCGCTCGGGGTGCGTCCGCAGGATGTCGACCTGGTGCTGTGCACCCACCTGCACGCGGATCACATCGGCTGGAATACCCGGCTGGAGAAGGACCGTTGGGTGCCTACGTTCCCGCGGGCGCGGTACCTGTTTGCGCGGCGCGAGCTGGACCATTTCCGGAGCCGGATGCAGAACGAGGGCGCCGGCATCCATCACGGGATGTGGGCAGACAGCGTCCAGCCGATCCTCGACGCGGGCCTCGCCGAGATCGTCGATGAGCACCAGGAGGTGGCGCCGGGGGTGACCCTGCATCCGGCGCCGGGGCATACGCCCGGTACGGTGATGATCCGCCTGTTCGATGGGCACTGCACCGCCTGGTTGATCGGCGACGTGGTGCATCATCCGATCCAGGTCGACCGGCCGGACTGGTACTCGCGGTTCTGCGAGCAGCC
>JANPDV010000023.1:0-2515 GCA_031431655.1 Gammaproteobacteria bacterium | reverse complement strand
GGCGGTGGCAAGCGGCAGGCCGTGAACCATCGGCGAGGCGGCGCCCGCCCATGACCCTGCTGCCAGCATTGCACCCCCGCTCCAGCCGAGCAGTTGCCGCCGCTGGCGGTCGAATTCGTCGGCGCCCATGGTCACACGCCCCTGACGGGAGCCGGCTTGCGGGTGCGCTTGTACACTTCCCAGGACGATTCGTTCGGGCGATTCGCATCGACGTCCGGAACGAGGAATTGCGGGTAGCGGCGGCGCGTGTACTCGACGATGTCGGCAGGCAGGTCGTCGATTCCGGTCGGTCGTCGTGTCATCGCGCGATAGAAGAGCTCGCCTGGCTGGCCGCCCATCAACATCCACGGCAACCAGGGGCCGAACCGGTTCCAGGCACCGGTAGTGGGCACGCTGCTGCGCGCCGGGTCCCGCAGGTCGGCGAGACGGCCGGTCAGCAGGAACTGCTCCGCGACGCGGATCGTCGGACCGGTCGATTCGCGCGGCCACTGCGCCGGCGGCAGGGGATTCGGCACCACCGCGGCGACGTCCAGCCACACAGAGACCGTGTCGCCGTTGACGAACCATGGCAACACGAACGGCGCGGAAGGATCGGCGGCACGGGAGTGATTGCCGAAGACGATCTCGCGCCCCGGTCCGGGCTGCGGTGCGCCCGGCGCATGGAACGATGGGGCCAGGGTGCTGTTCACCACCGGGTTGTTGATGTGCAGGACTTCCGTGCGATCCCCGAGCGGGTTGTCCCAGCTCTCGAGGATGCGGCCCGTGGCGAGATCCTTGTAGTAGCCGACCTCCTTCCAGAGCGCCCGGAAGCTGCCGTCTGGTTGCGGCAGCGTGCGGCCCAGCCCGAAGCCTTCCAGTCGAAGGATCGGCCGCAGTGGGCGCTCCGGCACCAGTGCATACACGTGGCCACTGAAGTGGCCGTAGACGACCTCCTTCGGATCGAGGCTGGTCGACATCTTCACGTAGGCACGAAGATTGTCGCGTGGGTCCTCGAAGTCCGGATTCCATCTGCCGGCCGCCGCGCTGCGGGCCAACGGCGAGGCGAGCGGTCCGGCGAACGCGAGCGCGCCCGCACCGGCCATCGCGCCGAACAACCAGCGGCGCGGCAGCGCGACATCGCAGAATGGCATCGTAGTCATGGGGATCGGATCCTCGACATGGCGGGTGCGTGTAGGCACTTTCGGCAGCGCCAGGGATCCCGACAAGGCGAACTTCGCGAGTCGGCTGGCAATTTCGCGCGTCGGCGTTCGCGGTCCGCTCCCACTTCGCGAAACGCACTGGCGCAGCGCGGAATTGACGCCCGCCTGCGCTGTCCACCAAGATCGGCTGCGCTGATCTGCGCGCTAGCCCGGGCGGGGAAAGGACACTGGCCATGAACCTGCAACAGCGCTTGACGTTCTACGTCCTGGTGCCGCTACTGCCCGCACTGCCCTTGGGCATCTATCAGGCGGGTTACGGCAAGCTCCTCTCGCCTCTCGGTTCAGTCGCGTTGTGGTGCGCTACCTGGCTGATTTCGTGGCTCGGCTGCGAGATCGGCACGCGGCTCACGGCCGTGGCGTTGAAGCCGTGGCGTCCACCGCTGTTGCTGCTGCTGGTCGCCGGCGCGGTGCTCAACACCATCGCCTCGAGCTTCTATCACCCCAGGATCGTCCAGTTGTTCCTCGATCCGGACCTGCTGGCAGGCGCGCGGGGGATAAGCCGGAACTTCACGGATCTCGGCTACCTCCGCGTGCTTGCCCTGTCAGGTGCCAGCAGCCTCTTCGCCTGGACGCTGGCGAACATCGTGCTGGAGCACGTAACGGGTATCACGCGGTTCGCGGACGCCAGGGCCGGAAGTGCGCCGGATCCGACGGCGATTTCGCCATTGCCCGTCGCTGACGCACCCACCGGGGCGAACGCGGCGGCGACGCCCAAGCCGGCGATCCTCGATCGCCTCGAACGCTTGAAGGGGCTGCGCGCCGCCGACCTGCAGGCGCTCGAGGCCGAGGACCACTACGTGAAGGTGCATGCCGCTGTCGGCAGCGAGCTCGTCTATTACCGCTTCAGCGACGCGCTGCGCGACGTCCAGGAGCTCGACGGCGTTCGCGTTCACCGTTCGTTCTGGGTCAGTCGCGCCGCGGTGGAGCGAGTCGAGAAGAACGGCCGTCATACCGAGCTGCTGCTACGGGGTGGCCTGCGCGTTACCGTCAGCGAAGGGTTCAGGGAAATCGTGCGCGCCGCGCTTCCGGCGCAGGTCGCCGACCCGATGCTGCGCGCATCGATCGCGCGCTGATTCGCTGTTCGTCGCCGCGGTCACGCTGGCGGGCACGCCCGTAACCGGACTGCACCGGGTATCGCCGGACTCAAGGAGCCTTTCAATGCGATCAAAACAGCTTTTCCCCCTCTTTCTCCTCGCGCTGCCGTTGTTCTCGCCTTGCGCTGCGGCCCAGGAAAATCCGCCGCGCGAAGTCATGTACATGGTGTCGCGCTGGCACATCCCGAATGTCGCGAGCAAGGTCACCCCCGAGCTGGATCG
>JANPDV010000022.1:0-4976 GCA_031431655.1 Gammaproteobacteria bacterium | reverse complement strand
CCACCAGCGTACCCGCCGTGAACATGCCCGCCGGATTCGCGCCGCTCGGCCGGTGTAACGCCGCATCGCTGCCGCCCGAAAACGGGTACTCGGGTGTGCTGAACGCCGGCGCGCGTGCCGCGTTGAGCACCGGCGCATCGTTCGCGTCGACGACATTGAACGTCGCCCGATTGGGCGTGGGGTCCAGGTTGACGCCGCCATTGGCCGTGCCGCCGTTGTCGCGCACCTGGAACGTGAAGCTCGCATAGTTCGAGCCGAGCGCGCCGGCGCCCGGCGTGTACGCCAGTCGATTCGCATCGAGATCGCTGCTGGCGATCTCCTGCCCGACCGTGACCGCCACACCGTTGAAGCGCAATTGCCCGAGCGTCGGCAGGCTGCTGATGACCACCGACTGCAGTGCGTTCGCCGGCGTGTCCGCCGCGTCGAGCAGCGCAAACTCGCGCGCGAAGAACGTATACGGCGTCCCGACAGCCACCTGCAGCGTCGCGTCCTGTCCGGCCGGCGCGTCATTGACGGCCGCGACGTTGAACGTGACGTCCTGCACGCTGCTGTTACCGGCCTGGTCGGCCACCGTCACCGAGACCACGAAGGCGCCATTGCGATTCGTGCCCGCGGCACTCGGCGCGACCGACAGCTTGCCGCCCGCGACGCTGAACACCAGGTCGGCCGCAGTGAACGCGCTGGAGGACTTCAGCGTGGCGGACGTCACGGCCAGGTTGGCGCGTGGCGTCAGGTTATCCGTCGCCCCCAGCGAGGTCGCGGTGATTTCATAGGCCGCAAAACCCTCGTTGACCGCCACCGGCGCAGCGCCACCCGCGAACGTCGGCCGCTGCAGGTCGATCGTCACCGCCAGTGGCCCGGAGAACGCACTCGCATTGCCTGCCACGTCCGTCGCACTGGCCGCCAGCGCATAGGCGCCATCGAGCGTCTGGGCCGGGATCGCGAACTGCGCCACGCCGGCGGCCGCTTCCCCAGCGGTAACCACGCGTGAGCCAGTCCACGCCGAGCCGTCCGGTCGCGACAGCCGCACCGTCACCGTATCGCCGGCCGCGAAGCTGCCGCGCACGTTGGCCACGAGCCCGTCGCCGTTGAGCGCCTGGCTGACCACCGTGCCTTCCTGCAGCGCCGGTGCCGGCGCGGTCGGCGCCGTCGCGTCCACCGTCAACGCGAACGGCACGGCAGCCGAATTCGTCGTCCCGGCACCGCGGTTCGCGACCACGCTGAACGTCGTCAGGCCTTCCGGCAGCGCCGCGTTGGTCGCGACACTCCAGTTGCCCGCCGCATCCACCGTCGTCGTCGCCAGCAGCGTGCCCGCCGCATTGCGGACCTCAATCGTGCTGCCCGCATCGCCGCGCCCCTGCAGCGTCGGCGTGCGCACGTTGGTCAGCGCATCGCCCACCACGCCCGAGTCGCTCGCCGCCGCGAGCGCGACCTGGCTCGGCGCGGCTGGCGCCGCTGCCGGCGTGGTACCGCCCCCCGTGCCGGTGCCTGTGCCCGTACCCGTGCCCGGCGTCGTGCCCGTCGCGCCCCCGCCCGAGCTGCTGCCGCCCCCTCCGCCACCCGCCGCAGCGCCCAGCAGCGCCAGACCCCCCAGCCCTAATAAAACCCCCGAACCGCCGAAGCCACCCACCGCACGGCCCGTCGCCGCATCTTCGGTCGCCGCGGCACCAGTGGGCGCCAGGGCCACCAGGGCCGTCGCTGGCGCCGTGCCCGCAGCGCCCGCGCCCGCCTCGCTGCTGCCCACGATCGTGAAGCGCCAGGAATCCAGCTGCGTCGCGTCGACGAAACGCCCGAGCTGCTCGCTCCACACCTGCGCCCCGCCAGTCTGCAGCGTCGCGCCGTCGCACACCCCCCAGTCGCCGAAGGTGATCTGCGTGCCATCCGCGAGCCGCAGCTTCAGTTCATTGCCCTCGCGCCACAGCCGCGCGCCCGCCGGCAGCCGCTCCTTGCCATCCACCAGCAGCGTGTAGCGCTGATAGGAGATGGCCTGGAAGGTCGCGCCGTTCTGCACGACCACCGACTGACTGGCCGCGTTCGGACCGCTCACGAGAACGGTGACGGATTGCGCCATGGGAGCCCCTGTTGTTTTCGTTATACGGACGCTGACGGTCGCGCCCACCCGTGACGGTACGGCGATCGGCCGCAGGAATGCTGCCGGTTTTCCCTATTCCCGCGCAGCAAGGCGCGTGATGTCACATCGCCGGCTCGCCCGCCCCGACGGCGACATGACATACTCGGACTCTCCACCGAGTTCCGGGCCTGCAACGCCGATGTACCTGCCATTCTTCGGGCTCAACGAGAAGCCCTTCGCGATCACGCCGGACCCGCGCTACCTCTTCCTGAGCGAGCGTCACTCCGAGGCGCTCGCGCACCTGATGTACGGCATCACCGAAGCCGGCGGCTTCATGCAGCTCACCGGCGAAGTCGGCACCGGCAAGACGACCATCATCCGCTCACTGCTGTCGCGCATCCCGCAGAACGCCGAGGTCGCGCTGATCCTCAATCCGCGCATCACCGCGCCGGAGTTCCTGCTGACCATCTGCGAGGAGCTCGGCATCGGCGTGCCCGACCGCGCGATCGGCAGCGGCAAGGATCTCGTCGACATCCTCAACGACTACCTGCTGCGCGCCCATGCCAAGGGCCGGCGCGTCGTGCTGGTGGTCGACGAAGCGCACAACCTTTCGCCCGACGTGCTCGAGCAGGTGCGCCTGCTGACCAACCTCGAGACCGCGACGCAGAAGCTGCTGCAGATCATCCTGATCGGCCAGCCCGAACTGCGCGAACTGCTCGACCGCCACGACCTGCGCCAGCTCGCACAGCGCATCACCGGGCGCTATCACCTCAGCCCGCTGTCGAAGGACGAGACCGCTGCGTACGTGCGGCATCGCCTGCGCGTCGCCGGCTCCACCAACGACATCTTCACCCCGGTCGCGCTCGCCGAGATCCACCGCCTGTCCGGCGGCGTACCCCGGCTGATCAACGTGATCGCCGACCGCGCGCTGCTCGGCGCCTACACCCAGGACCGCCATCGCGTCAGCGACACCATCGCGCGGCAGGCCGCGCAGGAAGTCCTCGGCAAGCGCTTCACGCCGATCTGGCTGCCCTGGGCCGCCGCCGCAGCAGGCGTCGTCTCGCTCAGCGTGCTGTCGATCGCGCTGTGGCAGGCGATCGAAGTGAGCCGCGCGGATGACGCGCAGATCGTGGCGAGTGCACGAGCGCCTGTGCCCGCGGACCGGCCTGCAGCCGCGCCCACGCCTGGAGTTGCCCCGGGGGCTGCGTCCGCGGCCCTCGTCACCGCAGCGCCTGCCGGCAACCCGGCGGTCGGTCAGACGGTTGGGCCGGCCACCGGCCCGTCGCCCCCGCCACCATCGGACCCACTCGAAAAACTGCTCGAGCAGTACGCCGCGGAAACCGACACCGACAACGCGTTCAACAAGCTCTTCGCACTCTGGAACGCGCGCTACCTCGTTGGCCGCCTCGACGGCTGCACCCAGGCCGTGCAGCAGGGCCTCGACTGCTTCACCCGTCGCGGCACCGTCGCGGACCTGCGCCTGTTCAACCGCCCCGTGATGCTGCCCATCACCGATACCGCCGGCCGCACGCACCAGATCGTGCTCGCCTCGCTCGATGACGAGTACGCCACCATCAGCCTCGGCGGCGCACCGCGGCGGGTGAAGCTCGGCGAACTGTCGCGACTGTGGTTCGGCGACTTCGTGCTGCTGTGGCGCCCCGGCACCAGCGAGCCCAAGACCCTGTCCTTCGGCATGCGCGGCGAGGACGTGATTCGCCTGCGTCGCGACCTGCGCCGACTGAGCGGCGCGCCGCCCGCCACCGAGAGCCCGATCTACGACGCCGAGCTGGTGCGCCAGGTTGAGGACTTCCAGCGCCAGCACCGCCTCACCGTCGACGGCGTTGCGGGGCTCCAGACCCTGCTGGTGCTCGACAGCGCACTGCGCGAGCCCGGCACCCCGCACCTCGACACCACATTGCTTGCGCGCGGCGGCTGACCCATGTCGTTCATCCTCGACGCCCTGAAGAAATCCGAGAATGAGCGCCAGCGCCAGAGCGGCCCGACACTGTACGAAGTGCGCGTCGCCCGACCCGCCGCGCGCTTTCCCATATGGGCGATCGCGCTGGGCGCCCTGCTCGGGCTCAACGTCGTCGGGTTCGTCGCCTGGGCGATGCTGCGGGGATCGGGCGCGCCCTCCGCGGAAACCGCGGCGACCACCGCGTCGACGCAGACCATGGCCGCGAACACGCCTGCCGCCCCCAGCGGCACCGCGGCACCACCCGCACAGATCGCGATGCCGCCCGGCGCTCCACTTCCGTCTCCCGGCGCGCCTAACACTGCGACCGCCTTCAACCCACCCCTGATCGAAGACCCGTCGCTGGCCGCCGACGAAATCCCCGCGCTGCCGCAGTCCGCGTCACCGAACGGCAACCAGTATCAGAACACGCCGCGCTCGAGCGAGCCCCGCCCCGGCCTGCCCAGCCGCGACGACCTCGCGAATGCCGGCGGCAGCGGCAGTGGCATCCCTCCCGTTGCGCTCAGCCTGCACGTGTACGACCCCTCGCCCACGCGCCGCTTCGTCATCATCAACGGCCAGCGCGCACGCGAAGGCGAGCAACTGCCGAGCGGCTTGCGCGTCGAGGAGATCTCACCGCAGGGCGCCGTGATGTCGTGGCAGGGATCGAAGTTCCTGGTGACGGTGCAGTAGAACCGTCGCATCGTGATCGCGATGTACTACCGTGACCACGGCCCTCCGCACTTTCATGCGATCTATGGCGAACACGAGGCGACGGTGGAAATCGAGCGCGGCTTCGTGCGGGGCGGGCTGCCCAAGATTGCGCCGTTGGAGCAAGCGTTATGTTGCCGAGAATCGTCGAAGCACGGTACCTGTCCGGATTTGCCATTTGGCTTCGGTTCAACGACGGGGCCCAGGGCCAAGTCGATCTGAGTAAGGAACTGTCCGGGC
>JANPDV010000021.1:0-1621 GCA_031431655.1 Gammaproteobacteria bacterium | reverse complement strand
CGGACTACGACCTCTACAGCGTCGGCAAGGACGGCCAGACCGACAGGCAGCTCAACCAACCCGCCAGCGCGGACGACGTCGTACGCGGCCTGGACGGCAGCTTCATCGGGCTCGGCAAGGATTTCTGAGGCGGCCCCACGCATGAACGTGCCGTTGCTCCTGGCAGGTGCAGGCAGGCGGCGCCGATGAGCGGCCGCTGGGACGTCCTGGACAGTCGCCTCGGGCGACGTCTGCTGCTGATGTTCATCGTCGTCGCCGTCGTGCCGTTCGCGCTGGCCGGCACTGCCGCCTGGTTCGAGTTGGACCGCGGCGCCGAGCGTGCCGATGCCGAGCGCATGCATCTCCTGGCCAAGTCCGCTGGCATGGAGGTGGCCGGGCGAATCGAGCTCGCCACCCAGACCCTCGCCGCAGAACTCGCGCGCATCGAGAATCCTGAACGTCTGCCGCCTGCTGTCGTTGCCGCAGCAATCCGCAGCCGGCTCGCGGGCCTCAGCATGTTTACAGGTCGCGTGGTCGTCGAGCCGGGCACGGTTCGGGCGCTGGCGTCCGGTGCGGTAACCAGCCTCGGTTGGCGGCTGAGCTTCGGCGCCCCACAGGGCCGCGGGACTCTCGTCGTTCTGCAGAACCTGGGATCATCGTCGCAGACCATCGCTGCCGAGCTGAACTCGAACGCAGTGTTTGCAGCGGTGGAGGGCTTCTCCGGCATGGCGCAGATGGCGGTGCTGCTCGCCGACGGTACGCCCGTGGTCGGCGGCGGTGACGCCGTCCCTGCGGCGTTGCTCGCCAGCGTAAAGCGGCAATCGGAGACGCCGCGCAGCGATCGCAGCCTCATGACTGTCCAGGATGGCAGGCTGAGCTGGCGCTGGACGCTGTGGCGTCATCCGCTTGGCGCCGCCCATCCCGGCGCGCCGACTCTGCTGGTGATTGCCTGGAAGCCCGCTCCGTCGCTCGTGGCGACGATCGGCTCCCTGCAGGTGGCATTTCCGCTGGTGATGCTGGGCGCGCTGTTGCTGGCAATCACCCTGTCGATCTCACAGATTCGCCGTCAACTGCACCCGCTCGATGCGCTGATGTCGGCGAGCCGCCGGCTCGCCGCCCGCGACTTCGACATCGCGGTTCGCATCCGCTCGGGCGATGAGTTCGAGCAGTTGGGCACGGCTTTCAACCACATGACGGCGGCGCTGAAGCGTGAGTTTGCCACCGTGGAGGCGATGGAGCGCGTCGACCGCCTGTTGCTCGAGTCCCGCAGTGTCGAGACGGTGCTGGACTCGTTGCTGCCGAGCGTCTGCAGTGTCATGGACTGCTGGAGCGCAACCGTGCTGCTGCTGGATCGGGATGTCCCCGACCGCGTGCGCGCATTCGACCTCGTTACCGGAATGAGCGACCCCATGCCGGTGCGACGCGTTGCCGTGGACGTTGCTGCGCTTGCGTCGCAGTTCAAAGGCGTCGAACCGCTGCTGGTCCCGTCGGCTAGGACCGCGGAGCCCAACGAATTCCTGCGTGCGCTGATCGAATGCGGTGGCCAGCGGTTCGAGTTGCGGGCGCTGCGGCGCGGCGCCGACTTTGCCGGAGTCTTGTGCCTTGGCTGGGACACGGCGGCGTCCGTCGCGTCGCCGACGAC
>JANPDV010000020.1:0-2650 GCA_031431655.1 Gammaproteobacteria bacterium | reverse complement strand
CGGGCAGGTGTTGAGGTGGCAGACGCGCATCATGATGCAGCCCACCGCAACCAGCGGCGCGGTGGCGAAGCCGAACTCCTCAGCGCCTAACAATGCGGCGATCGCGACGTCACGCCCGGTCTTGAGCTGGCCGTCGGTCTCCACGCGAATGCGCGAGCGCAGGTTGTTGAGCACCAGCGTCTGGTGCGTCTCGGCCAGGCCGAGCTCCCAGGGCAGGCCGGCGTGCGTGATCGACGTGAGCGGACTCGCGCCGGTGCCGCCGTCGTAGCCGCTGATCAGCACGACGTCGGCATGCGCCTTGGCGACGCCCGCGGCAATCGTGCCGACACCGACTTCGGCGACGAGCTTGACGCTGACGCGCGCCTCGCGGTTCGCGTTCTTGAGGTCGTGGATCAGCTCGGCCAGGTCCTCGATGCTGTAGATGTCGTGATGCGGCGGCGGGGAAATGAGGCCCACGCCGGCGGTGGTGTGGCGCGTCCTGGCGATCCACGGATACACCTTGCTGCCGGGCAGCTGCCCGCCCTCGCCGGGCTTGGCGCCCTGCGCCATCTTGATCTGCAGCTCGCGCGCGTTGACGAGGTACTCGCTGGTGACGCCGAAGCGGCCGGAGGCCACCTGCTTGATCGCGCTGTTCTTGCTGTCGCCGTTGGGCAGCGGGGTGTAGCGCTCCGGGTCCTCGCCGCCCTCGCCCGTGTTGCTCTTGCCGCCGACGCGGTTCATCGCGACGGCCAGCGTCTCGTGCGCCTCCTTGCTGATGGAGCCATAGCTCATGGCGCCGGTCTTGAAGCGCTTCATGATCTGCTCGACCGGCTCCACCTCGTCGATACTGATGGCGTCGCCCTGCTTGAACTCCAGCAGGCCCCGCAGCGTGCTGAGGTTGCGGGCGCGGTCGTCGATCAGCTCGGCGAAGCTCTGATAGGTGGCGTAGCTGCCGGTGCGCACGGACTTCTGCAGGCGGTGGATGCTCTCGGGATTGAACAGGTGGAACTCGCCGTCCCTGCGCCACTGGTACTGGCCGCCGGTGGGCAGCACGGGCGCGCGCACGTCGCGATCCGGAAACGCGATGCGGTGGCGCATCAGCACTTCTTCGGTGAGCACTTCGAGGCCGACGCCGCCAACGCGCGAGGCGGTACCGGTGAAGTACTCGTCGATCACGTCCTGGCGCAGGCCCACGGCTTCGAACACCTGCGCGCCGTGGTACGACTGCATGGCGCTGATGCCCATCTTGGACATCACCTTGACGATGCCCTTGGTGCCGGCCTTGGCGAAGTTGGCGCAGGCGAGCTTGTGGTCGACGTTGGTGAGCAGGTCCTCGCGGATCATGCCGTCGAGGGTCTCGAAGGCGAGGTACGGGTTGATCACGCTGCAGCCGTAGCCGATCAGCAGCGCGAAGTGATGCACCTCGCGCGCGTCGCCGGTCTCGAGCGCGATCGAGACCTTCATCCGCAGGCCTTCGCGGATCAGCGAGTGATGCAGGCCGGAGATCGCCAGCAGCGAGGGAATGGGCGCGAACTCGTGGTTGACGCCGCGATCGGAGAGGATCAGGACGTTCACTTCGTCCTCTTCGATCATGCGCTTCGCCTCGGCGCGCAGTTCTTCCATTGCCCTGGCCAGGCCCTCCTCGCCGCGCGCGGCGCGGAACAGGATCGGCAGCGTGCCGGTCTTCAGGCCGGGCAGCTGCACACGGCGGATCTTGGCGAACTCTTCGTTGGTCAGCACCGGGCCCTTGAGTTCGACACGCCGGCAATCCGTCGGCTTGGGATCGAGCAGGTTGCCCTCGGCGCCCAGCCAGACGTCGCTGGAGGTGACGATCTCCTCGCGGATGGAGTCGATCGGTGGATTGGTGACCTGGGCGAACAGCTGCTTGAAGTAGTCGTACAGCAGGCGGCTCTTGGTCGACAGCGCCGCGAGCGGCGTGTCGTTGCCCATCGAACCCATGCCTTCGATGCCGTCCTTCGCCATCGGCGCCATCAGGATGCGCTGGTCCTCGAACGTGTAGCCGAACGCGAGCTGGCGCTGCAGCAGCGTCTCGGGTTCCGGCGTCGGCAGCGTCGGTGCAGCGGGCAGGTCCTTCAGGTACACCAGGTTCTGCTTGAGCCACTCGCCATAGGGGCGCTCGTTGACGACGCCGGCCTTGATCTCCTCATCCTCGATGATGCGGCCCTGCTCGGTGTCGACCAGGAACATGCGGCCGGGCTGCAGGCGGCCCTTGCGGACGATGTCGGCGGGATTGAACTCGAGCACGCCCGCCTCGCTCGCCATCACGACGAGGCCGTCCCTGGTCACGTAGTAGCGCGCGGGCCGCAGGCCGTTGCGATCGAGCACGGCGCCGATGCACTTGCCGTCGGTGAACGAGATGGCGGCCGGGCCGTCCCAGGGCTCCATCAGGCTGGAGTGGAACTGATAGAACGCGCGGCGCGCCGGATCCATGCTCTCGTGCTTGGACCAGGGCTCGGGGATCATCATCATCATGGCGTGCGGCAGCGTGCGGCCGCCGAGCACCATCAGCTCCAGCACGTTGTCGAACATCGAGCTGTCGCTGCCATTCACGTTGACGATCGGCGCGAGCTTCTTGATGTCGTCGCCGAACATCGGCGACTCGAACAGCGCCTCGCGGGCGCGCATCCAGTTGATGTTGCCGCGCAGCGTG
>JANPDV010000019.1:0-2192 GCA_031431655.1 Gammaproteobacteria bacterium | reverse complement strand
AACCTGCCGTCCGAGGAAGGCGTGGTCGTGGTGGTCGAGATCCTGACCAACAAGGCCAACTACAACACGCTGGAGCTCACCAGCGGCCGCATGGCCAAGGTCAACAAGGGCGACATCGTGGTCGGCGCGCTCGGGCATCGCTAGGCGCTGTTCGGCTTCTCGGGCCACGTGCCGCCGACGCTCGCCACCGGCGACATCATCCAGATGCTGAACATCGGTGGGGTGCTCGGCATCTGCGACTCGGCCAACCCGGACAAGGGCAAGCCGTTCGACTGCCGCGTCATCGGCGTGGTGCTGCAGTTCCCGTATCTCGGCGAGCGCATCGGCGTGCCGGCGCGCGTCGGCTATCGCAAGCTCGACTTCCAGGCGCCGCTCGACACGCGCGGCGTGCCGGTAGTTGCGCTGTCCGGTACCTGCATGGAGGCCGGCAAGACGGCTGCCGCTTGCGCCATCGTCAGCCGGATGCGGCATCGCGGCCTGGTCGTCGACTGCTTCAAGGCGACCGGAGTCTCGCTGCGTCGCGACATCCTCGCGATGGAGGACGCCGGCGCACGCAATTCGATGATCTTCACCGACCTCGGCATCGTCTCGACGACGCGCGCGGTCGGCCCGGCGCTGACACGCACCATGATGACGGAGCTGTCGGGCAACCGGCCGGACGTCATCGTGTTTGAGCTCGGCGACGGTATCCTCGGCACCTACGGCGTCGATGCGATTCTCGACTGCGAGGACATCCGCAAGGGCATCACCGGCATGGTGCTGTCGGCCAACGATCCCGTCGCCGCCTGGGGCGGCGTCAGGCTGCTGCGCGAGCGTTTCCACACCCAACCCTGCGTCGTCACCGGCCCTGCCACGGACAATGCCGTCGGCGTCGAGATCATCGAACAGCAACTGCAGGTGCCGGCGTTCAACGCGATCACCAGCGGTGCTGCGCTCGGCGACTGCGTCATCGACGCGATCGGCCTCGGCGCAAGGTTCCCCGCCGCGGCGAACGCCTGACGAGCCGCGGACGCCAGACGAAATGAACAACCCAATCCCTGCTCTCGTGCTCGGCGGCACCGGCTACGTGGCGGGCGAAGTGATTCGCCTGGTGCTTGGCCATCCGAACCTGCGCCTGGCCGGCGTACTGTCGGACTCCCAGCCGGGCGAGTCGATCGGCAAGTCGTTCCCGCACCTGGCCGCGGCGCTGGACGGCGCCGTGTTCCGCTCGCAGGCCGAGATCGAGCAGCTGATCGTGACGCTGCCACAGAGCGCGGTGTTTTCCGCCGCGCCGCACGGTGTCAGCGCAGCATTGATCGACGCACTGCTGTCCAGGGCGGAGGCTGCCGGCACGAAGCCGCGCGTGGTCGACATCTCCGCGGACTACCGCTACAGCACGCCCGAGGCCTATGCCGCGGTCTACAAGCACCCGCACGGCGCACCCGCGCGCCTGAAGGACTTCACCTGCGCGGTGCCCGAACACCTGCAGCACGCACCGACCGCGCACGTCGGTCACCCCGGCTGCTTCGCCACCGCCACCCTGCTCGCCTCGGTGCCGCTGCTGGCGCTGAACCTCGTGACCCCAACGCTGTTCGTGTCCGGCGTCACCGGCAGCACCGGCTCCGGCCGCAAGCCCGTCGACGGCACCCACCATCCGACGCGCCACAGCGACCTGTACTCGTACAACGCGCTCGGCCATCGCCACATTCCCGAGATCGCCGCCTGCGCGCGGGCCGCGTCCGGGATCGACGCCGACTTCGCATTCGTGCCGCATTCCGGCCCGTTCGCCCGCGGCATCCACGTCACCGTGCAGGCGACTCTGCGCACGTCGCTGGACACCGTCGCCGTGCTGACCAAGCTGCGCGAGTTCTACACCGGTGCGCCGTTCGTGCGCGTGCTGGAGACACCACCACGCGTCAAGGACATCGTCGCGAGCAACTACAGCCACATTTCGGCCGCGGCCAACGGCCGCACGGTTGCGGTGATGTGCGTGGTGGACAACCTGAACAAGGGCGCGGCGGGCGGCGCGGTGCAGTGGATGAACCGGTTGTTCGGGTTGCCGGAGACGGCGGGGTTGCTGGCGCCCGCGGCGGGGTGGACATGAACACTGTCGGCGTTTCCGCCAGCCATGACCCTCGCAAGCGCTCGGTCCATCACGGGAAGGGTCTTTTCCGGGACGCCGTGAATCCGTCCCAGGAGGCTCCGGGCGCGCC
>JANPDV010000018.1:0-7452 GCA_031431655.1 Gammaproteobacteria bacterium | reverse complement strand
TTCGCGATGGCCTCTGGCGGCAGCGACTTGTCGAGTGCCCCGAAGTGATAGATCGTGGGCACCGTCGGCTTCATGCGTTCGCAGAACGACGCGATGCGGGTGCCGTAGTAGCAGGCGGCGCGGTTTACCCCGCGGCTCTTGGAGGCCGCGAGGAACGCGACCGCCCCGCCCCAGCACCAGCCGATCGCGGCTACCTTGCCGCCCGCTGCCGCCCGGTCGATCGCGGCCTGCAGGTCGGCGAGCAGCATCGGCTCGGTGATCGCACCCAGGCAGGCGATGCCGCGCTGCATGTCGGCATACTCGAGCACGAGGCCCGGCTCTACGCGGTCGAACAACCCCGGCGCGACCGCGAGATAGCCCTCGGCGGCATATGCATCGGCCTTGTGCCGTACATGGCTGTTGAGTCCGAAGATCTCCTGCAGCAGCACCACGCCACCGCGCGGTTTGCCGGACGGCAGCGCCACATAGGCCTGCAGCCTGTGGCCATCGGAGGCCGTGAGCATCTCGATCGTACCGGCGGCGGTCGCCGCGCCCGTGGTCGTCATGGTGATCAGTCCCTCAACAGTTTTCGTGCAACCAGCATCCGCTGGATCTCGTTCGCGCCACCGCCGATCTGGCCGTGGCGCAGGTAGCGATAGAACAGGGTCAATGGCAGCTCCAGCGATTCGCCCATCGCGCCGTGGATCTGGATCGCGTGGTCCACGGTGCGCGCGCCCCATTCCATTGAAGTGAACTTGACCATCGCCGCCTCGGCGCGAATGTCCTCGCCGGCGTCGGCGCGCGCCGCCATCTGGTAGGTCATGGTCTGCAGCGCCGTGAGGTCCACGTACATGTCGACCAGCTTCCACTGGATTGCCTGGCGTTCCGCTATCGGCTTGCCAAAGGTGACACGCTGCTTGGCCCAGGCGATCGACATGTCGAGCGCTCGCTGCATCTTGCCGAGCGCATACGGACCGCGCAGCAGGCGGTCGTGGATCGTCAGCCAGCGCTGGCCTAGGCTGAACCCCTTGCCGACTTCGCCGAGCACGTCTTGCTCGGGGATCACGCAGTCCTTGAAATGCACCGTGTACTGCGCGGCCCGCGGCCCGAGCCAGGTCTTGATGCCGGGCTGTTCGACGTGCACACCCGGGTTGTGGCGATCGACCAGGAACATGGTGATGCCGCCCTTCTGGCGCTTCTCCGGATCGTTGACGGCCTGCACCATGATGATGTCGGACTCGGCCGCCATCGAGATCCACATCTTGGTGCCGTTCAGCACCCAGTTGCTGCCCTGCTTCACCGCGCGCGTCTGCATCATGCCGCCAGGATCCGAGCCGGCATTCGGCTCGGTCTGGGCGAAGCTGGTGGTCTTCTGCCCTTCGATGACAGGCTTGAGGAAGCGCTCGATCTGGTCGCCCTTGCACTCGTAGAGGATGTTCGGCACGTTGGCGAACGGAAACGGCACCGCCGTGTAGAAGAACTGCTCCATTACCGCAATGCGCGCCAGCATCGAAAGCCCGGGGCCGCCAAACTTCTCCGGCACCGCCAGGTACCAGAACCCGGTATCGCGCGCGATCTTCGTCAGCCGCGCGAGTACTTCATCACCGAACACGGCCTGCAGGCTCAGCGTCTCCTTCAGGCCGAAGGCGTGGCCAGGGTGCGGCAGGAACTGTGGTTCGAGGGGCAGCAGTTCCTTCTGGACGATGCGCCGCGCAACCTCGCACAGCTCGACTACTTCTGCGGGCAGCTTGAAAGGGCTGTCCGATGACTTGAATTCACTCATGACTATGGATCGCTCGCTTCCAGATTCCGTTCAACCGCGCAATGCCTTCAACTGGTCCGCGTACCCGGACGGGTCGACGACGACGTCGATCAGCGCGGGTCCCTCGCCACTCAATGCGTCGCGCAGTGCAGCGCGATAGGACTCGGCATCGGCCACGCGATAGCCGCGGCCGCCCAGCCCGCGCATCACCGCGGCAAAGTCGGGACGTTCCCAGCGGACGCCGCGCGTCGGCAGCCTGCGCTGCTGCTGCTTGATGTCGATCAACGACAGCGCGCCGTCGTTGAACACGATGGTGACCACGCGCGCACCTGCGAGCACCGCCGTCGACAGCTCCGCCAGGCACATGAACAGTCCCCCGTCGCCGGTGAACGCGATCGCAGGGCGTCCGGGCTCATGCAGCGCGGCAGCGATGGCCGCGGGCAGCGCGAAGGCCATGCTCGCAAGGCCATTGGAGATCAACACGTCGCACGGTGCGGCGCAGGGCCAGAACGCCATCGCCGAGAACATGTGGGCGCCGGCATCGACGGCAATCCGCGGCAGCACCGGCAAGCGTCCGGCTTCGGCGGCGGCGATCTCCACCACCTGCTGTGGATTGATGCCGCTCGACGCGCGGTACTGCAGCACCGAGCGCATGCGCCCGCGCAGATCAGCCAGCTCCGTTGGCAGCCAGGCCGCGCGCCCGGCAGTCACCGTGAGCTGCTCGAGCACTGGCGCAATCGGGCCGTACAGCCCGACGCGCGGCACGACGTAGTGGACCGGGTGACGCAGCAGCGCGATGTCGACCACCGGCGCGGCATAGCGCCAGGGCTGGCGCAGCAGTTCCACCGGATCGAAACCGCACAGCAGGATCAGGTCGGCCTGGTTGACGCACTCGAACTCGGCGGCGCCGCTGGTGAAGCCGCCGATGTACTGGGGATGTGCATCGGGTAGCACGCCCATCGCCTTGTAGGTCGCAAGCACCGGGCAGCCGAGCGCCTCGACCAGGCGACGGACCGCGTTGGCCGTCACCGTGTGGCGGGCTTCGAGGCCGAGAATCACGACCGGGCGTCGTGCCGCAGAAAGCAGCTTGCGCGCCTCGGCAAGTGCGGCGACATCGGGCGGGGCAGCGGCCGCGTGCGCGCTGCGCGACGTCGCAGGCACCGTCCGGCGCGCGGCCTCGCTGGTGAGTTCGATCAGCACGGGGCCGAGTGGCGGCGTCATCGCGGCATCGAGCAGCGACTCGATCTCCATCGCCGCGTCATCGCCCTCGAGCCGACCCGCCGCCTTCGAAAGCGGCGCGAGCAGCGCCTGCTGGTCGAACACCTGGTGTGTCACGAATGCGGTCTCGGCAGGTGTGAAGCCGTCGGTCAGCAGCACGACCGGCGCGCGATCCAACGCCGCGTAGGCAAACCCGTTGACGCCATTGGCCGTGCCGGGGCCCTTGGTCGTCAGTGCAACGCCGGGCGTAGCCGACAGTTCGGCGGTTGCCGCCGCCATCATGATCGCAGCGCTCTCGGTCCGCGTCAGCACGAACTCGATGCCCACGGCCGCCGCGGCTTCAATGATGTCGAGGCTGCTGCCGCCGCCGGGCACGCCGAACAGGCGACGGACCCCGCGGCGCGCGAATGCCGTCGCGAGGTGCTGGGCCACAGTGGCGTCGGTCACGGCTTTCAATGCACGTGGCCCTTGGAGGCGTCGGTCGGCAGCTCGACCCGGAGGTTGGATGCATCGTCGATCGACGCAACCGCCCCGGGCGGGACCACGGTCGTGGACTCGCGCTCCTCGAACACCGCGGGCCCGACAAAGCGGCTGCCTGGAGCGAGGACGTACCGATCGAACACCGGCGTCACGACGAAGCCGGTGTCGGGACCGAAATAGACCGGCCGTTCGCCACGCCGTCCGTCGTTGTGTTCGCTGCTGCGGCGACCGGCGATGAAGTCGAGCTGCGGCGTCGGGCCGGACACTGTGAGACGCCACGACACGATCTCGACGGCCATGCTCGGCTCGATACGCCCGAACTGCGCGCGATAGGCCTGCTCGAAAGCCGCACGCATCGGCGCGGCCTGGCCGGCCTCGATCAGCGCTTCGTCGATGCCCACATCGACGTCATAGCCCTGGCCGATGTAGCGCATCGCAGCGACGTAGCTCGACTGCGCGCGCGTCTCGCCGGTGGCCTGCAGTTGCGCCATGCCGGTGTGCTTCATCTGTGCCAGATCACAGCGCAGCGCCGGCCAGGCGACCGCGTCGAGTGCGACGACGCCGCCCTGCACCAGGGTGAAAGAAACCGGCGCGACCAGGAAGCCCTGCGCCGAGGCGACTCCGGCACCGAGCGGGCACAGCACGCGCGGCAGGCCGAGCTTGAGCGCGATGTTGCAGGCATGCACGGGCCCCGCGCCGCCGATCGGCACCATCACATAGTCAGTGATGCGTCGCGCCTTCTCCAGCGCGTGCATGCTGGCGGCCTGTGCCATGTTCTCGTTGACGGTCTCGTGGATCGCCCAGGCCGCTTCGAGCACCGTGATGCCCAGCGGTTCGGCGATCGCGCGCTGCAGCGCATGTTTGCTGGCGGCCACATCGAGCCGCATGTCGCCGCCCAGGAAACTGTCGGCGGACAGATAGCCCAGCACCAGGTCCGCGTCGGTGACCGTCGGGTCCTGTCCGCCGCGCCCGTAGCACGCCGGCCCCGGGTCGGCACTCGAGCTCTCCGGCCCGACCTGCACCAGTCCCAGATGATCCACGCGCGCAATCGAGCCGCCGCCGGCGCCAATTTCGATCATCTCGATCACCGGCACGCGCAGTGGCAGGCCGCTGCCCTTCTTGAAGCGGTAGACGCGCGCCACTTCGAACTCCGTGGTGCGCAACGGCTTGCCGTCGTCGATCAAGCAGGCCTTCGCGGTGGTGCCGCCCATGTCGAAACACAGCAGGTTGTGTTCACCGACGGCCCGCCCGATCGCGGAGATGGCCTGTACGCCGCCCGCCGGGCCCGACTGCACCAGCCGCACGGGGTAAGCGGCGGCGGTGGATTCGTGCACCGTGCCGCCATCGGACAGCATCAGGTAGAGGTCCTTGCGGACGCCGCGACCGCGCAGCCCCGCTGTCAGCAGCCGCAGGTACTTCTCGAACACCGGCAGCACGTAGGCGTTGCAGACCGTGGTCGACATGCGCTCATACTCGCCGATCTCCGGCATGACGTCGCTCGAGATGCAGACGACCGCGTCGGGCAGCTGCCGCTGCACGATCTCGCGCAGCCGGCGTTCGTGCGCTGGATTGCGGAACGAGTGCAGCAGGCAGATTGCAACGGCGGACACCCCGGCCGCAGCGATGCGACGCGCCACCTCGATTGCCCCGGCCTCATCGAGCGCCTCGATGACGCCGCCGTCCGGCCCCACCCGCTCGGTCACTTCGAAACGCAGCCGGCGCGGCACCAGTGGTTCGGGCACCTGCATCGACAGGTCGTAGATGTCGTAGCGCCATTCGGTGCCAATCTGCAGCACGTCCGCGAATCCCCGGGTGGCGATCAGCGCGACGCGCGCGCCGCGTCGCTCGATCACGGCATTGGCGACCAGCGTCGTGCCATGGATGACGTGCTGCAGCTCATCGGCAGTCGCGCCGTTCGCAGCAAGGATCCGGTCGATGCCCTCAAGCACGCCGAGCGACGGATCCTGGGGCGTGGTCAGCACTTTCTCGTTGTAGAAACGGCCGGACTCGGTGTCCACCATCACCAGGTCGGTGAACGTGCCGCCGATATCGACGCCGATGCTGTAGCGCTCAGCCACGCGCACCGCCTGTGGTGATGAACCCATCGGCGAGATCAGCCTGCACCTGCGCCGGATCGCGCTCGGACGGTGCGCCGAGGCCACCGCCGCCCGGCGTCTCGAACGTCGCCACGTCGCCCGGCTGCAGCTGGATGTGCGCTTTCGCAGGCACCAGCTTGCCATTGACGAAATCGCGCCCCGCCCGGCCTGGTCCGCCCCCGAGCAGGCCGCGCGGCGGGAAGCGCACGCGTTCGTGGCGGATCGTCATGCCGATCGGCGATGCGGAAGTGACGCGGAACGACACGCGCTGCGCCAGTCCGCCGCGGTACTTGCCGGCGCCGCCGGAGTCGGGGATCAGCGACTTCTCGCCGATCAGCAGCGGCACGCTGTTCTCGAACTGCTCGACCGAGACCGTGGCGATGTTGCTCGGGAAACTGAGGCAGGAAGGTCCATCCTCGCGCGGACGCGCGCCGTGACCGCCATTCATGAAGAACATCTTCACGAAGCGGCGCCCGGAGGCGTGCTGCCCGGCGAAGTAGACGTTCCAGATCGGCGAGCCGCAGTCCGCGATCACGCGGTCCGGCAGCTGCGGCGCCAAAGCACTGAAAATCACCGCCGGCAGGTAGTGCCCGGTGAGGTGACGCCCCCAGACCGGCGCGGGGCGCCGTGGGTTGAGCAGCGACCCCTCCGGCGCGGTGATGCGCACGGGCCGGAAGCAGCCGTCGTTGTTGGGCGTCATCGGGTCGAGCGCGCACTTGATCGCGTAGTTGCTGTAGGCCGTGGTAAAGTTGAGCACGGAGTTGATCGGGCGATCGACCTGCGGCGAGCTGCCGGCGAAGTCGACCACCAGGCTGTCGCCGCTGACGCGGATCTCGCACTCGATCCGCAGCGGTGACTCGAAGCCGTCGACCTGCATGCTGTCGCCGTAGCTGCCGTTGGGAATCGCGTCGATCGCCCGGCGCATCGACGCTTCGGAGCGCGCGAGGATCTCGGATACGAACTCGTCCAGGTCCTCGATCCGTTCGTCGTCCAGCATCTTCAGCAGCCGCGCGATGCACAGCTCGTACGCGGCGAACTGCGCGCGGATGTCGCCGAGCGTCTCATCGGGCGCGCGCAGGTTCTCGGTGAGGAATGCCACCACGTCCTCGTTCTCGACTCCGGCGCGCACTATCTTCGCGACCGGAATCGTCAGGCCCTCCGCATAGGAATCGCGCGCGTCGATCGACGGCGCGCCGCCGATGTCGACGCTGTGGAAGATGCTGCCGACGAACGCGATCAGTCGCGTGCCGCGGAACACCGGACGCACCATGGTGATGTCATTGAGGTGCCCGGTGCCGGTATGCCCGTCGTTCGAGACCAGCACGTCCCCCGGTTGCAGGGAACTCCTGGGAAAGCGCTTGAGCATCACCTCGAGCGTGCGGGGCATCGTGCCGATGAACGAGGGCACGCTGCGCGAGGACTGCGCGAACAGCCTGCCCTGGCTGTCCATCACGCTGACCGCCAGGTCCCAGTTGTCGCGCACCACGGACGAGAACGACATGCGCACGAAGGTCTGCGCCGTCTCGTCCATCAGCGCGCTCAGCCGGCGCCAGATGACGCCGACCTGCAGTGCGGAAAAGCGCGACGTGCTCATTCGCGCTGACCCGTGTCGTCGCCGCGCGGCTGGGCAGCTGCACCGTCCTGGCGCCCGGTTCGGGCCGTGAGGAAGGCCAGCAGTGCGCGCTGGTCGGCTTCATTGGCGACGCCGACCAGCGCCATCATCGTGCCTGGCACCAGCTTCCCGGGTGCTGCGGAATACGTGCCGATCGCATCCGCGGTCCACAGCAGCCCGGAGCGACTCAATGCAGGCGAGTACGCGAAGTCGGCGCGACTGCCGGCCTTCGAGCCCAGCACGCCCCAGAGGTTCGGGCCGATACCGTGCGCGCCACCGCGTTCGAGCGTGTGACAGGTGCTGCA
>JANPDV010000017.1:0-3374 GCA_031431655.1 Gammaproteobacteria bacterium | reverse complement strand
GGCGGTCTTGGCGCCACGCATGGCGATGCCGCGACCTTTCCGAGGCTCGCCGACGTGCTGGGCTTTGTCCGGCCGGAAGACCTCCTGGCCGTGGCCGAGGCCGTGGTCACGACGCAGCGTGACTTCGGCGACCGCAGCAATCGCAAGCACGCGCGACTGAAGTACACCATCGAAACGCTGGGGCTGGATGTGTTCCGCGAGGAAGTCGCAAGGCGCGCGGGTGTCCGCTTCGAGCCGCCACGTCCCGTGAACTTCACGACCAATGGCGATCGATTCGGCTGGACGCCGGATCTCGACGGAGCCTGGTCGCTGACGCTGCGCATCCCATCGGGTCGCATTGCGGATACCGATCAGGCATCCATGCGGGCGGGATTGCGGGCGATCGCGCAGGTTCACGCCGGCGACTTCCGCATCACGCCGAACCAGAACCTGCTGATTGCCGGTATTGCGCCATCGGCGCGGTCCAGGATCGAGACCCTGGTGCGACAGCATGGGCTCAACCTGCACGAGACCGCCTCGCCGGTCCGTCTCGACGCGCTCGCCTGTGTCGCACTGCCGACCTGTCCGCTTGCGATGGCGGAAGCGGAGCGCTACCTGCCGGATCTTCTCACCCGGATCGAGGCGCAACTCGAGGTGCATGGTCTGAAGGGCAATCCGCTGGCTGTGCGAATCACAGGTTGTCCCAATGGTTGCGCGCGGCCCTATCTGGCGGAGATCGCGCTGGTTGGCAAGGCGCTCGGCCGATACAACCTGCACCTCGGGGGCGACGCGGCAGGCCGGCGCCTGAACAGGCTGTACCGGGAGAACCTCGACGCAAGCGCGGTGTTTTCCGAACTGGATCCGTTGTTTGCGCGTTATGCGCAGGAGAAGCAGATCGACGAGAGGTTCGGGGATTTCCTGTGGCGATCGAAGCTGATCTGATCCGCGCGGCCAGACACGGCCACCGCGCACTTATGCTGGCGAGCGAGTGCCGCCAGCACTCAGGGAAACGTCTTGGACCGACTGCCGCTCTTTCTTGATGTCAGAAACGTACCGGTTCTGATCGTCGGCGGTGGCGCTATTGCGGCCCGCAAGTTCCGGCTGCTCGAGAGCGCCGGAGCGGTCGTGCAGCTGGTCGCGCCGCATCTCACTGACGACAGCCTTCGGGAAGCGGTCGCGCATGCGCGGCTTCAGCACATCGAAGCACTGTTTCACCGGGATCATCTCGGCAACGCCCGGTTGGTGATCGCCGCCACGGGTCTGCGATCGATCAACGCGGAAGTTGCCGCCGCCGCCAACGCTCGCGCGATCTGGGTCAATGTCGTTGACGACGGTGAGTTGTCGAGCGCCATCGTACCCAGCATCGTGGACCGCTCGCCGGTCATCGTGGCCGTCTCAACCGGCGGTGCGTCTCCGGTGCTGGCCCGCCGGGTGCGCGCGCGGCTGGAAGCGGCGCTCGAACCTTCGCTAGGCGCTCTGGCAAGCCTGCTGGCTGAGTGGCGGGCGCGCCTGATTGCCCGGTGGCCGCAGGCAGAGTCCCGTCGGCAAATCATGGACCAGTTGCTGGACGGATCGCTGCCGCAACTCGTTGCGGACAATCGCATCGCGCAGGCCGAAGCCGCGCTGCGCGCCGTCGTTGACACGCCGCTGGTCACGGGGACGGCGCGGCTGGGCCGCGTCACGCTGGTGGGCGCGGGTCCCGGCGATCCCGGACTGCTGACACTGAAGGCGCTGCAGGCTTTGCAGCGCGCAGACGTCATCCTGCACGACCGCCTCGTGCCAGCGGGGATTCTCGCCCTCGCGAGGCGCGATGCCGATCTGGTCGACGTTGGCAAGACCGGGGGCGGGCCGAGCACGTCTCAGGACCACATCCACGAATTGCTGCTGCTGCATGCGCGGACGGGTCGACAGGTGGTGCGCCTGAAAGGGGGCGACCCCTTCGTGTTTGGACGCGGGAGCGAGGAAGTCGAC
Source organism: Gammaproteobacteria bacterium (assembly GCA_031431655.1). Lineage (GTDB taxonomy): Bacteria > Pseudomonadota > Gammaproteobacteria > Steroidobacterales > Steroidobacteraceae > UBA964. Next base: position 1,424 of record JANPDV010000017.1, on the reverse strand, counting down.
GTCCTGCGCAGTGCCGGCATCGACGTCGATGTCGTACCGGGTATCACCGCCGCGCTGGCGTTGAGCATGGCCGGCATCCCGTTGACGCAACGCGGTAGCGCCGCCGGCGTGCGTCTGCTCACGGCGCAGCGCGCCGCGGATGCGGACCCACCGGATTGGCAATCCTGGGCGACATCGCATGACACGCTGGCAATCTACATGGCCGCCGCGTCATTGCCGCTCATTCGTGAGCAGCTGCTGCGTCACGGCATGCGCGGCTCCATGCCGGTGGCCCTGGTGGAGCGCCTGTCGCTGCCCGACCAGCGTGTGCGCGCCGGCACCTTGCAGACGATTCTCGAACTGGTGCGCGGGCAGGCGATCTGCTCGCCCAGCATTCTCGTCGTCGGGGACGTGGCGGCACGCGCGTGTTCGCCACCGGCGCGCGCCACGGTCGAGGCCGCATGAGTCGCGTGTTGCGGCTGGGTGCGCGCCGCAGCGCGCTGGCGCGGGTCCAGGCGCAGCAGGTGGGTGCGCAACTGCAGCGGCTCGACCCGCAACTGCGGATCGAGTACCGCTTCATCGAAGCGAATGGCGATCGCAGCGCCGAGCCTGATGCCGGCCTGGTCACCGCCCGCGGCGGATTCAGTGAGGACCTGGGCGTGATGCTGGACCAGTGCGACATTGATCTTGCGGTGCACTCGTGGAAGGACCTGCCGCTCGCCGAGCGTACCGGCACGATGGTGGCGGCAACCCTGCCGCGCGCCGACGCGCGCGACGTGCTGTTGATTCGTCGCGCATCCTTGAACGCGGTGACGACCGCGGGCCTCAGGATACTCAGCTCCTCGGCGCGTCGTCGCCAGCACCTCGAGGAGTTCCTGGCGTGGTCCCTGCCGGTCCGACCGGCACACGTCGTCTATTCGCCGGTGCGTGGCGACATCGAAACCCGGCTGCGCAAGCTGCTTCGTGGTGATGGCGACGCGTTGGTCATCGCGAAGGCGGCCCTTGATCGCCTCGTCGGAACGATCCCCGAAACCATCGCCGATACCGGCGCGGATTCGGCTGCCCGGCTGCGGCAGACCAGGGCGGTGGTATGGCAGGCACTCGCAGACTGCCGGGCGATGGTCATGCCGCTGCGGTATTGCCCGGCGGCGCCCGCCCAAGGCGCGCTTGCAATCGAAGTGCCTGCTGACACGGCGTACGCGGCGCTGTGGCGCGAACTGAATGATCGCGACACCTTCGAGCCCGTGCACGCCGAAAGGGCGACCGCGCGCCGCTACGGGGAAGCCGAACCGCTCGGTCTGACTCGCCTGCGATTCGAGTACGGCGATGTCGAATTCATCCGCGGCAGCTGGCCGGACGATCCCGACCAACGCGCCAGGCTGTATCGCTTCGGTCGCGGGTTGCCGCCGCCGCGCGATGCCGACGCCATCTGGCATGACGAAATG
>JANPDV010000016.1:0-3237 GCA_031431655.1 Gammaproteobacteria bacterium | reverse complement strand
CGATCATCAACTTCGTGGTCGTGACCAAGGGCGCCGGCCGCATCTCGGAAGTGAGCGCGCGCTTCACCCTGGACGCCATGCCCGGCAAGCAGATGGCTATCGACGCCGACCTGAATGCGGGCCTGGTGACGCAGGATGAAGCGCGCGCGCGGCGGGCCGAAGTCAGGGCCGAAGCGGACTTCTATGGCTCGATGGATGGCGCGAGCAAGTTCGCGCGTGGCGACGCGACCGCCGCGATACTGATCCTCATCATCAACATCGTGGGCGGCCTCGCGATCGGCACCACGATCCACGACCTGTCATTTGGTGAGGCCGCGCGCATCTACGCGCTGCTGACGATCGGCGATGGCCTCGTGGCGCAGATTCCGGCTCTGCTCCTGTCGACTGCGGTCGCCGTGATCGTGACCCGGATGTCACGCGATCAGGACATGGGCAGCGAGGTGGCGCACCAGCTCTTCGGCGATCCGGCGATGCTGGTCGTGGCAGCTGCGGTCATGTTCGTGCTGGGCGCGATTCCAGGCATGCCCAACCTGGCATTCCTGGGCATGGCCGCCCTGTGCGCCGGCCTCGCCTGGTGGCAGCACCACAAGCGTAAGCTGCGGGCTGCGGTCCCCGCGGTCCCCGCTGTTGTGGCACCGAATCCCGACGCCCGCGAACTGAGCTGGGATGACGTGCGTCCGGTTGACCTGGTCGGTCTCGAGGTCGGCTACCGCCTCGTGCCGCTGGTTGACAAGCTGCAGGGCGGCGACCTCCTCGGGCGCATTCGCGGCGTCAGGCGCAAGCTGTCCCAGGACCTGGGTTTCCTGATCCCGGCGGTGCACATACGCGACAACCTGGAACTGGCGCCCAGCGGTTACCGCATCAGCCTGTCGGGTGTTCCCGCCGGCGAGAACTCCGTGTATCCGGATCGCGAACTGGCGATCAATCCGGGCCGGGTCTTCGGACCGTTGCAGGGAGTCGAGACGCGCGATCCCGCTTTTGGAATGCCGGCGATCTGGATCGAGCCGTCGCTGCGGGAACACGCGCAGGCGCTTGGGTACACCGTGGTCGACGCTTCCACAGTGGTGGCGACCCACCTCAGCCACCTGATGCAGGTCCATGCCCATGAGCTGCTGGGGCACGAGGAAGTGCAGCAGCTTCTGACGAACATCGCCAAGACTTCGCCCAAGCTGGTCGAGGACGTGGTGCCCAAGGTTCTGCCGCTCGCCGTGCTGGTCAAGGTGCTTCAGGGCCTGCTCGTCGAGCGCGTCACGGTGCGCAACCTCCGCACGATCCTCGAGACCCTTGCGGAGCACGGGCCGCGCAGCCAGGACCCCGCGGTGCTGACCGCGCAGGTGCGGGTTGCGCTCGGCCGACAGATCGTCCAGGAAATCGTCGGCATGACCGATGAACTGCCGGTGATCACGCTCGATCCGGAGATCGAGCAGTTGCTGCTCTCGTCGCAGGGTGCGCCGTCGGCGACGCCAGGCCTGGAGCCGGGACTGGCGGAGCGCCTGCAGGCGCGACTGAGCGACAGCGTGGCGCGGCAGGAGCTGAGCGGCCAGCCGGCAGTCCTGCTCGTGCCACCGGCGCTGCGGAGCACTCTGGCGCGCTTCCTGCGCGCAGCGGTACCCCAGCTGCACGTGATCGCATGGAACGAGATTCCGGACAGTCGCAGGGTGCGGCTGGTTACCACCGTCGGCAAATGAAGCGAAGCAAGGCATCATGAAAATCAGGCGATTCAAGGCTGTAGATATGCGGGCCGCGCTCGCGCAGGTGCGCGAGGAACTGGGCCCGGATGCGGTGATACTCGCCAGCACCCGAACCCGCGATGGCGTCGAGGTCAGTGCTGCAGTCGACCGCGAGTTCGAGGCGATAAGCGATGCAGCGCGGCTCGAAAGCGGCGTGCTCGCGCGTGAGCCAAGCAGCGTCAGCCTGTCACCGCCCGCCGTGGAGGCGCCCAGCGCCGTGCGCGCGGCCGATCCGCCGGCGGCCAGCGAGGTCATCACCCCTGCAGCCGGCGCGGGCACAGACCAGGCTCTGGGCAGCGAGCTGCGTACCTTGCGGCGCGTGCTCGAGACCCAGCTCGCCAGCCTCACGTGGAACGAGCACAGCCGGCGGAAGCCGCAGTCTGCGCAACTGCTGCGGGAGCTTACGGAAGTGGGCTTTGCGCGGGAGCTGGTAACGGCGACGATCGAGACGATTGCTGAAACACTGCCCCTGGAACGCGCGCGCGCGCTTGCCGTGACGCGCCTGGCCGATGGCCTGGAGGTGTCTGGAGACCGTTGGGCCGAGCATGGAGGGACGGTCGCCTTCATCGGCGCCACTGGCGCAGGCAAGACCACGGCGCTGATGCGCCTGGCAACCCTCTGGACGATGACTCACGGCAGCGGCTCACTCGCGATCATCTCCACCGATGGCGAGACCTATGGGGCGCACGAACGCCTGCAGCGGCTCGGGCGCCTGCTCGCGGCTCCCACCTACAGACTCGATGAGGCATCGGAGCTGCCTGCGTTGCTCGCCCGGCTCAGCGAGTCGCGCCTGATCCTGATTGATACCGCGGGATTCACGGATCCGTCCGCTGCAGATCAGCCGATCGTCTCCATCCTGCAACAGGTCCTGCCGCGCGCCGAGCTGGCCCTGTGCCTGCCGGCTTCAACCCAGGCCGCAGCGCTGCAGCGAACGCTGCGCCAGTGCGCAGGACTCGGCCGCGTCCATGGTGTTCTCACCCGCCTCGATGAGTGCGTGACGCTCGGGGGCGCTCTGTCGGCGATCCTGCAGGCTCGAGTGCCGCTGGCATGGAGCAGCCAGGGTCGCAGCTGCAGCGAGGGCCTGACGCCGGCGCGTGCACTGGAGCTGGTGAGTCTGGCGATGCAGCTCGCGCAGCAGCACGGCGCAACCGCCGACGAAGACCTGCTGGCACGTCGCTTCGGAGGCGAACATGCGCGCGCCTGAACTTAGAACAATCAATGGAGGCAACACGCGGATGACGCCACCCGGCATTCTGCGGCATCCCGTCCGCGTGATCGCCGTGACCGGCGGCAAAGGCGGGGTTGGCAAGTCCAGCGTCGCCGTGAATCTCGCCACCGAGTTTGCCGCGCTGGATCAGCGCACGCTGCTGTTCGACGGCGACCTTGGCCTCGCCAACATCGATGTGCTGCTGGGACTCACGCCGCGCTACTCCCTTGCTCACTTTCTGGCAGGCGAGAGGACGCTGTCCGAAGTGACGATCCAGACGTCTCAGGGCTTCCGGATCGT
>JANPDV010000015.1:0-3500 GCA_031431655.1 Gammaproteobacteria bacterium | reverse complement strand
CACGATCAGCGTCGCGGTCCTGTCCGCGAGGCGATAACTCCTGCCCTCCGGGGTCGTCAGCGCGATCGTCCGGCGCACCGCATCGTGCAGGTTCATCTGGCCCCGGATTACGTTGTCCCAGCCCGGCGACAGTGAGTCCTCGCAGTCGGCCATGAAGACCTTGGCGCCGGAGTTGAGGGCGTTGATGATCATCTTCCGGTCCGTGGGACCGGTGATCTCGACTCGTCGGTCCTGCAGGTCTGACGGGATCGGCGCCACGCGCCAGTTGCCGGCGCGCACGGCCGCGGTCTCGGGCAGGAAGTCCGGCAGCTCGCCGGCGTCGATCCTCAGCTGCCGCGCCTGTCGCGCCGCCAGCAGTTCGGCCACGCGACCGGAAAAGCGCTCCGCCAGCTCAGCCACGAAGTCGACCGCCGCGGCCGTCAGGATCGCGGCGAACTCCGGCGGACGGGCGGCGCCGGGAGCGAACTCGAGTGTGCGAACTGCGGCGGGGTCAGGCATGGCTGGAGGCTCCGATTGGAGATGCAGGATACGGGCAATCTGGGTTAAAATTACACATAGGAAATTTCACACTGTGAACTTCACACCGTGACAGGACTGATCCGTCAGGGGCACTTCCTCGGCGCCAAGCTGCGCACCGTGCGCAAACGCGTCGGGCTGACGCTCGAGGAGCTGTCGAACCGGTGCGTGCAGCGCGACGCGCGCCACGCGCCGTCGGTGTCGTACCTGAGTATGGTGGAGACGGGCAAGCGCATGCCCTCGCCGTTCACGCTGGCTGTCCTCGCCGGAGTCCTCGGCAAGGAAACGGGTTGGTTCCTCGACGACAGTCCTTCAGCTGCACTGGTCGGTGAGGACCCCGCAGGGGTACCCGGCCGGCCGGCCGCCGATGCGATGCCGCTCGAGCCGGCGTTCCTGTTCCAGCGCGAGCTGCTGCAGCATGCGCTGCCGGAACTGCTGGCGCAGACCGGCACCAGCGGCCGGCAGTTCGCGCAGCTGCTGATCCGCGTCTGGCAGGAGACGCGCCAGAACGACTTCCCGGACATCGAACGCGCCGCCGAGCAGGCCGGCCAGAAGCAGATGCCGCTGACGCTGGACGCCCTCAGCGCCATCGCCGCGGCGCACGGGCTGACCGTGCGCTGGCTCGAGGACGAGCGCCGCCGGGTCGGCAGTACCCCGCTGCGTGCACGCTTCGAGGCGCCGGCGACGCTGCTGGTCAACCCGCGGCTGCGCAACCAGGAATCGCGCCTCAAGTACGAACTCGCCTACTTCATCGGGCACCGGATCCTGCACAACGGCGATGGACTGATTCCGCAGCGTTCGGCCACCGGGCTCGATGACCGCAGCGAGCCGGACGGCCCTGCCACCGGCATGGACGCACGCGACGTGCTGCTGGCCTGGCGTGACTTCGAATGCAGCGTGTTCGCGGGTGCGTTGCTCTGCCCGCGAGTGCCGTTCCGGCAACTGCTCGCGCGCGAGGCACATCGGATCGAGTGTCACCGGCGGCTGGGCGTGTCGCCGGCCGTGGTGATGCGACGCATGACGGCGGTTTCACCGTACCGCCACTGGCACTTCTTCGACGGCTACGCGCCCGGGATCCTCAAGGCGGTCTACCGCGGCAACGGCATTCCGCTGCCGTGGGGCAATCTCAGCGTGCTGCCCGATCCGTGTCCGCGCTGGGCCGTGTTCCGGCTGCTGCACGAAACGCCCCCGGCCCGTGCGCCAACGCCCGCTGCGCCGAGCTCGCAATTGTCGGTGATGCCGACGGCACGCGGACCCCGCCTGTACGCCTGCCACTCGCTGCGCTCGCGCGATGCGGCCGACATCTGGCACGTGTTGTCGGTGGGCATCGACCTCGGTCCGGCACTCGAAGCGCAGGGACACGATGCCGCCGCCGTAATCGAGTCCATCGCCAGCGCCTGCAGCCGCGCCAGGGCCGAGCCACAACTGCCCGGACCTGCCGCAGCCGCACTGCGCAGCGTCGGCCACGTGCTCAACATCGCGTGGGTTGCCGAGGCACTGGAGCGACCGCCGAGCGTCATCTGCCCTCGCAGCGGGTCCTGCCCGCGCACGCCTCGCTGCGCGGGTCGCGCCAGCACCTGAAGCGAGCGACAGGCCTGCTCGACCGGCGCGGCGCCCGGCCGGGACTACCGGGTCAGGCCGGTGCCCGACGGCGCGGCGGTGTGCTGGAACGCTCGGCCACCAGCAGCGCCAGCTCGAGTGCCTGTTCGTAGTTGAGGCGCGGATCCACCGTGGAACGATACGCGCGCTGCAGATCGGCATCCGACAGACCGCGCGCTCCACCGGTGCATTCGGTGACGTCATCGCCCGTGAGCTCCACGTGCACGCCACCGAGCTTCGAGCCAAGGCCGGCATGGATGTCGAAGGCCAGTTCAAGCTCGCGACGTACGTTCTCGAAGCGCCTTGTCTTGAGGCCGCTCTGGCTGCTCTCGGTGTTGCCGTGCATCGGATCGCAGATCCACAGCACGCTCTGCCCGGTGGCGCGCACCGCCTGGATCGCCTTGGGCAGCGACATCTCGATGTCCTTGGCGCCGAAGCGATGGATCAGCGTGAGACGCCCCGGAATATTCTGGGGGTTCAGCGTCGTGACCAGCCTCTGCAGCCACTCGGCGTTCATGGCGCTGCCCACCTTGACGCCCATAGGGTTGGAAATGCCCTTGCAGTACTCCACATGGGCACCGTCCACGTGGGCCGTGCGCATGCCGATCCACGGCATGTGCGTGGAAAGGTTGTACCAGCGGTTCTGGCGCGGAATGAAGCGCGTCTGGGCCTGCTCGTAGTGCAGCACCAGGGCTTCGTGCGAGCAGTAGAAGTCGGTCCGCAGGGCCTGGTGCACGTCCTTGCCGCTGATGGTCTCGAAGAACTCCAGCCCGTCCGCGACGGAAGCGACGATGCGTTCGTAGGCCACCTTGGACGGCGAGTGGCTCATGAAGCCCAGATCCCAGTACTCGGGATGATGCAGGTCAGCGAACCCGCCATCGATCAGTGCACGGACAAAGTTGATGGTCAGCGCGGCCCGTTCATAGCCGCGCAGCAGCAGCTCGGGATCCGGCTCGCGCGCAGCAGCGGTGAATTCCGAACGATTGACGATGTCGCCCCGATAGGACGGCAACGTGATCCCGTCCCGCGTTTCCGTATCGGTCGAGCGCGGCTTGGCGTACTGACCTGCCATGCGGCCGACGCGGATCACGGGCCGCTTCAGCGCATGCGTCAGCACCAGGCTCATCTGCAGGAGGATCTTGAGCCGCTTGGCAATGTCGTCGGACTCGCAGCTGTCGAAGCTCTCGGCGCAGTCCCCACCCTGCAGCAGGAACGCCTCGCCGCGCTGGGCAGCCGCCAGCTCTTCCCGCAACTTCTCGACTTCCCATGAAACGACGATCGGCGGCAGCCGCGACAGCTGTGCCACGGCCCGGCCCAGCGCGACGGGATCGCGATAGGTGGGCTGCTGCTGAGCCAGGCGGGTCTGCCAGCTGGCGGGGTTCCAG
>JANPDV010000014.1:0-5476 GCA_031431655.1 Gammaproteobacteria bacterium | reverse complement strand
TGCAGGCCGTGCTCGGGCCGTTCGCAACCCAGGACCCGGTGAGCCTCGCCAGCAATCCGCGCGCGCTGGCGATCGGCCGCAACCTGTTCGCAAACAACTGTTCGCAGTGCCATGGCTCGGATGGGCGGGGAGCCATCGGATTCCCCAACCTGACGGACCGGGACTGGTTGTGGGGCGACGCACCCGAGACGATCCAGACGTCGATTCGCGAGGGCCGTAACGCCGCGATGACACCGTGGAAAGACGTGCTCGGGCCGACCGGTGTCGAGGACATGGTGGCGTATGTCCTCAGCCTGTCCGCTCGCAAGGCGCCGGCAGGCGATGTGCAGGCCGGCGCCAGGCAGTTCCAGACGTACTGTGTCGTTTGCCATGGCGCCGACCACAAGGGCAACAAGGAGCTCGGCGCGCCGAATCTCACCGATCAGGTGTGGCTGTACGGCGGCTCCGTCGAGTCGATCCGCACAACGATCGAGATCGGCCGGATGGGCCAGATGCCGGCACAGGGCGAACGCCTCGGCGAGGCCCGCATCCGGCTGCTCACGGCCTATGTCCTGAGCCTGGGGGAGCCGCGTGTCGCCAGCGCACCCTGAGGGTGCCGAGCCCGATGTCCCGCATGAGCTGTCGGCCGGCATGCGCACGGCGGCGATGGTGCTCTGGTGCTCGTTCCTCGTTGCCAGCGCAGGCACCATGTTCTGCTTCGCCTTCGTCGATCCCGCGCCGCTGGGCAACGCGCTGCTGACGTTCGGTCTCGAGGCCGGGCGAATGACTCTCTACAGCCTCGGATTCCTGTTCTTCTGGGCGCTGTGCGCCGCGTCTGGTGCGCTGACGCTCTGGATGTCGCGACCCCAATGAAATCGACGACGCCAGGTCGAAGGCCGGGGTTGCCGCCGGTTGGTGTGCCCGTGGTCGTGGAGGAGTCGTACTACGAGGCGCACGCCAAGGTCTACCCGCGCGAGCAGCGCGGGCGCTTTGCCACGCTGCGCCGGCTTGCGATCTGGGTGCTGCTGGGCATCTTCTATCTGATGCCGTGGATCTCCTGGAACGACCGGCAGGCCGTGCTGTTCGATCTGCCGGCCCGCAAGTTCTACCTGTTCGGCCTCACCTTCTGGCCGCAGGACTTCATCTTCCTCACGTGGCTGCTGGTGATCGCATCGCTGTCGCTCTTTTTCTTTACGGCAATAGCCGGTCGCGTCTGGTGCGGCTATGCGTGCCCGCAGACGGTGTGGACCGAAGCTTTCCTCTGGATGGAGCGTGTCACGGAAGGCGATCGCGCGCGACGGATGAAGCTTGACCAGGCGCCCTGGAGTGCGGCCAAGCTGGCGCGCAAGTCCGCCAAGCAGGTGCTGTGGGTCGCCTTTGCAGCGTTTACCGGCTTCACTTTCGTCGGCTTCTTCTCGCCGATCCGTGAACTTGCCGCGCACGTGCTGCAGCTTTCACTCGGCCCCTGGGAGACGTTCTGGACCCTGTTCTACGGCGCTGCGACCTATGGCAATGCCGGCTTCCTGCGCGAGCAGGTCTGCAAGTACATGTGCCCCTATGCGCGCTTCCAGAGCGCGATGTTCGACAAGGACACGCTGATCGTCACCTACGACGAGACCCGCGGCGAGCCGCGCGGCGGCCGCAAGCGTGGCGTCACGCCGCGCGCCGTCGGGCTCGGCGACTGCACCGACTGCACGCTGTGTGTGCAGGTCTGCCCGACCGGTATCGACATCCGCAAGGGCCTGCAGTACGAGTGCATCGCCTGTGCATCGTGCATCGACGCCTGCGACTCGGTGATGGACCGGATGGGCTACCCGCGCGGGCTGGTCCGCTACGCCACCGAGCACAGTCTGCAGCATCAGTCGACGCGTTGGCTGCGGCCCAGGGTGCTGGTCTACGGCACGCTGCTCTGCCTGCTGACCGCCGGCTTCGTCGTTGCCGTGGCGCTGCGCAAGCCGGTTGGCCTCGACGTGCTGCACGATCGTAACTCGCTCTACCGCATGCTCGACAGCGGCGAAGCCGAGAACGTCTACACGCTGAAGATCATGAACAAGGACGAGCGGCCGCGCCGTTTCGTGGTGCGGGTGGCCGGCGCCGGCGAACTGCGGCTGGACCCGGCCAATGCCGCATTCGAGGTGCCATCGGGCGAGGTTTACAATGCCGCCGTGCGGGTACGCCGCGATGCGTGGAGCGGTGCCGCGTCGCAAACCATCCAGTTCGAGGTCGTTGCCGACGACGACCCGAAGCTGGTCGCGCGTTCCGAGGCGCGGTTCTTTGCGCCTGCACGCTGATGCCCCGGAGCCAATGCCATGTCTGAACCGAACCCGCCGAACCCCGTACTCTGGCTCGCGATCGGCGTGCCCGCCGCCACGGTCCTCGCCAGCGCGCTGACGCTGTTCGTCGCCTACCGTGGCGCGGATCCGGAACTGCCGGCGCAGTACGTCACCGAAGGTGCGCCGCTCGATGCCGATCTTGCGCAGGCCCAGCGGGCCCGGGAGCAGGGCGTCACCCTGCAGTTCGATCTCAGCGCCGGCGATCGGCTGCGCATCGAGTATCGGTCCGCGGCCGGGCTGCCCAATCCTGAGTACCTGCGGCTGCGCCTGACCCATGCCACGCGGCCCGAGCTCGACCGGGATATCCGCGTCGGACGGGAGGCAGGCCGCACCGATGCCTACACCGCCGCGATGCCGCCTCTGGAGCGCGGCCACTGGCTGGTGCAGGCTGAGGAAAGCGGGCGCTGGCGCCTGCGCGGCGAGATCGACGCGCCACGGATGCGGTGGTCCCTGGGTGCCGTCAGCGACATCGCCGGCGGCGACCTCAAGGCGCCGGCGCCGACAATCGGTGGATCCGTGCCCCCATGACGGCCAGCGTTGCCGCGACGCCCGGAATTTCGCTCGAGGGTCACTGGGCCAGCGAGACGGAAGGCCACGGTCGCGTGGTGCTCGGCATCGACGGCATGCGCTGCGCAAACTGCGCGCGCAAGATCCAGCGTGTCGTCTCGACGCTGCCGGGCGTCGAACGTGTCGACGTCAACCTGGTCAACTCGCGCGCGTCGATCGACTGGCGGGCAGGCGAAATCGCGCTGCCACGCATCCTGGCCGGCATCACCGAAGCGGGCTTTACGCCCGTGCCTCTGGTTGGCGAGCGCGCGGTCGGCGCTCGGCGTGGGGAGCAGCGCCTGGCGCTGAAACGCATCGGCCTTGCCGGCCTCGCCACCATGCAGCTGATGATGTACTCGGCCGCGCTCTACATCGGCGTGTTCGAAGGTTCGGACGCTGCGTATGGCGAGCTGTTCCGCTGGGCCTGCCTCGCGATTTCGCTGCCGGTGCTGCTCTACTCGGGCCGTCCGATCCTCGCTGGCATGGTGCGCGACCTGCGTTCCGGCGTGCTGGGCATGGACGTCACGGTGGGCCTCGCGCTGGTGCTCGCGTTTACCGCGAGCGCGTTCAACACGGTGCGCGGCAGCGGCGAGGTCTACTTCGATTCGGTGACGATGTTCGTGTTCCTGCTGCTGGTCGCCCGCCACATCGAGACACGTGCGCGGCATCAGGCGGCCGACGTTACCGAGGCGCTGACCCGGGTGCTGCCGTCGCGCGTGCAGCGACTGCGCGACGCCACGGGCGCGACGGAGTCCGTCGCGCTGGCCGATCTGCGCGTCGGCGACCGGATCATGGTCGGCACGGGACAGATGGTGCCGGTGGATTGCACGCTCGTTGCGGAAGATGCGTTGCTCGACGAAGCGCTGATCACCGGCGAGTCCGCGCCGCGCGCCCGGGGTCGCGGCAGCGAGGTGGCGGGCGGCGCGATCAATCTCGGCGCCGCACTCACGCTCTGCGTCACGCGCCTGCCCGGCGAGTCGACGCTGCAGTCGATCGTGCGCCTGATCGAACGCGCGCAGAGCGAGCGCCCGCGAATCGGCCTCGCCGCCGAACGGATGGCGTCCTGGTTCGTGGTCCGCATCCTGCTGCTGACCGCGCTGGTCGGAGCGGCCTGGCTCGTGTTCGATCCGACGCGCGCGTTCTCCGCGGTACTCGCGGTGCTGGTGGCGACGTGTCCGTGCGCGCTGTCGCTGGCGACGCCCGTGGCGGCCGCCACCGCCACGGCGGCGCTGGCGCGACGCGGTGTGCTGGTGGTGCGTACGGATGCGGTGGAGGTGCTGGCGCAGGTCGACACCGTCGTGCTGGACAAGACCGGCACGTTGACCGCCGGCACACCGCGCGTCGTCAACGTGCAGACCTTCGGTGACCTCGGTTCGGCGCAGGCCCTGGCGATCGCTGCCGCCCTCGAGGCGCACTCGTCGCATCCGCTGGCCGCGGCATTCCGCAGCGCCGTGCTGCCACCGACAGGGGAGGCCGCCGCGCCAGTCGTTGCTTCGGCGTTGCGCGATGTACCCGGTGAGGGAGTCGAGGGCGAGATCGACGGCACTCCGTGGCGGCTCGGCCGCGCGGGTTTTGTCACGGCCGGCGATACGCAGCTGTCCACGGCCTCAACTGCAGATGCACAGATCGCCCTCGGCACTGCGCAGGGCATTGCCGCCACGTTCGAAGTCTCGGATGAACTGCGCCCGGACGCACGGCAGGCGGTCGATGACTTGCGCGCACTCGGCCTGGAGCCGCAGATCGCCTCAGGCGACCGGGAGCTCGTGGTGCGTCGCACTGCCGCAGATCTCGGCATTGTCGAGGCTCGCGCGGGCCTGCGTCCCGCCGACAAGCTGGCACACCTGCAGCGACTGCAGGCGGCCGGGCATCGGGTACTGATGATCGGCGACGGCATCAACGATGGGCCCGTGCTCGCCGCTGCCCAGGTATCGGTGGCGATGGGCCAGGGTTCCGGTATCGCGCAGGCCGCGTCCGACCTGCTGTTGCTGCGCGATTCACTGACGGCGCTGCCCGATGCCATCCGTATCGCGCGGCGCGCGCACCGGGTGATGCGCCAGAACCTCGGTTGGGCGGTGGCCTACAACCTTTCAGTGCTGCCGCTCGCGGCGTTCGGCCTGATGCCACCCTGGATGGCCGCACTCGGCATGTCCCTGTCCTCGCTGCTGGTCGTACTGAACGCGCAGCGCGTCGCCTATGGAACACACCGATGAACAGCGTTTACCTGCTGGTCCCGCTGTCGCTCGTCCTGCTGGGTGGCGCCATCTGGGCGTTCTTCTGGGCCGTCAATCACGGGCAGTTCGAGGACGTGGATCGCGGCGAGCAGGCGGCGATGCAGGACGACGACATCCCGCCCCGGGAGTAGCGGCACCGCTGTCCGTACCTCGGCGCCACCCGGCGACGTGCAAGCTGGCATCATGGCCACGCCGCTTCAGGCGAGGCTGGCGGTCAGTTCGTGACCACGCCGCCGGCCGCGTCATCCGTATACGGGAGCCAAGTCCAATGCGATTTTTCCGGATCGATCATGCTGCTCGTGTCCCCGCTGCCCGGCGAGAAGCTGCAGCCCGGTGCCTGCCGGCGTCGGCGGCGCTGGCGTTGATTGCAGTGCTTGCGGGCTGTGC
>JANPDV010000013.1:0-3241 GCA_031431655.1 Gammaproteobacteria bacterium | reverse complement strand
CCCATTGTCCAATATTCCCCACTGCTGCCTCCCGTAGGAGTCTGGGCCGTGTCTCAGTCCCAGTGTGGCTGGTCGTCCTCTCAGACCAGCTACGGATCGTCGCCTTGGTGAGCCGTTACCTCACCAACTAGCTAATCCGACTTCGGCTCATCCTATAGCGCGAGGTCTTGCGATCCCCCGCTTTCAACCGTAGTTCGTATGCGGTATTAGCCAATCTTTCGACTGGTTATTCCCCACTACAGGGTAGATTCCGAAGCATTACTCACCCGTTCGCCGCTCGCCGCCAGGATTGCTCCCGCGCTGCCGCTCGACTTGCATGTGTTAAGCACGCCGCCAGCGTTCAATCTGAGCCAGGATCAAACTCTTCACTTGAAGATTTTGAACTAATCAAATGAATGATTCAAAAGCTCATTGCTGGACTTTTGGTCACTCGGCCAATCGCATCCAAAAGACGCATTGACGCGAGTCCCCACACAAATTACCTGCCGAATTTTTAAAAAGCGCCTGCGGCCGCAGGGGCCGAAGGGGGCCCGGACGCGCCACGCAAACATCGTGGGGCGCACGGGGGGCGGGAAGTATAGCCATGCGGCTCTTCCCGTCAACATAAGCATTCCTACTGGTTCCTCACACCGGTCCGCTGGGCGGCACGACGTGGGGGCGCGCATTATATGCCGCGTCGAAGCGCTGTCAACGAAACTGAAATATAATTTTTGCAGCGCGGCAAAGCGCTGATTTATAAAGGGCTTTTCTGGACCCGGACGCGGGCGAAGCGCCGCGGGCCGAGCTGCAGGGTGTAGCTGGCCCCCGGGGCGAGTTTGAGCGCTGCGTCCTGCACTTTCTCGCCGTCGATCCGCACCGCGCCCTCGGCGATCTTGCGCCGCGCTTCCCCCCGGCTCGCCGCCAGGCCGGCGTGGTCGACGAGCACCGCCACCAGGTCGGCACCCGCGGCCTCCGGGCCGATCGGCACGGCGATTTCCGGCAGGTCGGTTGGCAGCACTTTCTGCGCGAAGCGGGCTATGAATTGGGCCTGTGCGTGCTCTGCCGCCGGGTGCCCGTGGAAGCGGGCGACGAGCTCGCGCGCGAGTTCGAACTTCACGTCGCGCGGATTGCGGCCCTGTTCGATCTGCGCGCGCAGCGCGGCGATCTCGGCGAGCGGACGGAACGAGAGCAACTCGAAGTAGCGCCACATCAAGGTATCGCTGATGGACATCAGCTTGCCGAACTGCGCGTCGGGCGCCTCGGCGATGCCGATGTAGTTGCCCAGCGACTTGGACATCTTCTGCGCGCCGTCGAGCCCTTCGAGCAGCGGCATCGTCAGCACGACCTGCGGCTCCTGGCCATAGGCTTCCTGCAGCTGGCGGCCCACCAGCAGGTTGAACTTCTGGTCGGTTCCACCGAGCTCTACGTCGGCCTGCAGCGCGACCGAGTCATAGCCCTGCGCCAGGGGATAGAAGAACTCGTGGACCGAAATCGGCTGGTTTCCCTTGAAGCGCTTCGAGAAGTCGTCGCGCTCGAGCATGCGCGCCACGGTGTACTTGGCGGCGACTTCGACGAACTGCGGCAGCGGCATCGCGCTCAGCCAGCGCGAATTGAAATCGATGCGGGTGCGCTGCGGATCGAGGATCTTGCAGATCTGCTGCTGGTAGGTCTGCGCATTTGCCTGGACATCCTCGGGCGTGAGGCGCGGCCGCGTCGCATTGCGTCCCGTGGGGTCGCCGATCAGGCCGGTGAAGTCGCCGATCAGGAAGATGACCTCGTGGCCGAACTGCTGGAACTGGCGCATCTTGTTGATCAGCACCGTGTGCCCGAGATGCAGATCGGGCGCCGTGGGGTCGAAGCCGGCCTTGACGCGCAGCGGGGTGCCGCGGGCGAGCTTCTTCAGGAGCTCGGGCTCGGTAAGCAGCTCGGCGCTGCCGCGCCGGATCTCTGCGAGTTGTTCTGAAGGGGTGTTCATCGCCTCATTCCGTGATCTCGTCCAGGGGCGCCGTCACGTTTCGACATGAAGGTGGGTTGACCGCCCGACATGCGCTTAGGTACGGTGGCAGGATCGACCACGAAGTGTAGTGCAAACGACCCGTGACGCCGCCGCACCGGACTCCACCGGGCACTACAGTGCCGCCGACTGATCCTGCACACGGGCATCCTGCCGGGGCCAGGCCATCACGGCAGCCTCCTGGGGCGCGCTGGCAGGCAGGTCATCTGCGCATCGCCGCGGGTGTCGCTGCCGCTGCGGGACTCGGCCTGCTGGCCTTTTCGACCGGCAAGGCGTTCAACCCTGGCCCCCGACTGCAGCCAGTGGCACCGTTCGCGGCCGTGGCGCCGGCCAGCGGGCCGGCTCACGTCGTTGCCCAGAGCGCACCACAGCAGGCGAACATCGCCCTGTCGACGCTGCAGGTCGCCGTTGCGGCCAACGACACGCTGGAACGCATCTTCCGCCGGCTGGAGTTGTCGCTGTCGGACCTTGCGTCGATCCGGGCGCTGCCGGACCTGCGGGCCCGGCTCGATCGCCTTCGACCGGGCGAAGCCCTGAAGATCGAGTTGCACGGCGATACCCTGATGGGACTCGAGCGCCAGGTCAGTCCGACCGAGACGCTGCGAGTCACGCGCTCGGGCGAGGGTTTCGCGTCGGACATCATCGAGAACCCGCTTGAAGTGCAGGTGCGAACCGGCACCGCCATAGTGCGCTCGTCGTTGTTCAAGGCTGCCGAGGACGCCGGAATCAGCGATGCGACGGCGCTGGCGATCTCCAAGATCTTCGAGTACGACATCGATTTCGTGCTCGACATCCAGCCCGAGGACCAGTTTACCGTCGTGCATCAGGCGCTCTTCCAGGACGGCGAGTACGTCAAGGACGGCGAGATCCTCGCCGTGGAGTTCGTCAACGCTGGCAATACCTATCGCGCGGTGCGCTTCGAGTCGCCCGATGGCAGCGTGGCGTTCTATTCGCCCGAGGGCCGCAGCCTGCGCAAGGCATTCATCCGGGCACCGGTGGAGTTCAGCCGCATCAGTTCGCGCTTCAACCCGTCGCGGCGCCATCCCGTCCTGAACCGCATCCGCGCTCACAAGGGCGTGGACTATGCGGCACCGATCGGGACGCCGGTGCGCGCGGCAGGCGACGGCCGGGTGCGCTTCGTGGGCCGCAAGGGCGGCTACGGGAACGCGATCGAGCTGGAACACAAGAACCGGGTGACGACGCTCTACGGTCACCTGTCGCGCTTTGCGCGCGGTGTAGCGCGCAACG
>JANPDV010000012.1:0-6148 GCA_031431655.1 Gammaproteobacteria bacterium | reverse complement strand
TTCTGATCTACACGGGCCGCGCTTCCTGAGGGGCAGGCCGTGCTCGCAGTCCATTTCGCGGCGACGTTGTTCCCGGACCGGCTCTGGCAGTGCGGCTCCGCGCCTGGCTGCCCGCCATGACGTCCGGCGCGCACCGGGCACCCACGACCGCCGCTCCGCCCGCCCCTGCGCCCTAAATCGCCGCCGAGACCGCGATGCGCGAGTTCACACTGCGCGCGGTGGTGGCCGGCGCGATCCTCGGGCTGATCTTCGGCGCCTCTTCGCTCCACCTCGTCCTGAAGGTCGGCCTCACGATGAGTGCCTCGATCCCCGTGGCGGTGATCTCGATCACGCTGTTCCGGCTGATGTCGCGCTTCGGCGTAAAGGACGCGACCATCCTCGAGCACAACATCGTGCAGACCGGCGGCTCCGCCGGGGAGTCGATCGCGTTCGGCATCGGCGTGACGATGCCCGCCATCATGATCCTCGGCTTCGATCTCGAGATCGCGCGCGTGGCGCTGGTCGCCGTGCTCGGCACGCTGCTCGGCACGCTGCTCGGCATCCTGATGATGATCCCGCTGCGCCGCGCCGCAGCGCCGGATCCGCGTGACGGCGCCGGTGTTACCGGTGGCGCGCCGCTCCCGGAATGCGGGCTGGTTCGGATGGTGTCAGCGCAGCTGCTTTTCGAAGAACGCGATGGTGTGACCGATCGACAGCACCTGATTGCTGCGTTTGCTCGCGCCGTGTCCCTCGTCGCCAAACAGTATCAGCCCGCTGGGGATGCCGCGATCGGTGAGAGCCTCGTGTATCAGCAAGGCCTCTCCAACCGGTACGCGTGGATCATTCACGCCCTGCATCACGAGTAGGGGCGCCTTGAGGCGGTCCACGTACGTAGTCGGCGACAGCTTGAGCAGAGCGGCGCGGTCCTTCGCAGGGTCGCCGTACTCACTGGCGCGCAAGGCCCTGCGGTACGGTGCGGTGTTCTCCAGGAACGTGACCAGGTTCGCGATGCCGACCTGGCTGACACCGGCGTCGTAGGTGCCGGCAAAATACGTCATTGCCAGCAGCGTTGCATAGCCACCATAGCTGCCGCCGGTGACGCCGACCTTCGGCGCCTTGCCGTCCTTTGCGAACGCCTTTCGGACGTAAGTCCCGCAGTCCTCGATGTCCGTGATGACGTTCAGGCGCTTCGGGCCGTTATCGGCATCGAGCCACTTCTTGCCGTAACCCGAGCTGCCGCGGACGTTAGGCTGGATAAAGATGAAACCGGCGTCGACAAACATCTGCGCATAAGGCGAGAACCCGGGTTGCGATTGTGCTTCGGGGCCGCCGTGGAATTCGACGACGACGGGGCACAGGGCATCGGCGCAGCCCTTTGGGCGCCGCACGAACATCGGGATCTTCGTGCCGTCGCGCGCCGGGTAGGTCTCGAGGCTCGCCTTCGCAAACGCTTCCGTGTCGATCTCGGGCGTCGACGCCGCGCGCCAGCGCACCAGCTGTTGCGTATTCCAGTCGTAGAACGCCACGTTCGGTGGCAGCGCCGCGCCGTCGATCCCGATGCCCAGGAAGCGCCCGTCGCGCGACATCCCGGCCGCAAACACGTTTTCTGCATCAGGCAATGCCGGGAGTGGCAGCTCCTGATAAGTCTTGGCGTCGAGCACGTGCAGCCGGCTATAGCCATCCTCGTTCGTCGTGTACGCAATGCGCGTGCGGGTGTCGTCGATGCTGAAGCTGTCGACCTCGTGCGCAACCTGTGGCGAGATCGGCGTTTCCCGGCCGGCCTGCCACTCGTACAGCCGGTAGAAATCCCCGCGCTTGTCGTGCTGCAGGATCAGCGTGCCGGGTTCGCGGCCAAAGCTTGCCGAGTAGCGGACCTTCTCACCCTGGCCCAGCAGCGGCGTGAGTTTTCGGGTCACGAGGTTGTAGCTGTGATACTCGAACTGGTCGCTGCCGAGCAATTTCACCAGCAGCAGTTCGTCGGTGCGGTGATCCGCGACCCGCCAGACGCCTGGCTGGCTGAACAGCAGCTCGCGCTTCTGCGTCGGCTTCTCGTAACGGTAGATCGCATACGACGCCGGGTCGATGTCATTCGCCGTGAAATAGATCCAGCGGCTGTCGTCGGAAATGAACGCGAGTGCCGTCTGCACTTTTTTCTTGTGCTGGATCTCGACCAGCGGACCACCCTCGAGGTCCATCCAGTAAAGGCCCGGGTTCTCCTGGCCATTGACGTCGCGGTTGACGACCATCCATTCATCGTCCGGAGAAATGGCCCTGACGAACGTATCGTCTTCGCCACCTGTCAGCTGGATCGGGTAGCGCATGGGCCCGTCCATGCGCCAGACCTGCGAGTTGCCGGTGACGCGCCAGGTGAAAACCATGCGGTCGCCGCTGCTGGTGATCAGGCCGCCACCAGCACCGCGGACGTCGAGCATGCTCTGGATGCGGCGGCTGACCTGCGAGTCGAGCGCCGGCGGTGCAAACCGGGCGATGATCTCCGGCGTAACGCTTTCGGCGCCGAGCCCGGAGTAGCTGCCTGCAGGCCTGGCGTCAGGCTGAGGCGCTGGCGCCTGCGCGCCGCTCACGGTGGCAGACAGGACCAGGGTGAGCGTGGCGAGCGCCAGACGGGGAGTGAAGCGGTACGTGGTCATGTGCGAACCTGCCCGTGTTGCCAAGCGGTGCCACCGGGCCCGCGTCACTTCGTCCGTTGCCTCAGGCGCGCAAGCAACTGCGCTCTCATGGGTTGCGGCATGCCGAGGAAATTCGTTTCGACCATGCCGGCGAACGCCTTGCGGTTTTCCTCGTCCCAGCCGCGCGCTTCGTCGGCCATCAGCGCGACATACTCGACACTCTCGCTGTCCGACATCAGGGCAAACCTGTCGTGCGCCTCAGCGACACTCTTGCCCATGTCGCGCATGGGCTGCAGCATCATCCGCAGCATCCCGCTGCCCATCGGCACGTCGGCCGTCGAGTGCAGCACCTGCGTCAGTTCACCGGGCTTGCACGGGTTCGCACGCGAGGGCATGGCCGCCGACAGGCGTTCCATCAGGCCGCCCAGTTCATCGATCTCCGCGCTGGACAGCGGCGTGGCGTCCTGCATTTCCTGCGTCAACTGTGCGATGTCGGGCGGCGCCGCGACCTCCGCATCCCCGGCCTCCCCGGCCTCCCCGGTCTCGCCGTCCGCGTCCGCGGTCGGCAACTGCGCGGTCTGCTCGCGCAGCATCTTCTCGATGCCGGCCTGCATGCCGGCCAGTTGCGCGGCGCCGCCCGCCATGCCGGCGATCTGCCCTGCAGCGCCGATTCCCTGCAGCGATCCCATGCCTGCCCCGCCGGCCAGCGCCGACAGACTCGGCATGCCAGGCATCGAGGGAAGCCCCGCGAGCCCGCCGCCGCCGCCGAGCAAGCCCGCCAACGTGGCGAGCCCGCCCGACGGGCCGAGCGGCAGGCCACAAGGGCCCATCGTGGAGAGCATGCTGATCAACTTGTCCTTCACGAAGGTCTCGACGATGCTCTTGATGATCTCCCTCGCGAGAAACACCACCGGTGTTTGCGCCTGTGCAGGCACGGCCAGCGTCAT
Source organism: Gammaproteobacteria bacterium (assembly GCA_031431655.1). Taxonomy (GTDB): domain Bacteria; phylum Pseudomonadota; class Gammaproteobacteria; order Steroidobacterales; family Steroidobacteraceae; genus UBA964. The sequence goes on along the minus strand of JANPDV010000012.1, from coordinate 2,595 downwards.
CATCAGCAATAGGCAGGCAGCCTTTCGTCTCATGCGACCCCCCAACCCGGTGCGAACCTTCCGAATCGGCGCATGCCCAGGCATGCCGCCACGCATCGCCGTCGAATGCGCCGATGTGAGACTAGACGATCTGCGCACCGTACGCAGGCCGTCAATGGCAAGAAAGGCGCAGACCAAAGCCGACACGGCCCCGCCCCGCGCAGCAGGAGGCCGGCGGTCTCGAAGAGGTGGTCGTCACCGCCGAACGCCGTGAGGCCAACCTGCAGGAAACCCCGGTCACGCTGACCGCGCTCTCGGCCGACCAGGTCTCGGACCTCGGCATCACGACCACGCAGGACATCGCCAAGTCGGTGCCGAACCTGCAGTTGTTGCCGCTGATGGCCAGCCCTTCGACGTTCCAGATCGGGATGCGCGGCGGCGTCGAGCAGACCGGCGGACTGATCGTCTCGGAGCCGGTGGTCGGTCTCTGCGTCGATGACGTCTACCGCGGCCGGCTGCAGGGCTCCAACGTGCAGCTGCTGGACGTCGAACGCATCGAGGTGCTGCGCGGTCCGCAGGGCACGCTGTACGGGCGCAACACTTTCTCGGGGCGCCATCAAGATCGTCACGCGCACGCCCTCGGCGGACAGCCAGTGGTCGGAAGGCTCGGTCGGAGCCGGCAGCTTCGGCGAATGGAGTGCCAAGGCCTCGGCCGGCGGCGGGCTCACCGACAATCTCGGCGGTTCGCTCTCGCTGCTGTACCGCGACCAGTCGGACGGCTGGATCTACAACCGCGCCCAGCAGCGCGACATCGGCAAGGAAAAGAACCTTGCGCTGCGCGGCAAGCTCGCCTGGCAGGACGGCCCGCTATCGGCCGCGCTGACGGTCGGCTACGCGAAGGACGAGAACGACGGCTATATCGCCGCGGCAATCAAGTTCGTGCCGTTTACCGTCCCGACGAACCTCGCGACGCGCGTCACCACCGACAACATCCAGCCGCGCTTCGGCAGCGATCCCTATGTCGTCGAGTATCCGCAGCCCTCCAACGGCGATACCGAGACCACCGATGTCACGCTGAACGTCGCGCGCGAGTTCGACGGCTTCACGCTGCGTTCGATCACCGGCTACGTCGCGCTCAACGACTGCTGGCGCTGGGACATCGCCGGCGGGCTCAACCCCTCACCGGGCGTCTACACGCCCTCCTTCGATCGGCAGTCGTATGCCTCGGCGGACCAGTTCACCGAGGAGCTGCAGGCGCTGGGCAAGTCGTTCGACGACAAGCTCGACTGGATCGCAGGCCTCTACTACTTCTCGGAATCGGGCGACCAGACGCTGACCGACGACATCCCGCTGTTCGACCTGCGCAACCTCGCGCCGACCTTCCTGACGATGGACACCAAGAGCTGGGCGGCATTCGGCCAGGGCACCTGGCGTTTCAGTGAGCGCGCCAGCCTGACCGTGGGCGGCCGCTATACCTCCGACGACAAGTCGTTCTCAGGCGACCTGCAGTCCGGATTCGGCAACCCAGTGCCCCGCACCAAGGTGAGTTTGTCGAACACCTGGACCTGATTCACCCCCAAGGTTGGCTTCGACTACAAGTTCAACGACGACGCGTTCGGCTACGTCACGGCGTCGAAGGGCGCCAAGGCCGGAGGCTTCAACGGCCTCGCGGTGCTGAACCCGGCTGTGCTGCGCACAGTCTACGGGCCGCAGAACGTCATCACCTATGAAGCCGGTCTCAAGGCCGAATGGCTCGGTCGCCGGCTGCGCACCAACGTCGCGTGCTTCCGCAACGACATTTCCGACCTGCAGCAGACGGCCTCGATCGGCTTCGGTTCGTTCGCGCAGCAGAACATCGGCGATGTGACGGTGGACGGCATCGAGGCGGAGATCATCGCGCAGCCGACCGACGGCCTGAATCTGTTCGCGACGATCGGCTGGATGAACGGCAAGTACGACAAGATCCTGCCGACCTCCCAGGCGGCCGTGGCGGGTGCGAAGTACCTGCCCCTGGTCACCGACCTCACCTGGCAGCTCGGCTTCAACTACGAGCATGCGATCGGCGATTCACTGCGCTTGCGCTTCGGCGCCGACGGCCACATGGTCGGCGACAACTGGGTCGAGGTCACCAATTCGATCCTGATCAAGAGCTACACCCGCTACGACGCTTTCGTCGCGGTCGGCGCGGCCGACGGCAAGTGGGAATTCAGCGTGCAGGGCAAGAAGCTCAGCGACGAGGCCAACTACGTCACCGGCATCGTCAGCAACCCGAACCCGGGCATGGCGCTGCTGCGGCCACGTACCTGGCTCGCCTCGGTCAAGTTCAGGCTCTGAGGTTCAAGCTGTGAGGCGACCGGCCACCGGGGACACCCCCGGTGGCCGCGTGCTTCAGGCCGGGCCGCACGGCGTGACAGGGTTGATCTCGACTCTGCGATCGAGCATGTCGCTGGCATCATCGCGTGCCGTGCCGATCAGGTTCTCGCGCGATCCCACGCCGGCCGCGACCATGCGATTCTTGAGCACGGACTTGTCGTTCTCCAGCCGCGATTGCACGTACTCCGCCCTCAGGAGGGAGAGGCTGTCGTTAAGCGCGGCCGGCCCGACCGCACTCGTGTG
>JANPDV010000011.1:0-10954 GCA_031431655.1 Gammaproteobacteria bacterium | reverse complement strand
CGCGCCGCACGGTGACGCTCAACCTGACGGCTATGCAGAGTGGCATCCACGTGCTTGCGGCAGCACTGACTGCCAGGTCCGCGGCGGGATCGATGCGGAAGTTCATCTGCGCCGCATCGTTGTCCACTACGGCGTCGTTGCTGGCGGTCAGTGCCGCCGCAAGCACGTGGATGCCACTCTGCATCGCCGTCAGGTTGAGCGTCATGGTGCGGCGCGCTCCGGCGGCGATCGCGCCCAGCGCGCACCGGGCCGTGTTGTCGCCAGCGAGCGTGCACGGCGTCCCGGCGGACGAGGCGGCGTTCAGTGTCATCGCCGCCGGGACGGTGATGCGCGCGGCAACTCCCTCGACCGTGCTGCCGCCGATCGAGCGCACGTCGAAGCTGTAGTCGAAGGGAGTCCCGCGCCCGCGGATGGACGGGATCGGCAGATCGAAGTCGGCATCCGCCGCTGCGGCGAGCGGCCGGATGCAGGCGGCGGCGTCGATCCAGGGTTGCATCGACGTGACACTGCACGCCGAGAATGTCCGGCTGCCGTTCAGCGAGGGCGACATCAGGAAGGTCGTGTCTACGGACTCGCAGGCCCGTCCTGCGGAGCCGTCGTGAAAGGCGCCAAAGTTGTGTCCAAGCTCGTGCGCGATCACCAGGGCCGCGTTCACGGTACTGAGCGTGCCTTGCGAGGCGCTGACACCCGAGCGAGCAGTGCACAGCGAACCGACGAAGCCGATGCCGACGGTCACGCCTTCGAAATCGCGGCCCGTGACCAGGTGAGTGAGCGCAAGGGCCGATTGCGCCGGCGTCGTGGAGCGCCAGGTGCCGACCTCGTCGAGCAGCGAGCCCGCCACGGTCTCGTCGCTGAACGGGTCATCGGGTGTTGAAAACACGCTGATGCGCGCATTGAGCTTCACGCCCACCTGCGCGGCGAAGATGCCATCGACGATGTTCATCCGCGCCACCAGGCTGGCTTCGGGGGTCAGGCCATTCGGCAACGCGAGCTGGCTGAACTCATAGTCGCCGACGACACCCAGCGTCAGCTCACGCGCCGTTACCAGCGCCTCCGCTGCCTGCAGCTCCGCCGCGAGCAGTCGATAGGCCTGCGCACCGGACTGGGTGGGCTTGAGGACCGGCGACGCTGCGGCGCCGGGCAGCGTCACCAGGCCGCAGCGTTGCTCGTCCGCCGACAGCCGCGTATCCGCAAGCCGGTAGATCACGGCATCGGTCGGGTTCGCTGCAAGCGTCCCGCCCAGTCGACCGGCGAGCTCCGCAGCTGGCTCGATGCCGTACAGCTCCTGACCATCGAAGATCATCCCGAAGGGGCCGGCCGGAGTCTGCGTGATGCGCACCCAGCTGCCTGCCGCGGCGCCGCGCAGCGTGCCCCGAAGGGCCTCGACGCCGGCCCGTTGCGCGGCGGCCGGGATGCCGATCCGTTCGTTGCGTTCGAGCGCGAGCTCGAAGCGGTGCCCGAGTGCATCGAACTTCACGGCGCGACTGCGCAGGTCGGCCCCGCTGATGCGCGGCGTCTCATAGCGCAGCACGCGCAGGTCATCGCGTGCCTGCGAACGGGCAACGGATCCGCCAACCGCGGTCACTGCGATGAGCAGCGCCAGCATGCCGAGTAGGGCACCCGAGGTCTTGTTGTTATTATTCAATCGGTGCGGCCTGACCCTGGCCTGCCGCGCGACAATGGACGGTGCAGTTACACCGCTCGCGCCGCAGCGCCCGGATGCCCGATATTAGGCGCGCCGCGGGTTGAGCGCAAAGTGTGCGCAAATATTAGCCGCCGGCATCCCAGCGCTGTCATATGCGGGCAGGATCGGCGGGAATTCGCGAGCATATTGCGCGGCGCGTGCAAGGGTCGAAACACCGAGCCGAGGTTCCCCATGCCACTGCTGTTCTCATACGGCTCACTGCGCGAGGAGAGCGTCCAGCTCTCGACCTTCGGCCGCAGGCTCGCGGGACAGCCCGACACGCTGCGCGGATTCGCGCCTGATTCCGTGCCGATCACGGACGCGTCGCTCGCCGCGTCGACCGGCAGGGACACGAACGCCAACGCACGATTCACCGGGCTGCCGGCCAGCTGCGTGGAGGGCGCGGTTCTTACGCTCACCGATGACGAACTGGTGGTCGCCGATGAGTACGAGAAGACCGCAGACTACCTGCGGATCGCGGTGGTGCTCGCGTCGGGTCGAGCGGCCTGGGTGTACGTGGACGCGCGCTCAGCGCCCGATCATCTGCGATAGTTGCGCATAACGTCGAACAGCGCCTGCGCGCCCGCTAGATCCTGCCGGCGGCCTTCAGTCGCTTCAGGCCGTTGAGGGTGCTGAACTCGCGCTCCGGAAAGCCCCAGGGATCGCCGATGAACTTCGGGTAGGCCTGCTCGGTCTGTTCGCGCACCAGTCGCGGCAGCGTGTCGAACGACGCGTACTTCCTGCCGAAGCCGTTCCACAGCACGTGGCCCGGTCGCCTGGCCATCATCATCCACAGTGGCCAGGGTGTGTCGCTGAGCATCTGCACCTGCGCCAGGATCCCCTTGCGGCTGGTATCGCGAAACTCGGCCTGCGTCGTGCGATACGTCAGGATATCGACGCTCTTGCGTTCCGGACCGGAATAGGCGCGCGGGAATTCCTCCTCCGTGACACCTGCGGGAAACGTGTTGAAGCGCGACTCGCTGACCCAGACATCGGTGTCGCTGGCGCGCCAGTCCAGCGCCTTGCGGCCGCTGCGCTGCGGCGGCAGCTGGCGCGCATAGCTGCCGGTAACGTCGAAGAAGTACACGTTGAGCGGCGACACATAGCCCACCGGCACCAGCGTCTCACCGGTGAAGGGATTGTTCCAGGATGCGAGGAGTTCGCCGCTGTCCTTGTCCAGGTAGTACATCGCCTCGCGCTGTTCGGTGCGGAATACATTCGGCTCGATCTCGGCGGCGCGAATGCGCACCACCGAGCGAAATCCGAACAGCGGCCGCGCCACGTCATCGGGTGGCCGGCCGTGGATCAGCCCTTCGTTGACCAGCGCGATCTCGCCATCGAGCGCCGCAAACATCCGCATGAAGTTGCGCAGGGACTGCTCCGGCGTGAACCGCCGCAACTCTGCTGCCAGGTCGCTGCCCGGGGCGCCCAGGCCCCTGGTACCGGTCGGTTCCCCGGGCTTGTCGGCACTCCAGGCCGGGCGAGGCGTAAGGCCAGTTCCGCCCAGCAGTGCCGCGCCGAGGCCGGTAATGGTGAGGTCACGCCGGTTCACTTTGCTAACTCCGTCCTGCGGTCCATGATCCCGAGTCTAGTTCGTCGAGCAAGATGAGGGGAGCGGATCGCCATGTCACCGTCCAGGCCAGCGCGGGGTTACGCACCGTGGCAGTACGGGCTGGTGCACTTTCATGACAATGGCGTCAAGGGCGAGCCCCTGCTGCTGCTGCACCAGGCGCCGATGAGCGCCAGGCAGTTCGCAGCGGTGTACGCGCCACTCGGCCGGCGCTCGATCCGCGCCATTGGTATCGACACACCCGGCTTTGGCCTGTCCGACCCGACCCCGTTCGTGCCGGCAGTCGCGGACTGGGTGCCCGCGCTTACGGCTGTCATGGATCACCTGCAGATTGCGCAGTGCGACGTGCTCGGCCACCACACCGGCGCGCTGCTCGCGACGGAGCTGGCGCTGCTAGCGCCGACCCGGGTGCGGAACCTCATTATCAATGGGCCGTTCCCGATAAACGAAGACGAACGCAAGACACGCCTCGAGAAGGTCAAGACGAACGAGATCGATTTCGTCTACCAACCCGACGGCTCACACCTGACGGAGGGCTTCATGCGGCGTTTCACTATGTACGGTCCGGGGGCCGACCCGAAGCTGATCACGCGCATGGTCGTCGAGAAGTTCCAGGGCTTCGGCCCGTTCTGGTACGGGCATCACGCGGCCTATCGCTACGATCATGCCGCCACGCTCGCGCGCCTGAAGCACCGTGCGCTGCTGTTCACCAATACCGGCGACACGATCTACGACCTCGCGCAGCGTGCCCGCAGGATCCGGCCGGATCTTGCCTACGCCGAACTGCAGGGTGGCGGAATCGATATCGTCGACCAGCAGCCCGAGGCCTGGTGCGATGTGGTCGCCCGGTTCCTGGCCGGCGCCACCGCCGCGGAGGTACGCCCATGAGCCGTCGTCGTTTCCTCGGCGGTCTCGCCGCTGCCGGTGCCCTCGGTGCCGCAGCGGGCGGCGCGCCCTTCGTCTGGACGCGCGAGCGGCGCGCGCAACGCAAGAGCCAGTGGGACCTGATCGTGCTCGGCGCCGGCACTGCGGGCATGCCAGCCGCGATCTTTGCCGCGCAGGCCGGTGCTCGTGTCCTGGTCATCGAAAAGACCGCCGTTGTCGGCGGTACGCTGGACCGCTCCACCGGCCAGATTTCAGGTTCGCAGACTGTCTGGCAGCAGGCGCGCGGCATCGAGGACTCGCCCGACGCCCACTACCTGGACCACATGCGCATCAATGCGTGGAGCTCGGACCCGGCCGTGACGCGCCTGTTCGTCAACGAAGCGCCGGCCACGCTCAACTGGCTGGCAGCCAGCGGCTTCAAGGTCGTGGATGGCGACCCCGTGAAGGGCAAGGGCCACGATCCCTTCACCGTCGCGCGCTACCAGAACGGCGCCGAGAACGGACGTTCGATCCTCAAGGCAATGCAGCCGCAGTTCGACGCAGGCGTGGCGTCGGGTCGACTGAGCCTGCGGTCGGAGACCGGCGCAGTCGAACTGATCCAGGACGCGCGCGGCGCCGTGCTCGGGGTGGTGACCGAAAACGGCGCACAACTGCGCGAAGAGCATTTCGGCGCGCGGGTGCTGATCGCCACCGGCGGCTGCGCGGCCAACGCGCGCATGTTCGCCGACCTGCACGGCACGCCACTCACCACTGACATTGCGCGTCCTTCCAGCCAGGGCCAGGGCCTGATGCTGGCCCTCGGTGCCGGTGGCTACCTGCGCGGCGGCGACAAGTACGTGCCGCTTTACGGCACGCTGCTGGAGAGCGACAACGCGCCCAGCCCCCAGGATGGCTCGTTCCGTCATGACCCCGCAACGCGCAAGCCGTGGGAAATCCACGTCAACGCGCGCGGCGAACGCTTCGTCCAGGAAGACAACACCGGCCACGAGTATCGCGAACATGCGCTGGCGCGGCAGCCCGGGCACCGGCTCTGGGTCGTCGGGGACAGCGAGATCCTCGAGAAGGCGCCGCCGTTCGTCGGCCGCTGGTCGCGCGAAAAGCTGCAGAAGGCATTCGATGAGGGGCATCCGATGTTCACGAGCGCTGCGTCGCTCGCGACCCTGGGCTTCAGGGCGGGTGTCGATCCTCGCGGGCTGGAGCGCAGCGTCGCCACCTACAACGCGGCGCTGGTCGCGGGCGCCGTGGATCCCTTCGGCCGCAGCCACCGGCCGCTGCCGATCGTCAAGCCGCCGTTCTTCGCCGTGCGGATGACAGGCTGGACCGTGTTCTCGTTCGCGGGCATTGCCGTGGATTCAGCGCTGCGAGTGCTGCGCGCGGATGGCGCGCCGATCGCGAACCTGTATGCGGCCGGCGAGGCGATAGGCGGCGCGGCCACTACGGGCAACGCCTATACGAATGGCGCGATGGTCACGCCGGCACTGAGCTTCGGGCGCTGGTTGGGTCAGCGCGCGTTGCTGCCGGACGCAGGCAAGCCGGGATGAGGCTGGCGACGCTGCTCACCGGTGCGGCCTTGCTGCTGCTCGCGTCCTGCGGCAACGCGCCGCCGCCGCCGGTTGCCGGACGCGGCGCGGCCAGCGGCGCCGCTGCGGCGTCTCCGACGGCGGTGGTGCTGGCAACCGCCGAGGAGCAGACCATCTCGACGCCAGTCGAAGCCGTCGGCACGGCGATGGCGCGCGAATCGATCAACGTCACTGCGAAGGTGTCGAACACGATTTCGCGGATCGCTTTCTCCGAGGGCCAACAGGTGGCGCGCGGCGAACTGCTCGTGGAGCTCGACCCGACCGAAGTGCAGGCCGAGCTCGCCGGAGCCGAAGGCCGGCTTGACGAAACCCGCCGCCAGTTCGAGCGCAGCCGGGACCTGGCCGCGCGCAAGCTGCTGTCCGATGCACAGCTCGACCAGATCCAAAGCGCGATGAAATCGGCGGCGTCCGCGGCTGCCGCGGCCCGCGCGCGACGCGCCAATACGGTCATCCGTGCGCCATTCGCCGGTCGTACCGGATTCCGCAATGTCAGTCTAGGCGGCCTGGTCAGCCCGGGCACGGTCATCACGACGCTCGACGACACTTCCGTGATCAAGCTCGAGTTCACGGTGTCCGAGTCGCAGATGTACCTGATAGAAACCGGCCTGCCGGTCGAAGCGCGGGCGGTCGGGCTGCCGGGCCGTACGTTCCAGGGCGTGCTGTCGACCATCGATGCGCGCATCGATCCCGTTTCCCGCTCGCTGCGCGTGCGCGCGGAACTGCCCAACGCCGACGGCACGCTGAAGCCTGGCATGTTCATGAACGTCACGCTGTCGGGGCGTGCCGTGCGCGCCGTGGTGGTCCCGGAGTCCGCGATCGTCCCCGAGCAGGGCAAGGTGTTCGTCTACGTCGTCGTCGGCGACGGCACGGCGACGCGCCGCGAAGTGCAGATCGGTCGGCGACGCCCGGGCGATGTCGAGATTGCGGACGGCATCAAGGCCGGTGAATCTGTCGTGGTCGAAGGCACTCAGTCAGTGCGCGATGGCGGCAAGGTGCGGGCCGTGCCAGCGGAGGGCGCTGCGCGTGCGGCTGGCTGAGCTCTCAGTCCGCCGTCCAGTCTTTGCAACGGTGATCAGCCTGCTGCTGGTCATCTTCGGACTCGTGTCGCTGTCGCAGTTGCCGGTGCGCGAGTTTCCCGATGTCGACCGGCCGGTCGTGTCGGTTTCGACGCGCTATGTCGGCGCGTCCGCGGCGGTCATCGAGACGCGCATCACCCAGGTTCTGGAGGACTCGGTTGCCGGCATCGAGGGCATTCTCAAGATCGAGTCCGACAGCGTCGATGAACGCTCCGACATCCGCATCGAGTTCGATGTTGCACGTGACATCGACGCCGCAGCCAACGACGTTCGCGATCGCGTGGCCCGGGTGTTGTCGGCGCTGCCCGAGGAGGCGGCGTCACCCGAGGTAGTCAAGGCTGACTCGAACGCCGAGCCGGTGATGATCCTGGCGCTGAACTCCAGCGTGATGACGAGCCTGGAGCTCACCGATTTCGCGGACCGGCAACTGGTCGACCGCTTCGCCACCATCCCGGGCGTCGCGCGGGTCGGGTTGATCGGAGCGCGCCGCTACGCGATGCGGGTCTGGATCGATCGACAGGCGCTGGCGGCGCGCGGCCTCGCCGTCACCGACATCGAGGACGTGCTGCGCCGTGAGAACGTGCAGGTGCCTGCGGGGCGCCTCGAATCCCGCACCCGGGAGTTCACTCTGCGCACCGAGGTGGGGCTGAACTCGGTCGAGGACTTCCGCAATCTCGTGATCTCGCGTGCGACTGACGGGCACCTGGTACGGCTCGGCGAGGTTGCGGACGTGCGACTCGGCGCCGAGAGCGAACGTTCGATGCTCCGCACCGACGCCCGGCCGGGAGTTGGTCTTGCGATTGAGGCGCAGTCCAAGGCGAATACGCTCGACGTGGTCCGCGGAGTGCGCGCCAGGGTGGCCGAAGTCGTGCCGACGCTGCCTTCCGGCACTTCGCTGGCCATCAACATCGACAATGGAATCGCGATCGAAGCCGCGCTGCGCGAGATCCTGATCGCCGTGGTGTTCGCCTTCCTGTCGGTGCTCGCGGTCATCTATTTATTCCTCGGCAGCATGCGCGCCACGCTGATTCCCGCCGTCACCATTCCGGTGTCCATCGTGGCCGCATTCATCGTGATGTATGCGCTGGGCTACTCCATCAACGTGCTGACGCTGCTGGGCCTGGTGCTCGCGATCGGCCTGGTCGTCGACGATGCCATCGTCGTGCTGGAGAACATTCATCGCCGCATGGAGGCCGGGGAGCCGCCGCTCAAGGCTGCAGTGACCGGCAGTCGCGAAATCGGCTTTGCCGTGCTTGCCACCACGACGACGCTGGCCGCGGTGTTCGTTCCAATCTCCTTCCTGCCGGGGGATCTTGGCCGGCTGTTCCGCGAGTTCGGCTTCACCGTGGCTGGCGCGGTGCTGTTCTCTGCGCTGGTGTCCCTGACCCTGACGCCGATGATGGCGTCGCGGCTGCGTCCGACCGAGGCGGGGCGCGATCGGATGACCGCGGCGGTCGACCGCTTCTTCCGGCGTCTCGCCGCGCGCTACCGGGTAATCCTGCAGGGAATCGTGCGGCGCCCGGTCTGGGTGCCGGTCGGTGCGCTGTTGCTGGCAGCCGTTGCGAGCTGGGTCTTCATCGGATTGCCGTCGGAGTTCAGCCCGAGCGCCGACGGTGGGCGGGTCGTCGCCGGCATCACTGCACCCGAAGGCACGAGCTACGAGCAGATGGATCTGTACGGCGCGGCCGTCGAGCGCGCGGTGCTGGCCGAGATGCAGCGCCGAGGCGACATCATGCGCGTGGTGCTGCGGCTGCCGACCGCGCTCGGCCAGTCCGGCGACGTCAATGCCGCGCGTGCGATCATCTTCCTGAAGCCCTGGCGTGAGCGCACGCGCTCCGCGCGCGAGATCTCCCAGGCACTGCAGGCCGAGCTGCGCAAGATTCCCGGAATCCGGGTGACGATGTCGATGCCCGGCAGCTTTGGCCGCCGCAGCTTCGGCCGGCCGCTGGAAGCCGTCATCGGTGGTCCCGACTACGACCAGCTCGCGCTATGGTCGTCGAAGATGCTGCAACTGGCGAACGCGAATCGCGGCCTCGAAGCGGCTGACAGTGACTACAAGGACCGCAAGCCGCAGGTGCGGGTGTCGATCGATCGCAATCGCGCCGCGGAACTCGGCATCTCGCTGCAGAGTGTCGGTCGGGCACTGGAGACGCTGCTGGGCTCGCGCATCGTCACGACGTTCATCGACCGCGGTCGGGAGTACAACGTCATCCTGCAGGCGGACCGTGCAGCGCGCTCCACCCTGACGGACCTGCAGACGGTAACGCTGCGCTCGAGCCGGACCGGTGAACTGGTGCCGCTCGCGAATATCGCGCGTTTCGTCGAAACCTCCGGCCCGCTGAAACTCGCCCGCTTCGACCGGCAGCGCGCAATCGAGATCTCCTCCGGTCTCGCGCCCGATTATTCAATGGGCGAGGCCATCCGCTGGTTCGAGCAGACCGTGGCGCGCGAGCTGCCGCCGTCCGCTTCAATGATGTGGGACGGCGACAGTGCTGACTTCAAGCGCAGCAGCGGCCAGATCTATGTGACCTTCCTGTTCGCGCTCGCCATCGTCTTTCTGGTGCTTGCGGCGCAGTTCGAGAGCTTCGTGCATCCGCTCGTCATCATGACTACGGTGCCGCTGGCGCTGGTTGGTGCCGTGTTCGGGCTGAAGATCTCCGGCGTGTCGGTCAACATCTTCAGCGAGATCGCGGTCATTATCCTGATCGGCATCGCGGCCAAGAATGGCGTGCTGATCGTTGAGTTTGCCAACCAGCTGCGCGATCGGGGCCTGGCGTTCCAGGACGCGATCGTCGAGGCCGCTGCCGAGCGGCTGCGACCCGTGCTGATGACCAGTCTCTGCACGGCGTTCGGCGCGCTGCCGTTCATGGTCGCGTCCGGCGCTGGAGCAGAACAGCGCGAACCGATCGGCGTGGTGGTGTTCTATGGCACACTCGTCGCCGTGTTCCTTACCCTGTTCGTCGTGCCCGCTGCTTACGCGCTGCTGGCCCGTCGCACGGGCTCTCCGGAGCAAGTGGGCCGCCAGCTCGACGCGCTGCTGGGCTCCGATACGGTCGCAGCAGTGGAGAAGCCCCATGCCTGAGTCGCAGATTCGTTTCCCCAGGTTAGCCGGCCTTGCCGCCTGCGTTGCGCTCGCGCTTGGCGCTGAGGCGCGGGCCGTCGAAGCCGAGCCCGGGTGTGCACCGATCATCAACGCCATGGTCGCCGAGATGGGTGCTTCGGTCTGGCATCGCACTGCCACGATAGGTACTGGCGCCGGCGCCATGAAGATGGAACTGCTGAAGGCCGATGGAGCGCTGTACCGGCGCATCCGCGGCGGGCCCTGGTCGCGCATGCCGATGACCGTGGCGGCCCTGAACCAGACCAACGGAGAGCTGCTGAAGAGCGGCAAGCTGAAGGTGCGGAGCTGTCGGCGGGTGGGTGCCGAGGCGGTCGATGGCGTCCCGACCGTCGCCTATGAATACACCACCGAGATTGCGGGCGCGCCAAAGCCCTACGTTGGCCGACTCTGGGTCGGCGTCACGGACGGCCTGCCGTACCGGATCACCGCCGCGGAGACTTCGCAGACGATCGTCTACAAGGGTGTCACGGCGCCGAAGTAGCGTCCGTGGGATTGCTTCCCATGCCTGCGACCTGGGTCGCTGCGATCGAAGCTAGGCGCAATGGTGCATACTTAGGGTGTCTTGGGAAATCGGCGAGCGAAGCGCAGCGCCTGCACGCGTTGCGGCGCGATCAACCTGGGACCATCTCCAGTAGGACGGCGCGTGCCGGGCCGAACCGGCCTTGGCGGGGACGCCAGGAGCACATCCATGTGGCTCTGGGCGCGCCGTCCTGGCGCGCCAAGCCCCGCCAAGGCCGGTTCGACCCGACCCACGCCCGCGTAGTGCAGGGGAGAGGTTGCTCGCGCACAGACTCGCACAGGCAGAGCACTTGGGGTTCATGGCGACCGCCAAGCAAGCGCGTAGGTCCGGCCGCGAACGGCGTGGAGGGGGCGCCTGGCTCGTGCGAGTGTCCTTGCGGGGCTTGGCGCGCCAGGACGGCGCGCCCAGAGCCACATGGATGTGCTCTTCGCGTCCCCGCAAGGACACTCGCACGAGCCGGGCGCCTCCGTACGTCGACCCTATTTCACCTTGATCTCGACCGACTTTGCGGCCTCGAC
>JANPDV010000010.1:0-4767 GCA_031431655.1 Gammaproteobacteria bacterium | reverse complement strand
GATCGTTCGAATTGCTGGATCTGGTGCGCGACGCGCGCAGCCTGGTCGACTCCGGGCTCAACAAACCCATGCTGTTCGAGCGTATCCTGCGGCGCACTGCCGGCCTGGCGTCGCGCCGGCCAGGGCAGTTCGGTCCGGTTTCAAGTTAGTCCGGTTTCAAGTTCGAGGAGTGGGGCAGGCGGATGAGCACGATGTTACCCAGGCCGGGCGGAAAACCCGGGCTGCTCACTCTGACGATCAAGGATAAGAGTGCGCTCTATCTGGCCTATATGCCGTTCGTAAAGAACGGTGGCCGGTTCATTCCGACCAACAGCAACTACCGCCTGGGCGACGAAGTCTTCATGCTTCTGAACCTGATGGGCGAGGACGAGAAACTGCCCGTGGCTGGAAAAGTGATCTGGGTGACGCCCAAAGGTGCGCAGGGCAAGCGTACCGCCGGCATCGGTGTGCAGTTCAGTGAACAGGACCGCGGCCAGACCCAGAAGAAGATCGAGACCTATCTTGCCGGCGCTCTGGCCGGTGACAAAGCCACTCACACGATGTAGCGGTTTCTGCTACTCGCCTCGTGCGCGGGCCTGACGTGCAGCCCCACGCTGCGCGAATCGTCAGGCCGAGCGTTGCAGCGGCACCTGCGCGTTGGTGAGACCGTCCTTGAGCACATAGGTCTCAAACCCCTTGCTGGCCAGCACGTAGGCGGCCGCGGCGCTGCGACGACCGGTATCGCAGCACACCACATAGGGGGTCGCAGTATCGAGCGTGCCAAGCTTCAGGCGGATGAAGTAGAGCGGCACGTTGATCGAGTCCTCGATCCGCAGGTTCTGATACTCACTGGGCAGGCGAACGTCCAGCCACTTGCCGCCACGCGCCACGATATCCTTTGCGGCCGCATCGTCGACGTAGCGCACGAGCGGCTCGTTCATCAGCTCGCGGAAATCCTGCTTTGCGAGGCGCACGAGCACGCCGTCGGTGGTCATCCGGACCGTTGCATTGCGCTTGGCTTCCGAGATCAGGGCTTCTTCGCCAAATGAGTCGCCAGGGCCGAGTTCCGCGAGGCGTATCCCCTGATTGTTGAGCGGCGTTTCGCGTGTGACGGCCACTTTGCCTGACACCACGCTGTAGAAATAGTCGCCTTCATCGCCCTGCTTGATGACCATTTCACCGGCGCGGTAGCTCTGCCGCTGCATCCGCAGGAAGATCGCCTGGATGTTCGCAGGCGGAATGCGCTGGAACAGGCTGCTGGAGATCAGCGTGGTCATCCAGTCATCGGCCGACTCGCCGCCCTCGGTGCTGCGCAGGTCGCCCACCTCGTAGCTGCCGGTCTGGTCCCAGGTGATCATCACGTCGAGGAGGTCGCTGTCGATCGACAGGTAGGTGACCTCCTCGGTCGCGCGAGCCGTGAAGCCGCGTGGCTGGCCGTGGCACAGGGGGTTCAGCGCTTCGGGGCTGCCGCCGCGCACCATCGCAACCGTCCGATCACCGTCCCGGACGTCCACCAGCCCGCTGACGACCCACACGGTCCGCTTGTCGCGATCACCCTGTTTGAACAGCAGCCCGCCCGCCGGCATCACGCGCAGCGTGACCTTGCGCGCCAGCGCCTGCAGGTTGTCATTCTTCATGCTGCGGAGCGGCGCAAGCGTGCGCAGCACCTGGACAGCGACGGGTTGGGGTGTAGGTTCGCTCATGGTTTGGATAATTTCTGCGGCTCGATGCTACCACCCACCCCCGGGCAGCCACGCGAACCCCATCACGACGCGCTACGGGTGCGAGCCGCCCGCGGTCGATTGCGGCCCGCTCAGCGGGGCGCTGGCGTTTCCAGCACCGCCCAATGCGGGTCGGGTGTGAACCGCGTCCCATATCGAGCCGCGAGCTGCCGCAGCCCCATGACGACGCTCGGGATTCCGCGACTGCGCGCGTAGTGCAACGGACCACCGCGGAATGGGGCGAACCCAGCTCCAAAAATCACCGCACTGTCCAGCAGGTCCGCGTCCGCTACCACGCCCTCGCGCAGGCAGGCGGCGCATTCGTTCAATAGCGCCAGCACCAGGCGCTCTGCGAGGTCGCCGGGCGGTGGTACCGTGACGCGCGCCTTGCGGGCCTTGCCATCCACCCAGACATAGAAGCCCTCGCCCGTCTTGCGACCCAGCATCTTTCCCGACACCAGTTGCTCGAGGCGCGAAAGGTCAGGGGCGCGACGGCCCAACGCCCGCGCTACGATCTCGCCGACATGACGGCAGACGTCCAGTCCTACGACGTCCGCCAGCTCCACCGGGCCTACAGGCATGCCGAAATCGAGTGCAGCCTTGTCGATGGTTTCGATGGGTATGCCTTCCTGATGCGCATACATCGCTTCGTACAGATAAGGCACGAGCACGCGATTGACGACGAAACCCGGCGAACTGCGGCAGGGCAGGGGCAGCTTGTCGAGTTCGCGGGCGAACGCCATTGCGCCAGTGGTCGCAGAGCTGTCCGTGCGTCGGGACGAAATGATCTCCACCAGCGGCATCTGCGCCACTGGATTGAAAAAATGCAGCCCGACCAGCCGGCCCGGATCCGCCAGCTTCTCGGCCAGTGGTTCGAGCATGATCGACGACGTATTGGTGGCCAGCAGGGCGTCGGGCTTCATCCGCGGCTCCAGCCGTGCGTAGAGCTCCTGCTTGGCCTCGAGGTTCTCGAAGATCGCTTCGATTACGACGTCTGCCTGCGGCACGCCGTCGCCTGCGACGTCGGCCCGCAGCCGCGCCGCAATCTCGGCTGTGCGTACCGGATCGCGGCCGCGCTTGACGAACAACTCCTGGGCCCGCTTCAGCGCAGGCTGGATGAATTCCTCCGCCCGGTCCTGCAGCGTGACCGTCATGCCGTTCAACGCGCACCACGCTGCGATATCACCGCCCATCACGCCCGCGCCAACGACATGCACATGCGCAAACCGGCGATCGCTGTCGGCGCCAAGACTCTTGAGCCGGTCCTGCAGCATGAACACACGCACCAGGTTGCGGGCCGTTGGCGTGCGGAACAACCGGGCGATCGACTGCGCCTCGGCATCGAATGCAACGCTGCCCCGGGCCCCGTGCTCGGCCCACAGATCGACGATGGCGTACGGTGCCGGATACTGGTCCCGGCGGGCGCGCCGCGCCACCTGCTTCAACAACTGCGGCTTGACCAGTGCGCGGACTCCCGGCAAGCCCAGCAGGCGCTCGAGCAACGGCGGGCGGTGTCGTGCTGGCCTGCGCGCGATGAAATCGCGCGCGCTGTCGGCAAGATCCTCACGCGTCGGCACCAGGCGATCCACCAGGCCAAGCGACTGTGCCTTGTCAGCGCGCACCGTGCGACCAGTCAGCATCAGGTCCATCGCGGGTCGCACGCCGAGCCGACGCACGCTGCGCACCGTGCCGCCGAATCCCGGGTGAATGCCAAGCATGACTTCGGGAAAACCCAGCGCCAGGCGATTGTCGCCGACCGCGACGATGTAGTCGCAGGCCAGCGCCAGTTCCAGCCCACCGCCGAGCGCGAAGCCGTGGATCGCCGCAACGCGCGGGCAGGGCAATGCTTCAAGATGATCGAAAACGCGCTGTCCTGCCGCCGACTTGCCCTGCGCGACCGATTCGCTTTCGATATCGACGAATTCCTTGACGTCGGCGCCCGGAACGAAGCCATTCGCCTTGCCCGACTGCACCACGAGTCCGCGCGGGACCCGCGCGGCAAGCTCCGCGACCAACTCGTCGAGTTCGCTCAGCACCTCGCGGCCCAGGGCATTTGCGCCGGAGTCCTGACGGTCGATCGTCAGCCAGGCGATGTCGCTGCGATCGCGCTCCAGCCTCCAGTGACGGCTGGCGCTCACGCTGCGGTCCGTCGCGCGCGTGCGGCACCTTCATTGACGCGAAAATCGCAGATAAGCGGCCTGTGATCGGAGAAACGGACGTCTGGAACGCTGAAATCGAGCACATCGATCCCCTGGCTGACGAGCACGAAATCCAGTTCGGCGCGCGGCGAGCGCGCGGGAAACGACGGTAATCCTGCGAGGTTGGCGCTGACCAGCCCGGTGGCGCGCATGAACAGGAATATCTCGTTGGTGCCCCAGAAGGTATTGAAGTCACCGGCCACGATCACGGGCTTGCGTGTGGCGACGATCAGGTCGTGCAGCGAGCGCAACTGTTCCTGACGCTGGCGATACTTCAGCGACAGGTGCACCAGGAACAGGCAGACATCCTGCAGCTCGAGTTCGATGATCAGGCGCTTGATGCCCGTATCGAAGTAGTGGAAGCGCTCGTTGTGGACACGGGGTCCCGCCAGCAGGGCATTACCCTGTTTGCGCACGATGGGCATGAACTGGTTGAGGGAGGCCGTACCGTACTTGCACTCATACACGGTGTAGTGGCCGAGCTCGTTAGCGATGTGCTCAGCCTGGTTCAACATCCCGGTGCGGATGGAACCCGTATCGACCTCGATCAGACCGACGAGATCAGGATCGGTGCCGCGCAGGAAGTCCGTGATCTTGCCGAGTACCCGGCGACTGCTGCGCAGGTAGCCAGCGCCAGGGACGGGCAGGTGAAACGCGGGACCGGTACCGGTCGCGTAGCGAATGTTGTAGACGACCAGGCGCACGGCGTTATGGCTGGGGTGTCGTAAACAGGGTACGGCTGGCTACGCCAGTCGTTCAGCGCCGGGCCGGGGCGCCGGCCACACGGCGAGAATCAAGCGGTCGCCGCAATAAGTGTCTGCTCATGTCGGAAGCCCAACCATTCCAGCGGTTCGTCACGCACGCCGGGG
>JANPDV010000009.1:0-10445 GCA_031431655.1 Gammaproteobacteria bacterium | reverse complement strand
GATGGCCGACTCCAGCGACGGTGCCGGCTGGATCACCGCCGAGACCCGCGCGAGTTTTGCGCGAATCCTCAAGCGGCGCCGTGAGGGATAGCCGGCGCATCCCGGGCGTCGCGTTCGGCACCGTGCCGGCCCGTGGCTAGCCCGCATTTCTCACAGCCCGCTGCGTTTTTCAGGACTGGTGCGCCGAACGGGGGGATGGATGGATGCAGGCTATTAGTCCGCTCTGGGCGGGGTTCGCGGAGCTGTTTTCGCCGATAGCTCAGCTCCGCCTTGCCGGAAGGCGGTGCAGCGATTGAGGGTGAGGTATCTGGGTCGTGGGTGCGGCTTAGCGCGCCGCGGCGCCCAGGGCGTGGAAGGCGGCGCGGAACTCCCTCTGGTAGGGGCAGCCCGAGCTCATCGCCAGTCGTACGCGGCGGACACTCACAGTGACCACGGCGCCGATCTTCAACAGCCTCAGTCGCATCGTGCCCGCGCAGGCGCGCGCCAGCGCGGTGTCCTTCAGCCCGATCCGGCGCAGCGCATGCATCAGCACGTAGGCCGCCGAGGCCAGCCACAGCCGCAGCTGGTTGGCGCGGAAGGTCGCCGTGGAGAGCCGATCGGCGAACAGATCCAGCTGCGCCTCCTTGATGCGGTTCTCGCACTCCCCGCGCTCGCAGTACAGATCCTCGTACAGCTCGCGCGCGGGGAAGGCCTCGCGCGAGAGGTTCGTGACCAGGAAGCGCGGGTTGGCCTTGGTCCCGGTGTACTCCGCCTTGCCGATGACCCGTCGCGCGCGGCTCCAGCTGCTGCGGGTGCGGTACACCAGGTCCTTGAAGCGCCGCGCCGGGCGCTGCAACTGCGCCGACTGCACGGCCGCGGCGTGCAGCTCATCGCCGATCGCACGGCTCAGGCGCGCGTTCCTCGCGAGCCCGATGACGTAGTCCACGCCGTGCTGCTCGCACCAGCCCAGCAACTCCTCGCGGCAGAAGCCCGAGTCGGCGCGCAGGATCACTTGCGTCTCGGGCCAGCGGCTGCGGATCTGCGCCACGATCCGTTCGACTTCCTCCGTGGCGCCCGCCGCGCCATCGAGGTTCGCCCGTCGCAGCTTCGCGCACAACAGATGCTCGCCGCAGAAGATATACAGCGGCAGGTAGCAGTACCCGCCGTAGTAGCCGTGGAAGAACCGGCCTTCCTGCTGCCCGTGCAGCGGATCGTCCGTCGCATCCAGGTCCAGCACGATCCGCGCCGGCGCTCGTGGGTGCGCCTCCAGGAACAGCTCCACCCACAGCGCCTCGATCGCCTCGCCGTCGGGACGGATCTTGTGATACCGATCCGCGCTCTTGGGCGAATGCAGCTCCAGTCGGTTCAGCGTGCTCTTGCCCGCCAGCGCCGCGCAGTCCGAGCGGCGCTTCGGCGACAACTTGCCGAGCAACGTGTGCCACAGCGGATCGTGGCGCAACTGCTCGTGGTCGTTCAGGTCCTCGTACCCGAGCGCCGTGCCGAACACCCGCTGACCGATCAGCGTGCGCACCGTGTGCTCGATCAGATCCGGATCCCGGGCATCCGTGAAGCATCCGGCCAGCCGATCGATCAGGCCAATCGCGGCATCCGCGCGACCCAGCAGCAGCGCCCCGGCGTCCGAGCTGACCGCGCCACCGTCAAAATCCGCCACCACCCGGCGGCCTTCCACCGCTGCAAATTGCAGCTGTTCAGCGCTACACTGTGTCGGCATCGGGTCTCTCCTCCGTGATCTGATAACTCGTTCTCGCACAACAAGTTTCACTCACTCAGAGACCCGATGCACTCTCCCTCTGTGAGAAATCCGGGCTAGCCCGTCCTGGCGCGCCAAGCCCCGCCAAGGCCGGTTCGACCCGACACTCGCCTGCGTAGTGCAGGTGCGACGTTGCTCGCGCACGGACTCGCACAGGCAAAGCACTCGGGGCTCATGGGTACCGTCGAGCAGGCGCGCAAGTCCCGCCGCGAACGGTGTGGAGGGGGCGCCTGGTTCGTGCGAGTGTCCTTGCGGGGCGTGGCGCGCCAGGACGGCGCGCCTAGAGCGTCACAGGGACGTGCTCCTGGGCGTCCCCGCCAAGGCCGGTTCGGCCCGACACTCGCCGTCGCACTGGAGATGGTCCCAGGTCGATCGCGCCGCAACCTCTGCAGGCGCTGCGCCCAGCTCCCCGATTTCCCAGGACACCAAAGTACGCGCCCTTGCGCCTAGCGGGCCTCACTACGACGCGAGTGGCCGTCGACTGCGCCCACGGCCTGCAGGTCGATGCTGGCAAGCACGACATCCAGCGCCCGATCCGGAGCGAGACCGCTGACGGATCCACGCAGTCTCGTGGTGCCGAAGCGGCTGCGCGCTGCCTCACTGCCGAACTCCACGACCCGGCCAGACTCTGCGGCGTACCACGACAGAAAGCGGTCCAGCGTCAGGTTCTCGATGTCGATGGGCGCCGGCAGTGCGGCCAGCCACGCCCAGCGCTCATCGTGCGGAACGACGGACTGCCTCTGCACTGAGGCACCGACGCGCGCGACCCGCAGCCCTTCGCCGGCACGCGCTTCAACCGCTGGGGCCTGCGGCGCTGCGACCGGGACCAGGCGGACCCGACCCTCGCGCACAGCCACTGCGAGCCCGTCGTCCGTGACCTCTGCCAGGTAACGCGTGCCGAGATGGGCAACGTCACCAAACGGCGTACGGAGCAGCAGGTCCGCAGCCGGACGCCCGACGCCGGCCGAAGACTCCACGTACACCCTGCCCCGGGTCAGTGCGACGCGGTCGCGGGCCTCGAAGCGCAGCACGCTGCCGGGCGCCACGCGCAGCGCGAGCGTCGGTGCGAGTTGCAGGATAGCCCCGGCGTTGGCGGCAGTGCGCAGCTCATCCCCGACTCGCAGCTCATCGGCCACCGCGATGCGTTGCGGTCGAACACCCCAGCGCGCCTGGGTCCAATGCGCCAGCCAGCTCTCGGGTCGGCGCAACTCGGGAGTGCCGGACACCACCTCCACCGTGGCGAATGTCGTGGGCGATGCGAGCGGGCCGGTTGCGGTAATCACGCCGACGCCGAGCGCCGCGAGCAACACACTCGCAGCGAGCGCCCTTGGCCAGGCAGGTCGAGTCCGGGTCAACGCTGTGGTCCGAATGGCGCCATCGAAGCGCATGTCCTGAGGAACCAGCCCCTCCCCCTCCCGGGGCACGAGCGCCGCGCGCCACTCGGCGCGCACCCGCTCGAAAGCCGCCGCACGCTTCGCGGCCGATGCCGCTGGATGACGCGGCAGCCGCTGCATCGCCCTGGCGATGCCGCGCTCGTCGTCAGGCGCCGGTTCGTTGCTCATGACCGCAATGTCTCCTGGTCAAGACCACGCGCCTCGAGCGCGGTGCGCAAGGCCACGCGCGCGCGCTGTAGTGTCGACTGCGCCGCTGCGAAGGTAGTGCGCAGGCGCCGCGCGATCTCCTCGACGTCCAGCTCGTCGAGGTACTTCCACTCCAGCACCTCGCCATAGCGGCCGGGCAGCTCGTGCAGCACGTCCCGCAGGATGCGCGCCGTGTCGGCTGCGGCGTGCGCAAGGTGCGGATCGACATCGTGGATCGCAGCGACGCTCTCCGCCTGGGCGCGCACGTGTTCGCTGGCATCGATGCTGACCGTACGGGCGGCATCGCGGGCCGCGACCTCCCACAATTCGGCGAGCTCATTGCGGCAGATGCGTGACAGCCAGGTGAACAGCGACGCCTCGCCACGGAACGAATCCAGCTTGCGGACCGCTCGACAGAGCGTGCGCTGCGCGGCTTCCTCGGACAGATCGACGTTGCCGCGGGTACGCCACATCGCGAAGCGGTAGAGGCGGTCGAAGTACTCGTCAAAGAATTCGCGGAAGGCACGTTCGTCCCCTGCCAGCAGTTGCTCAACCCGCTTTACATCGTCATCGGCCATTGCGGGCTCAGGGTAGACGGTCCGGATACGACAGATCAATCGCATGCTTCGCGGCGAGATCGAAGCCCTGCTCGGTAAGCTGCGGACGGCGCGGCGCTGAGGTCCGCGGGATATGGGAGTATCGACGCCCGAGCCCGGCGACGGTCCGCGGGTTCAATGAGCAGGGTTGGATCATGCAGGTCGCGGACGCCGCCTCGCCCAGCGTTTCGTGCCAGGTTGCCATCGTCGGCGGTGGGCCTGCTGGGCTGATTGCCGCGGATGTACTGGCCCGTCGCGGCCTGCGCGTCGATCTGTTCGATGCGATGCCGTCCGTTGGGCGCAAATTCCTGCTGGCGGGCAAAGGTGGACTGAACCTCACGCACAGCGAAGACTTCGAGCCGTTCGTCACCCGGTACGGCGCCGCTGCCAAGACGCTGGAATCGAGGTTGCGACACTTCGGCGCGCCACAGCTGCGCGCATGGGCCGCCGAGCTCGGCATCGACACTTTCGTCGGCAGCTCGGGACGCGTCTTTCCGACCAGCATGAAAGCCGCGCCCCTGTTGCGGCGCTGGCTGCAGCGGCTGCGTGGCATGGGAGTCGTGTTCCACACGCGTCACCGCCTCGGCGCACTTACGCGCACCGACGGCGCTGCGCGGACGCCGCCCAGGTTGCGCTTTGTCACCGCTACCGGTGAACTCGTGGTGAACGCTGATGCAGTGCTGCTCGCGCTCGGCGGTGCCAGCTGGCCTGCGCTCGGATCGGACGGTAGCTGGCTACCGTGGCTGCAGCACGCCGGTGTCACGATCGCAGCGCTGCAACCATCGAACTGCGGGTTCGACGTTGCGCGACGCAACCGCGACGGCGAAGTCGAATTGGGCTGGAGCGCGCATTTTCGTTCCCGCTTCGCGGGCGTTCCGCTCAAGGGCGCTCGCCTGCAGTGGACCCGGCCGGATGGGCAGGCCGCCGGGCAGATTGGTGAGTTCGTCATCACCGAAACCGGTGTCGAGGGCAGCCTGGTCTACGCCGCGTCCGCCGGCATTCGGGAGGAGATCAACGCTCGCGGCCATGCCACCGTGACGCTCGACCTTCTCCCGCAACGCAGCGGGGACTACGTGGTGGAGACGCTGGCGCGGCCGCGCGGCTCGCGCTCGCTGTCCTCTCATCTCAAGACGCGCCTCGGTCTCGAGAGCCTGCGTACCGCCTTGATGTACGAGTTGCTGCCGCGCGAGCTTCTCGCGGACCCTGGGCGACTCGCGCTTGCACTCAAGGCGCTGCCGCTGCGACTGCATGCCGCCCGGCCGATCGCAGAGGCCATCAGCACCGCGGGCGGCGTGAGCTTGGCCGGCATTGACGAGCGCATGATGCTGAAAGCCCTGCCGGGCGTGTTCTGCGCGGGGGAAATGCTCGACTGGGAGGCACCGACGGGCGGCTACCTGCTCACCGCCTGCTTCGCGACCGGCGTCGCGGCCGCTGAGGGCGTTGGCGACTTTCTGGCTCGTGCGTGAACCGGGAGTTCACACTCGAGATCTGGCCTGTTCATGGCTCACGGCAACGCCCGCAGCTCGCGCTTGAGAATCTTCCCGCCGGCGTTACGCGGCAGCGCATCGATGAACCGCACCTCGCGCGGCACCTTGTAGCCCGACAGGAAACTGCGGCAATGCTCGAGCAACGCGTCGGCTGATGCGCCGCCGTCACCAGCCGGCACGACGTAGGCGCGCAGGCGTTCGCCCCAGCGCTCATCCGGCACGCCAACCACGGACGCTTCGCGCACCGCCGGGTGCCGCAGCAGCACGTCTTCGATCTCACGCGGGTAGATGTTGATACCGCCGGAGACCACCATGTCCTTCTTGCGGTCCACGATGTACAGGAACCCGTCTGCGTCGCGTCGCGCAAGGTCGCCGGCCGACACCCAGCCGCCGGGACGCTGACATTCTTCCGTCTGTTCGGGCTGGTTCCAGTAGCCGTTGAACAGGAACGGCGAGCGCGAGTACAGCTCGCCAACGGCGTCCACCGGCTGTTCGACGCCGGCATCATCGAGCAGCCGGATCTCCGTGGCGGCAAACGGCAGGCCCACCGAGTGCGGTTTGCGCAGCAGGTCGGACGGACGGATATTGCTGACGATGCCGGCCTCGGTCGAGCCGTAGGTTTCGTGCAGCAGGCCGGGCCCGAAGTACTCGACGACGCGCTCCTTCACTGACTGCGGCAGCGCCGCCGCGTTCGAGATGATCGTGCGCAGTTGTCCGAATCGGCCGCGGTAGCGGGCAAGCACCGACGCCGGCAGCGCGAACAGGTCACGGAAGTGCGTCGGCACCATGAATACGCCGGTGATCGAATCCGTGGCGAGGCGCCGCAGCAGCTCCTCGGGCTCGAATCGCGCCACCACGTCGACGCGCGCACCGAAGTACAGCCCGGCCATCGCAAAAGCGAAACCCGCCCCATGCGCCATCGGCGCCAGGGCGAGGAAGCGGTCCTCAGGACCGAAACAGCCGTACTCCATAGCCATTGCGTGGAACGTCAGCACCCGCGAGCGATGGGAAATCAGGATGCCCTTGGGCTTGCCGGTGGTGCCGCTGCTGTACACCAGCGAAAACGGGCTGGCATCACCGCCCGCCGGCAGAGCCGCCTCGTCGAGTGGTGACTGGGCTGCGAGCCAGGTCTCGTACTCCACCCCGAGCCGCAGCATGCGTTCGACCGAACCGAATGGCAGCGTCGGCAACTCAAGGCCCGCCGTCTCATGCGCAATCAGCACACGTGCGCCGCAATCGCTGCAGGCCGCAGCAGTCTCCGCAGCATTGCCGCGCGGGTTCAGCGTGGCGACGATCACGCCGGCGTCCGTCAGTCCGCACATGATCTCGGGATACTCGGCGCAGTTCGGTGCGAGCAGGGCGACGCGATCACCCGGCGCGAGTTGCAGGTCGTGTACCGCACCGCCGGCCACGCGCTGGGTACGCAACCGGAACTCGATCCAGTTGAGCGCTCGCTCCGGAGCAGACAGCGCCACGGCATTCGGCGTGCGCAGGGCGGACGCGTGCACTCCGTCCGCCAGTCGCAACGGGCGGTAGAGCCGCGCGTCGCCCACGAACACTCTGGTTGCACTCATGCCGACACTGCCCCGACTGACCTGCCCGGCAGGCTACATCGATGGCCTCAACATTTCCTGCCGAGTTTATGGGCTTGAAGGAAGGGGCCACGCGCACGCACCCGGCAGCCGTATCGCGCCCCCTGCCGCTGCGGCATTGCCGCCAGGTCGTCGCGCCAGCCGCTGTCCGCGGGTTCGTCCGTGTTGATGACAGAGAAGATGCGGTTGGCCGCCTGCGGCAAGCCCGCCGCGCCAATCACCACGGACGCCAGGTCGTCGCGGGCGATCGTCATGCCGCGCACATACTGCGCGCGTGGAATCAACCGGATCCGCTTGCGGCCCGCTGGCTCGCCCGTCATGGGCGCCGGGCCGACAACCACGTACTCGAGGCCCGACTCCATCAGCGCCTGTTCGGCCTTGCCTTTCCAGACGAGGACGTTGCCGCCGATCGCGTTCATCAAGCCACCGGTGCGGCCGGAAACGGACGACGTGATCAGCACGAGCCGTCGCGACTGCGGAGACCACGACGTCGACACCGCTCACGGCGCGTTCGAGAGTCGCCGGCGCGGTGACGTCAGCCTGCACCCATTCGACCGACGCTGCGGCGACCGCCGGAGCCGCGGTCGCCTGCCGACGGCTCATCGCACGAACAGGCAGGCTGAGTTCCACCAGCTGTCGCAGCACCGCGCCACCATTGTTGCCGGAAGCGCCGGCGAGCAGGATCCGCCTGCCCTTCCGGGCAGCGACCGCCTCGGATCCGACCAGGTCCAGCGTGTTCAGAAGCGGTAGCGTCCCGTGATGCCATAGCGGCGCTGCGGCAGGTTGATGCTGGTCGACTGCCAGACCAGAGAGGCGGCGAGGTTGTTCGAAGCGTTCTGGCTGACCTGATCGGGTGTGTCGTCGTTGGTCAGGTTCTCGACCCACACCACAGCGTCGAAGTGCTCGCGCTCCAGGCCGACGCGCAGATTCGCGCGCGTGCGCCCCGGCACCCAGGTCGCATTGATAAAATCACCATACTGCTTAGAGCGATAGGCCGCGTCGAACCGCGTTACCAGCCTGGAGTCGCCGAGAACCGGAATCGCGTACTCCAGACCCAGGCTGCCGGTGACTTTCGAAGTGCGGTTGAGCTGCTTGCCGCCGATATCGGGCTGGAAGCGATCGATGCTGCCGTTGCCATCGATGTCGCGCCCCACGCACGTGACCGCTACCGGCGTAACGCTCGTTGTCCGGCACAGCGGTTCGAGGGACTGGGCATACGTCCTGTCGTCGAATTTCGGATCGGCAAAGCCCACATTCGCATCGATCGTCCAGTGCTCTGCGAGCCTTGCAGCCAGCGAGACCTCGAGACCCTTGCTGGAGATGCTGCCGACGTTGAGCGTGGCGTTGACCAGGGTGCCATTGCCCGACGAACCGGGAGCCGCCTGGCGGAACTGTGCGTCCGACCAGTCGATCTGGAAGACCGACGCGTTCAGCCGTACCCGGCCGTCGGCCAGCGTCGACTTGATGCCCAGCTCGTAGGTGTTGTTCGTCTCGGGGTCGAACGTCACGTAGGCTGGATCCGTGATGGATGGGTTGATGCCGCCGGAACGCGTGCCGCGCGCTGCAGACCCGTAGAACATCAGGTCTTCATTTGCCTTGAAGCGCAGCGTGACGCGCGGATCATCGAAGTCGGACGCCGCATCGTAGCTGCCGCGCGAACCGAAATAGATATCGATGTTGTTGTCGAGGTGCTGCGATTCCTTGGTGTGCCGCAACTCGAAAGTGCCGGTAAGACGATCCGTGAAATCGTACTCCACCGATCCGAACACCGACTTCTGCACGTTGACGAGCGGCGTCCAGGTGGCACTGACGAGTTTCGACCCGTCAACGAAAATCGCGTTCGGCGGGAACGCTGGTGGTGGCAGGAACAGCGCTATGCCCCGCGGCGCCAGCCCCGGGATGACCGCGCCGGGGTCGAGCAACAGGAACTGGATCTGCGATGGCGGCAAGCCCAGCGTCCGAACCGCTTCGCTCGCATTGATGCTGACGA
The DNA here is from genome assembly GCA_031431655.1 of Gammaproteobacteria bacterium. Lineage (GTDB taxonomy): Bacteria > Pseudomonadota > Gammaproteobacteria > Steroidobacterales > Steroidobacteraceae > UBA964. Next base: position 1,450 of record JANPDV010000009.1, on the reverse strand, counting down.
GAGTCTGGTCGTCGTTCTTGCTGCGGAAATAGAACAGCCCGCCCAGCCACCGCAGGCGATTCTCTCGCGGACTGGTAAAGCGCAGCTCGGTCGACCAGTAGTCAGCGTCCAGCGCCGATGCGCCGAAGTACGTATTGAAACTCGCGGGGCGGACCTGATTGAAAACCGTGGCCGTGGCGCCGCGGGCAGCTGCCGAGCACGGGCCCGCCGGCACGAAGCCTGAGCAGATGAAGGTCGGCGAGCCGGCGGCTCGATAGGCAGCGAGCGGCATGTATCCGTAGCCGCCGTCGCCGGCCTGCGTGCGATCGAGATCGTTCTGGGCGTAATTATTGACGGTCGTATAGGCGCTCAGCGACTGGATCGTGACACCGGGCAACTGCCATTCGACTGCAACGGTTCCGCGCTTGGTCTCGCCATCGTACGAGAATGCGTCCGGTGACATCGACAGGAACCCGGAACCGTTCGGTGGCGCCTCGCCGCAGAAGTAGACCGGGTTGTTCAGATCGCTGCTGATCAGGTTCGCGTTTGCCGGGTTCATCGGGTCAAGCCGCCCGCAATTGTTGACCAGCCGCGTGTTGGGAAGGTTCTCCCCACGCTCGTCAGACCACAGGACTCCGGTGTCGATCGTAAGGCCATCGCGCGGCGTAAAGCGCAGCGACAACAACCCCGACTTCTTGCTCGCTCCGCCTATGCCCTGGCCAAGCCCGAGGGGGCCGGAGTTGCGGTACGTGCCCTTGTCATCCTCATAGGACACCGCGAGGCGCGCGGCCATCCAGTCCGCTACCGGGCCACCGACGCTCCCGCTGAAACGCTGCAGATCGTCCGAACCGAGCGTGGCCTCGGCGTTTGCCACGAACGTAGTTGGCGTAGGTCGCGTGACGTAGTTGATGGCGCCGGAAAAAGTGTTGCGGCCATAGAGCGCGCTCTGTGGCCCCTTGATGACTTCGACCCGCTCCAGATCGAGCATCGCGAGGTTCTGGGTCGAACGCCCGGACACGAAAATGCCGTCGATGAAGACGCCGACGGGATTATCAAAGCCGCGCGCATCCACGAGCCCGATCCCGCGAATCGTGGGAACATTGGACCGACCCGAATTGTCGGTCGTGAATGTCAGGTTCGGCGTGAAGTTCGCAATGTCGCGGACGTCACGGATCGCCTGTTTCTCCAGGTCGGCCGCAGTGAACGCCGTGATCGCCACCGGAACGTCCTGCAGTTTCTCCACCACGCGCCGCGAAGTGACCAGCACTTCATCCAGCGCCCCGGATTCCTGTGCGCCGGCCTGACCGCTCAAGCCCCCCAGGATCGCAAATGCAAAAGCAATAGTGTTCTTGTCCACGACTCACCCCCGATTGTCGCCAGAGACCCCCAGGGCAGCTTGCAGCCGTTTGCACACGTTTGCAAGCCGTTCTCCGTGGCGCGCCTGGATTCACCGCGTCCGTTCGAGGATCTC
>JANPDV010000008.1:0-7613 GCA_031431655.1 Gammaproteobacteria bacterium | reverse complement strand
CGCGGTCGGCGTGCCGTGTGACGTCGCCGATCGCGCGCAGCTGCAGCGCCTGTGGGACGCCGCGATCGCGGCGTTCGGCCGCGTCGAGAACTGGGTCAACAATGCCGGTATCACGCACGACCGACAGCGCGTCGGCGACCTCAAGGAGGCGGACATCCGCAACGTGCAGGAGACCAACGTGCTCGGCATGATGCACGCCACGCAGATCGCGCTGCGCGGCATGCAGGCGCAGCCCGAGGGCGGCACGATCTACAACATGGAGGGCTACGGCTCCAGCGGCATGACGGCACCGGGCATGGGGCTGTACGGCGCCAGCAAGTTTGCGCTCACCTACTTCAACAAGGCGCTGCTGGCCGAGACTCGCGACAGCAAGGTGCGCATCTGCTACCTCAGCCCCGGCATCGTCGTCACGGACCTGCTGAAGCGCGATCTCGGCGAACCCAGTACCCCGGGTTACGCGCGGATGATGAACGTCTACAACATCCTCGGCGATCGGGTCGAAACCGTCACGCCGTTCCTGGCCGACGGCATCCTGCGCGACGTCAAGGCTGGCGGCCGCGTCGCATGGCTGACCGGTGGCAAGGCTGCGCGACGCTTCATCGGCTCGCTGTTCCACAAGCGCACCGTGGTCACTGCGGCCGACATGGCCTGAGGCCGTCACGGCCGCGGCTGCGTGGCGAACCGCTGCAACCGCCTGCGACGCGCCCTGCGGCGCAGTCACCCCAACCCCAGCAGCCGCTGCACCTCATCGCGCCGCGGCATCGACGGCTGCGCACCGGACCGACTGGCGGCCAGCGCCCCGGCCGCGCACGCGAAGCGCAGCGCACGCTCAGCGGGCTGCTTTTCCAGCAGGGCCAGAGTCAGGGCCGCTACGAAACAGTCGCCGGCACCGGTGGTATCGACGACCTGCACGGCGGGTGGCGCCGCCCGGGCAATCACGTCACCGCCTCGCAATAACTGCGCGCCGCGCGCGCCGAGCGTCAGCGCCACGAGCCCCGGCAGGTGCTGCAGGGTTGCGCCGTAATACTGTGCTTCGGTTTCGTTGACGACGATGAGGTCGGCGCGCCGCAGCAGGGCCGGGTCGACCGCAGTCGCCGGAGCGAGGTTGACGGTGACCCAGCCGCTGGCGCGTGTCGCGGCGGCCAGCACGGTCGCCGCCGGAATCTCCAGCTGCACGATCAGCGCGTCGAAATCCAGGACCGGAAGGTGCGCCGGTTGCAGGGCGCGGTTTGCGCCGGGCGCTACCACGATCTGGTTCTCGCCCCCGGCCGCCACCACGATCAGCGCCACGCCGGTCGGCAACGTCGGGTCCGTGACGCAGTGCTGCAAGGCGACACCCGCGGCGCGCAGCAGGCGCAATGCCGCGGTGGCGTGGCCGTCATCGCCAACGCACGCAATCAGCGTGACCTCGGCGCCGAGCCGGCGCGCGGCCAGGGCCTGGTTCGCGCCCTTGCCACCCGGATGACGTGCCAGCGTCGCATTCGTGACCGTTTCGCCCGGCGCCGGCAGCGTCGCGACGCTCGCGACCAGGTCGAGGTTCACCGAGCCAACCACGGCAATTCTCACAGGAGTCCTCCGCGCCTTTCAGGGCCGCAGGTGCAGCATCACGAGGTCGAAGATGCCGCCGGCATCGGCCTGCGTCACCCAGCGCACTTGGCGCTCGCCGCCGTCGGGATTGCGAAACTCCACCGCGGTGTGTCCGCGCGTCAAGGCGGAATTGGTCTCGATGCGCAGATCCACGGGCGAAGTCTGGAACAGCGCGCTGTCCAGCAGCCAGGCGACGACGCAGGGATCGTGCAGCGGCGCACCGTCGCCGCCCGAAAGTCGTCGCTCTATCGCGTTGGAGAAATCCATCAACTCGGCTGCCGCATTCGCATAGGGACCGCGCAGCTCACGCAACGCTGCGACGCGCGCGCCAGTCGACCGCACCTGATGCGTGGCGTCCAGGCCGATGGCGACGAACGGACAACCGGCGCGCAGCACTCGCTCGGCGGCATGCGGATCCGCATAGGCGTTGTACTCGGCCGACGCGGTGATGTTGCCGCCCTCGCGCCGCGCGCCACCCATCCAGACCACCTGCTTGAGGCGCGCGGCGAGCCGCGGCTGCTGCTCGAACGCCGTCGCCAGGTTCGTCAGCGGTCCGGTGACCGCGACGGTGACGGACTGGTGTTCGCGTGCCAGCACCGTGCTTGCGATGAAATCGACGGCGTTGCCCGGGGCGGCGCTGGTACGCGGCTCCGGCAGGCGCAGCGTACCGAGGCCTGACTCGCCGTGGAAATCGGCGGCCAGCACCGGCTCGCAGCGCAGCGGCCTCGCGCAACCGGCATGCACGGGCACGTCGAGCCGTCCGCACAACTCGCGCAGCGCCAGCGCGTTGCGCGTGGTGCGCTCCAGCGGCACGTTGCCCGCAACAGTCGTAATGCCGAGCAGATCGAGCTGCTCGCGCGCGCGCAATGCGAGCAGCAGGGCGACGCCGTCATCGACGCCGGGATCGCAGTCGAGAATCACGCTGGGGCGAGGCATAGGCATCTCGTCATGAAGGCGGGCGGGCTTCGTCAACCGGCTCGTCGCGCGAGCGCGAAGGCCCGAGCGGCTCGGACCCTGCCGGTCGCTCGATCAGGCGGCGAACGGTTCCACGCTCGCTGGCGATCAGGCTGGCGAGCCGCTCACGCACCAGGTGGTCGGCCTTGGTAGGACGCGACTGGCGCCGCAGGTAGTCGAGCCAGGTCGGACTCTCGAAGCGCTCGACCCACAACTCGGGCTGGTCGATGTCCTGGCAGATGGACCACGCGCGCGCCCCATCGCGCCGCCGGATCCGTCCGACCTCGTTGGCCACGGCGATGAATTCAACGGCGCGGGCGGCCTCGACCTGGTACTCGATCGTCACGACGATCGGCCCGGACTCCGGCCCGATTTCGACGTGGGGCGCACGCACTTCGGCCTGGATCTGCGGATCGAGCGAGCCGAGCGACGAGACCGACACCGGACTCCAGCGCGCGACGACCAGTGCCACCAGTGAGCATGCGGCGGCAATGCCGTAGGTCTCGCGCAGTCCCGCCGCATGTGCGAGCTGGCCCCAGATCCAGCTGCCGAAGGCCAGGCCGGCGAAAGCCACCGTCTGGTAGGTGGCGAGCGTGCGGCCCGTAACCCAGCGCGGCGACGACAGCTGCACCGCAATGTTGAAGTTGGCGAGCCCGAGGGTCCAGACGGACCCGGCCAGCAGGTGCGCGAGGAACGTCAGCAGCGGCCAGGGGCTGACCGCGATCGTCAGCATCGAAATGCAGGACAGCACGCTGAGCGTGCGCAGCAGGCCGTCGATGGCGAAGCGCGAACGCACGCTCGCGCTCGACAGGGCGCCGAGCATCGCACCAACGCCAAACGCGCCGAGCAGCAGGCCATAGGTGCGCGCCCCGCCGCCCAGCAGGTCGCGCGCGACGATCGGCATCAGGGCCGGTGTTACCGCAACCGGCAGCGAAAACAGCAGACAGCGTAGCAGCAGCGCCATCATCTGCGGCGACAGCCGCACGTAGCGGACGCCGGCGAGGATCGCCGAGCCCAGCGGCTCGGGTGGCAGCGGATTGCGCGGGCGCGCCGGTCGCCACCAGAGCAGCGTCGCGATCATGCCGATGTACGAGAACGCGTTGATCACGAACGCGACGCCTGCGCCGCTCAGCGCGACGATGATGCCGCCGATCGCCGGGCCGATGCTGCGGGCCAGGTTGAAGCCCATGGCGTTTGCCATGATCGCCGACGGAATCTGCGTCCGCGGCACCTGCTCCCCGATGGAAGCCTGCCAGGCCGGGGCAAAGGCCGCGGCCCCGCAGCCGATCAGGAACGTGAACAGCAGCAACAGCGATGGCGTGATTTCACCAGCCAGGGTGAAGACGGCCAGTGCGGCTGACGCGACGATCATCAGGCCCTGTGAAAACAGCATCAGTTTTCGCCGGTCGTGGGTGTCCGCCAGCGCCCCGGCGATCAGCGACAGGAAGAAGAACGGCAGTGCGCCCGCCGTCTGCACCAGGGCGACGCGGTCGGCCGAAGGCGCGATGGTCGCCATCAGCCAGGACGCTCCCACGGTCTGGATCAGGCTGCCGAACGACGAGACCAGCGAGGCCCCCCAGAACAGGGCGAATGCCGGCGTCGCGAAAGGCGCGAGCGTGGCGCGTCGCCAGCGCTGGAAGGCGGAAGGAGAACCGATTGGCGTTGTGCTCGTCACGCCATGCTTCTAGCACACCGCGCCGCTTGTTGCCCACGCGCGCGGCCGTATAGTCTTGGGAGCATGGACCTGCTCGAAGCGATCGACACTCGAAGCTCCGCCACGCGCCTGGTCGAACCGGCGCCGTCGCGGCCCGAACTGCAGCGCATCCTCGACTCCGGTGCGCGTGCGCCGGACCACGGCCGTCTCGGGCCGTGGCGTTTCGTGGTGCTCGAAGGCAGCGCGCGTGGCGCGCTGGGCGAGGCGATGGCGGCCGTGTTCAGGGAAAAGAACGTCGATGCGACTGCAGAGCAGCTGCAGAGCGAACGCAACAAGGCGCAGCGGGCTCCGGTCATCATCGCGGTCGCGAGCCATGCCGCGCGCGGGCACAAGGTGCCGGCAGTCGAGCAATCGCTGGCCACTGCGGCCTGCGTGCAGAACATGCTGCTGACGGCCCATGCACTCGGTTTCGGCTGCATGTGGAAGACCGGCGCGGCAGCCTATCACCCGATCTGCAAGCAGGCGCTCGGCCTCGAAGCAGAGGATGAAATCGTTGCCCTCGTGTATCTCGGCACCGCCCAGGCACGCGGCCCGGTGCGTCCGCCGGTGCTCGAGGGCCGCGTTACCTGGCGGCTGACTTAGGACCGGGCGCCAGGGGCCTGGTCCGCAGCGCCGCGTAGACGCCTTCGCGCAGCACGAAGGCCAGCTCATTGACTTCGGGCCCAAGATACTGGCTCATCGCCACGGCAACGAGCTGTTGCTGCGGATCGATGAAGTAGGCCGTGCTCGCGAGCCCGCCCCAGGCCACATCGCCGTCCGAGCCCGGCACCGTGTGCACGTGGTCGGGCAGCCGCACTCCGATTCCCAGGCCCCAGCCATAGCCACGAAACAGGTCGTCCTGCGCGTAGCGGTACCAGTTGACCTCGCCGCCCTGCTCCGCCGTCAGCGCATTGCGGAGCATCGCGGCCACGGTGGCGGAGCGCAGCACGCGTACGCCGTCGAGCTCGCCCCCATTGAGCAGCGCCTGGCAAAAACGCAGGTAGTCGGGCACCGTCGAGACCAGGCCCCCGCCGGCAGAGAAGAATGAACCGCGCGACGTGTAGTTGCTCGAAGGCACTGCTACGCGCGGCGCCAGTAGCCCGCCCGCATCGGGCCCATACACCTCCGCCACGCGATCCGGCGCACCGCGGCGCAGATAGAAGCCCGTGTCCGGCATGCCGAGCCGCTGCAGCAGGGCACGGTCGAGAAACGCGTCGAACGGCTCCTTCGTCACCACTTCCGCCACGCGGCCGAGCACGTCCGAGTGAAAGCCATAGGTCCAGCGGGCGCCCGGCTGGTAGAGCAGCGGATACTTCGCCAGGCGCGCGGTCATGTCGGCGAGCGTGCCGCCCAGGTTGAGAATGGCACGCTGCTCCATCGTGTCGCCGTCCGGGCCGGCATGCCGCGGCCAGTCCGCCGCGTAACCGAGCCCCGAGGTGTAGTTCAGCAGATGGCGCACGGTCATCGGACGACGCTGCGGTACCGTCGCAACCACGCGGTCGCGGCTCAATGCACTGATGACGCGCATCGATCCGATCTCGGGCACATACTTCGCCACCGGATCGTCGAGGCCGATGCGGCCCGCGTCCTGCAGTGTCAGGAACGCCGCCGCCGTGACGGCCCGACTCTGCGAATACAGCCGGAACACGCTGTCGGTGGTCATCGGCAGTGCGCGCTCGATGTTGCGCAGGCCATGCGCCTGGAGTGCGGCCAGTCGGCCACGCCGCATCACGCCGTAGACGACTCCCGCGCGTTTGCCGGAGGTGACCAGCTCCTGCATGCGCCGGTCGAGCTGCGCCAGCGCCGCAGCGTCCATCCCCACCGAATCAGCCGCCACGACCTGGGCGCTGGCCTGGACTGCGCCGCCTGCCATCAGCGTTGCAAAGGACAGCGCGGCAACCCGAAGAGCGGCGCTGCGGCTCACCAGGGCTGCACTTCGCCGGTGAAGCGAATGAATGTACCCGTCTGTGCGATCGTCAGCCCGTCGATCACCTTGCGCAGACCCTGCACGCTGATCCCGACCTCGACGACACCCGGCATGCGGATGCCGCGTGCGGCAAAGCCCTGCGTGTCCACCTGCCCGGGCGAAAGGCAGGCCACGATGACGCCCTGCGCCTTGACGTCCTGGGCGAGCGAAAGCATCAGCATGTTGAGCGCGGCCTTGCTGGACTTGTACCAGTACCCGCCGGGCATGCCGCCACCGTTCATGCCGAAGGAACCCGCCAGCGACGAAACCGCCAGGATCTTCTTCTGTCGGCCCGCGAGCATGTTCGGGAACAGCGCCTCGATGACGCGAATCGGTCCGTGGGCGTTGAGCTCCATCGCGTAGCTGAAGCGGTCATGCGCGAGCTTCTGGAACGACTGACCCTTGAAGCCGTCCGTATCCCCCGCGTTGTTGATCAGCACGTCGATCGGCACACCGGCAAGGCGCTGCGCAAGCGCCGCGACGCTGGCGCCATCGACCACATCGAGCTGCTCCAGGCGAACGGACTTGTACTTCGCTGCGAGCTCGGTGAGCGCGGCTGACTCCGCTGGCTTGCGCGCGGTCGCGATGACCTTCCAGCCGGCCGCGGCATACTGTCGCGCCAGCTCGAAACCGATGCCGCGACTCGAGCCGGTGATCAGCACCGTGGCAGCGTTCGCCGCAGCGGGAACGGACGCTGGGGACGTGGCACCGGACGCAGCGCCGCCCTGCCCCTGTGCCCACGCGCCTTGCGCCGCCGCCAGCGACAATGCGCAGCAAAGGCCAACCGCGGCTAACGCTCGTCGTGTCGTGCGACGAGCTGTATCGAGCAGGCCAGTTGTGTTTCGAATGATCATGCTGAAATCGCCTCCTGGGACGCCTGGCGTGCCGTGGCGGCGATAGAAGCGCCGCTCGCACCAGGCAGATAGAGATACTGGCCACCAAGCCACTGCGCGAGCTTGCTCGCATTGCCCTGCCTGAGGTAACTGCGCTGGGTGTCGATGACCAGACTGCGCACACCGGCGGCGGATACAAAGTTACTGGCGCCACGGTTCAGCCAGTCCGCGCCGTCGCGGCCCCAATCGAGAGAGTCGGCCGGCGCGCTGCTTCGGCTCAGACCGCAGCGCCTGGCTTCTTGACGTAGGTCCTGCACCAGCCGGTGCTCGCGACGACCTTGCCCGGGAAGAGGTTGCATGGCCGCCAGGCGTCTCCCGCCTTGCCCTGCAATTGCAGGCAGACGCTGCAATTCTGCCCGGCCTTGAAAGTCGGATTCTTCTTCGGATCGACCTTGGCGGCATCGCTGTGGTAGCCCAGAGCGACTGCGAGTGGATCCTTCTCATCGAGCTTCGGCGGCCCGGCGGCAACCGGCGCCGCGGCAGGCGCCTTTGCGGGTGGTGTTGCCGTGGCGGGCTTGGC
>JANPDV010000007.1:0-19717 GCA_031431655.1 Gammaproteobacteria bacterium | reverse complement strand
CTGGCAGCGGGCGAACGGTGCCGGGGATGTGCTGCAGCACCAGGTCGAGCGCATTCGCCGGTATCAGTTCGAAGGAGCTGAGGCGATCGGAGGAGGCGGCGCGCAGCTGCTCGAGCAGCGCGACCGCAGCGGCTACGCTGCCGCAGGCTGCCAGTGCCGTCACCGTCTGCCGCGGCGCCGGAAACAGCTTCAGACTGGCTGCCGTTATCACGCCAAGCGTGCCTTCGGCTCCCAGGAACAGGTGACGCAGGTCATAGCCGGTGTTGTCCTTGCGCAGCGTGCCCAGGTTCGACAGCACCCGCCCGTCAGCCAGCACGACTTCGAGTCCGAGCACCAGATCGCGCGCCATGCCGTAGCGCAGCACGTCCAGTCCGCCGGCGTTGGTCGACAGGTTGCCGCCGAGCTGGCAGCTGCCCTGTGAGCCGAGGCTCAGCGGGAACAGGCGATCGGCGTCGCGCGCCGCCTGCTGCAGGCTGGCGAGCGTGCAGCCGGCGTCGGCCACCATGGCGCAGCCCACCGGATCGACCGAGCGAACTCGCGCCATGCGGTCGAGCGCTAGCAGCAGCTGCGAGCCTGTCTCGTCCGGCGTTGCGCCGCCGCAATAGCTGGTGTTGCCGCCCTGTGGCACTACGCCGATTCGGCGCACGTGGCAGAAGGCGAGGATCGCCGCGACCTCTTCGACATTGCGGGGAAGCGCGAGCGCCAATGCGCGCCCGGTGAACAGGCCGCGGTGGTCGGTGAGCCGCGCGGCGAAATCGGCAGAGTCGGTCCGCAGCACGTCGGGGCCGAGCTGCGCAAACAGCGGTCCGAGCAGGCCGCCCGGCCCCTGCATCATGCAGGCATGGCCGATGCGGCGGTGGGCACTGGAGCACGGCGACAGCCTGGCTTGGTCAGCAGCAGCTGCACGTCGCCGAGTTGACGTTCGGCGAAGCCGCCTTCGCAGTAAGCCAGGTAGTACTCCCACAGCCGGACGAACCGGTCCGGATAGCCCAGCCGGCGCACTTCGCCCAGGTTTGCGAAGAAGCGTTCGCGCCACAGGCGCAGCGTGCGGGCATAGTGCGGGCCGATGTCCTCGAGGTGGAAGATCTTCATGTCCGTGGAACGGGTCAGTGCGTCGGTGATCGCGGATACCGACGGTATGAAGCTGCCGGGAAACACGAAGCGCTGGATGTAGTCGACCGACTTGCGGGCCTGCTCGTAGAACTGGTCCTGGATGGTGATCGCCTGCAGCAGCATCGCACCGTTGCGCTCCAGCAGCGACGAGCACTTCGCCAGGTAGGTTTCGAGATAGTTGGCGCCCACGGCCTCGATCATCTCGATCGACATCGCCTTGTCAAACCGCCCCTTCAGGTCGCGGTAGTCCGCGAGCAGCAGCGTGATGCGATCCGACAGGCCGGCGCGGGCAATCCGTTCGCGCGCGTAGTCGTGCTGCTGTTGCGAAATCGTGGTGGTGGTGACGTGGCAGCCGTAGTGCTTTGCCGCGTGCATCGCGAGTCCACCCCAGCCGGTGCCGATCTCGACGACCCGGTCGCCGGGGGTCAGCGCGAGCTTGCGGCAGACGGCGTCGAACTTGGCGAGCTGCGCCTCGTGCAGCGTGGCATCGTCGCGTTCGAAGATGCCGCACGAGTAAGCCATGGACTCATCGAGCATCAGCTCGTACAGCTCGTTGCCAAGGTCGTAGTGGGCGGTGATGTTGCGCGCGCTGCCGCTGCGGGTATTGCGGTTGAGCACATGGAAGAACTGCAGCAACGGACGGCTGACCAGGGACCAGCGACTGTCCATGCCGTTCATGAAATCGCGGTTGACGACGAACAGCCGCACGAGGCCCGTGAGGTCGTCACAGCGCCAGAGCCCGCGGATGTACGCTTCGCCGCCGCCCACCGTGCCGCCGAACGCGGCATCGGCAAACAGCTGCGGATGATCGACCGTGATCGTGACGGACAGGTCGCATTCGGGTGTCCGCTGGCCGAAGCGCCGTTCTACGCCGCCCTCCAGCACGCGCAGTTCGCCGTGGCGGATGTTGGCGAACTGGCCAAGCATCAGCCGGCGGCCGAGCCTTGCCAGCAAGGACGGGCCTGCGGGCAGGTTGGGGAGTTCGAGGTCGACCGGGATGATCGACGTCTTGGCGGCATTGGTTTCGGAGTTCATGGCGCGATCGTCATCCCCGTGTCGTTGGTTTTCTTCGGGCCGGCAAGCTTCGGATGGGTGAAGAAGGGCGTGCGCTTCAACCAGAGCCGCAGCGCCTGCCAGTAGATCATCGCGCTGATCTTGAGCGTGATCACAGGAAAGCTGACGAGGGCGCCCGCCAGCGAGGCAGAAGTCAGCGGTTCACGTCGCAGTGTCAGCGTGGCGTCGAAAACGCGTTGCCCATCGCGCCAGTTTTCCATGTGCACCCCAAGGGTGCCGGCGGGGTCCGCAAACCGCCAGTCATAGCGCATGTCCATGGGCAGGAACGGCGACACGTGGAAAGCCTTCTCGAACTGCCAGCGGTGCACGCGGGCGCCAGCGGACTCCGAGTCGGCCACCGCCAGCACGTAGGCGTGGCGCTCGTCCCACGGTGTGTTGGTTATCTCGGCCACGATAGTCTCGACGTGCTCATCCTGAGCGTCATACACATAGTAGAAGCTCACCGGATTGGAAGCCCAGCCGAAGAAGCGCAGGTGCGTCAGAAGGCGGACCGGGCCCAGTGGCCGTCGGCCCGTTTCCCGCTCCACGAGGTCGCGCACGGCGACATCGAGCGGGATGCGCGCGTCGCCGTGATAGTCGGCGCGCCGGAACCAGGCCAGCGCCGGCCGACGCGCCGACCAGAGCCAGAAACGGTCGAAGAGCCCGGGCAGTTCCGCCAGATCGACCAGCGTCATGAAGATCGGATACTGGAAATCATGCGGCTGCGGCGCAAAGCGTCGATGCCGGATCGTGCCGGTGTACAACGCGCTCGAGGTGCTGCGCGCAGACGCAGTCGGACGAGCCTCGGTGACCACGGTGACCATGCAGTGCGGTTCGTCTGTCAGCCCGTACGCTGCAGCGCGGGGCGCTGCTCGGCGCGCGGGCGCATGTTCGCGCGCAGCGGCGCGACAGCGACCTGTCCGCCGCCGCGGGCGTAGTCCTCGAGGGCCCACAGCGCACTGACGACGCCGTCTTCGTGGAACCCATAGCGCCAGTACGCGCCGCAGTAGCAGGTGCGGTTGACGCCGCTGATCTCGGCGCGCCGGCCCTGGGCGGCGACGGCGGCGGGTGTATAGACGGGGTGATCGTAAGTGTAACGGCCAAGCACCAGAGCAGGGTCGATCTCGGCATCCCGGTTCAGCGTGACCATGAACACCTCCGGCGCGACCAGGGTCTGCAGGATGTTCATGTTGTAGGTCAGGGCGACGCGACTCTGGTTCTGTGTCGTGAGGTGGTAGTTCCAGGCGGCGACCGCCAGCGGCTCGCGCGGCAGCATGCTGACATCGGTGTGCAGCGTTGCATCGTTGGTCTGGTACGGGAACGCACCGAGCAACTCGCGCTCCTGCGGCGACGGGTCTTCGAGCATCCTGAGCGCCTGGTCGCTGTGGCAGGCGAAGAAAACCTGGTCGAAACGGTCGGTGTCCCCGGCGCCCGAGCGCACCGTGACGCCGGAGGCATCGCGGCGCACGCCCAGCACCGGCGTGTTCAGCCGGATCCGTTGCCTGAACGGCGCGACCAGCTTGCGCGCGTACTCGCGCGAGCCGCCCTTGATCGTGCGCCACACCGGCCGGTTGTTGACGTTCAGAAAGCCGTGTCGGTCGAAGAAGTCGACAAAGAACCGGGCCGGGAACTGCAGAATCGCCGAGCTGGTGGCCGACCAGATTGCTCGGCCCATCGGCAATACATAGCGATCAATGAAGCCGCGCGAGTAGCGGCCGCGCGCGAGGTAGGTTCCTAGCGCCAGGCCGGTTTCCGGTTGCTGCAGCAGCGCCGGCGCCCGCGCATTGAAGCGCAGGATGTCGGCCACCATGCGCATGAACGAAGGGCTCAGTGCGTTGCGACGCTGGGCAAACAGTGAGTTGACCGACGTGCCGTTGTACTCGAGGCCGCTGCGGTCGCAACGGAACGAGAAGCTCATGTTGGACCACTGCCACTGCGCGCCGATCTCCTCGAGCAGCGCGATGAAGTTCGGGTAGGTCCAGTCGTTGAAGACGATGAAGCCGGTGTCTATCGCGTAGTGCCGGCCGTGCAGGTGCACATCGACCGTCGCAGTGTGACCGCCAAAATAGTCTGCGGCTTCGTACACGACCAGGTCGTGGCCGGCCTCATGGAGCCGGCGCGCGGCTGTCATGCCGGCGATGCCGGAGCCAATGACGGCGATGCGGCTCATGCGGCGCTCAGCGGTACGGACGGATGCGGCGCGTGGAATGGTCGCGGGCTGAAACCGGCACCGGCTTGAGGTCCCAGATGATGCCCAGCCACGACAGGAGCTTGAGCATGTACCAGGTGATGTCGACTTCCCACCAGTAGAAGCCCTGCCGCGCAGCACTGGGGTAGTGGTGGTGGTTGTTGTGCCAGCCTTCACCGAGCGTCACCAGGGCCAGCAGCCAGTTGTTGCGGCTGGCGTCGCCGGTGCGGTAGCGCTGGTTGCCGAACACGTGCGACAGCGAGTTGATCGTGAACGTCGCATGCGAACAGACGACCGTGGAAATGAAGAAGCCCCAGATCAGCATCTGCCAGCCGGTGGTGCCGAGCTGCGGCGCCACGTTCTCCAGCAGCACGCCGAGGCCGAACATGCCGATGGCCAGCGCCACCGGGACGAGGATGTCGAAGCGGTCCAGCCAGCGCAGCTCTGGAAACTGCATCAGGTCGCGGACGCGACGCAGGTCCGGCGTGAAGCCCTTGCGCGTCAGGAACCAGCCCATGTGCGAACGCAGGAAGTCATGGACGATCGGCGAGTGCGAGTCCGGCTCGCGATCCGAATGTGCGTGGTGGTGCCGGTGATGCGCGGCCCACCAGACCGGGCCGCGTTGCACGGCGGCGGCACCGATCATGCCGAACACGAACTGGCCGACACGCGAGGTCTTGAACGAGCGGTGGGAAAAGTAGCGGTGGTAGAAGCCGGTGATGGCGAACATCCGCACGAAGTACGCAATGGCGGCAACCGCGACGGCCACAGGACTCCAGCCCACCCAGATTACGCACAGGCAGGTGGCATGCATGAATACGAACGGCAGGATCCGCGCCCAGTCGACCCGGTCCTCGTCGTCGGTGCCGGGATGCCCCTCGGTGGGAGCCCTCGCGGTGTCGAACCAGCGCAGCAGCGCGCCACCGGTCCGGGACCAGAAACTGGCATTGGCATCAGGGCGGCTTGTGGACATCGGACCCTCAGAATTCAAAGGCTTACAACCAGTCTCAGGCTGATCATCACGCTACCATAGCCAATCGGTGGCAGGCCTGTCTAATGCGGTCCGGTGCCCGGACCACGGCTCTGTCACTGCTTACGCGGCGACTCCCCGGCCGGATGCGATTGCGCCAGTTCGCGACGCAGTTCGGCGAGCTCCGCGCGCACGGCGCGCAACTCCCTGCCGACCGCTTCCGGATCCTCCTGGGAGGCGTTGACGATCACCGCTATGAAGAGGTTGAGCACCGTGAAGGTGCCAATGAGTATGAACGTCAGGAAGAACACCCAGGCGAGGGGAAACGGCACCATCACGGCACGGGCGATTTCAACCCAGCCTTCCAGCGTCATGATCTGGAAGAGCGAGAACATCGAGCCGAACAGGCTGCCGAACCACTGCGGGAACAGCGCGCCGAACAGTTTCGTCGCCATCACCGAGAACACATAGAAGAAGATCAGCAGCAGCAGGAAGATCGAGCCGATACCCGGCAGGGATCGCACCAGCGATTCGATCACGAAGCGCATCTTCGGGATCGCCGATACCAGCCGCAGCACCCGCAGCACCCGCAGGGCCCGCAGCACCGCCAACGGCCCGGACGCGGGCAGCAGCGCAATCCCGACCACGATCAGGTCAAACACATTCCAGGCGCTGCGGAAGAAGCGCAGGCCGTGCGCCGCCAGCTTGGCCAGCAGCTCGAGTACGAACACTGCCAGTATCGCGTGGTCCGCGAAACGCAGTACCGAGCCAGCACTTGCCATGACCGACGGAGCCGTTTCCAGCCCCAGGATGACGGCATTGACGATGATCAGGACGATGATCCAGCGCTGCACGCCCGCGGATTCGATCCAGGCACCCAGACGCGCTCGTGTCGATGGTCCTGCTGTATCTGCTGCACTCATGGTCGTCCGCACTCACAAAAGCGAAACCCCCGGCTGCGCGAGGCAGCCGGGGGCTTCACGGTGTGGAAGAAGTCAGTTACTGCTGAGTGGTTCCGGCTGACCCGTTCAGGCCAGCCCGTTGGCGCGCTTGAGTGCGTCGATCCGCTCTTCCAGCGGCGGGTGGCTCATGAACAGCCGCTTGAGGCCCGTCGGGCGGCCGCCATTGATGCCGAACGCGCGCATCTGTTCCGGCAGCGGTGCAGGCTCATGTGAGCGCTTCAGGGCTTCGAGTGCGCCGATCATGTTGCGCGCGCCCGAGAGCTTGGCGCCGGCAGTATCCGCTCGGAACTCACGCTTCCGCGAGAACCACATCACGATGACGCTCGCGAGGATGCCCAGCGTGATCTCGGCCACGATGACCGTCGCGAAGTAGCCTATGCCGCGGCCGTTGTCGTTCTTGAGGATCGCCTTGTCGACGAAGTTGCCGATGATGCGTGCGAGGAAGATCACGAACGTATTGACCACGCCCTGGATCAGGGTGAGCGTGACCATGTCGCCATTGGCCACATGGCCGATCTCGTGGCCCAGCACCGCCTCGACTTCTTCGCGCTTCATCTTGCGCAGCAGTCCGGTGCTGACGGCGACCAGCGCCTTGTTCTTGTTCGCACCGGTGGCAAACGCGTTCGGGTCGTCGGATTCGAACACGCCGACTTCCGGCATGCCGATGCCGGCCTGCTGGGCCTGCGCCCGTATCGTGTCGAACAGCCACTGCTCCGTGGCGTTGGCGGGCTGGGTGATGACCTGCACGCCCATGGCGCGCTTGGCGCTCCACTTGGACATCAGCAACGAAATGATGGCGCCGCCAAAGCCGAAGACGGCTGCGAACGCCAGCAGCCCACCGTAACTGCCGCCCTGCGCGGTGATGTACTGGTCTAGACCCAGCACCCGCACCACGATCGACAGGACGAGCATGACGGCGAGGTTAGTGAGCACAAACAGAAATACGCGCTTCATGATGGTGTCTTAATTCCTTTTGCAGTGGCCTTGGCTGGTGCCGCGACCGATCCTTCGGTCGCCTGATTGGACCCGTTCCAACGGGTCTCGTTCCAGGCACTCTATCGGGACGGCAACCTTGTCGCCATAGGTTCGGGCAGTTTGATTGAATTCAAGGGGTTGGCGGGTCCACAGGCGCGGGAATCAAGGCCTTCTGTTGCGTCCTGACAAGGCAATCAGCCGCGGCGTGGCCAGCGCCGCCGCATCGACAAGGTTCTGCTCAGTCCGGTCTGGGCGGAAGATCCGGCGGCCTGGGGCCGGCGACTCAATTTGACAGCAGAAAATCGGCAATGGCGCCGGTGTCGTCGAGATCGAGGCGCCGATCTTCCAGCCGCGCGCTCAGCCTGGCGGTCGCCGCAGGGCAGGCGACGGCGAGGATGGTGTCGTCCAGTTCAGCCAGCGGGGGCTCGGCCGCTTCGCGGCAGCGGAACACCTCGAGCCGTACAACGTTGCGGTCGTGCTTGTAGCCCTCCACCAACAGGACGTCGCAGGGCGCCAGCCGCGGCAGGATTTCGGCCAGCGTCGGCGCTGGCGTGGCGGCGGCCGCCGCCAGCGCAGCGGGCGGCCGGTGGTCGTGAAACAGCACCCACCCGTGGTCCGTCGCCAACACCACCTCCTGGGCGCCGGCGGCGCGGTGCCGGTAGCTGTCCTTGCCTGGTGGCTCGAGCTGCGGTTCGTGATGGTGGGTGTGCTTGATGCTGGAGACGCGCAGTCCGCGGGAGCGCAGTTCGTGGATCAGCCGAACCGCGAGGTGCGTCTTGCCGCTGCCCTTGCGGCCGACGATGCCGAACACTTTCATCGGGCCGCCCGTCGCGCGTCAGCCCATCGCGACGCCCAGCAGCTTGCCGAGCAGCCAGGAGGCGATGCCGGCGCCGCCGCCGATCAGGACCATGCGCGCTGCGCCGCGCCAGGCGCCGCGGCCGGTGAAGAGACTGATCGCCAGGCCGACGCCCGCAAGGGACACGATCGCGATCGCAACGGTTGCGATGATCGCCGGGCTGTCGCGCAGGCCGACCAGGAACGGAGCCAGTGGCAGCACTGCGCCCACCGCAAAACTCAGGAAAGACGACACCGCCGCGCCCAGCGGGGATCCGAGATCGTCCGGATTCAGCCCCAGCTCCTCGCGCGCGAGCGTGTCGAGGGCGAGTTCCGGATCGGCGAGCAGGGTCTGCGCGAGCTTGCGGGCTTCCTCGATCGGCAGTCCGCGGGCGTTGTAGATCAGCGCCAGTTCTTCGGCTTCCTCGCCGGGGTATTCCAGCAGTTCCTCTTTCTCGAGCGCGATCTGGTACTCGTACATCTCGCGCTGCGAGCGCACCGATACGTACTCGCCGGAGGCCATCGACAGCGCTCCGGCGAGCAACCCGGCGACGCCGGTCAGCAGCACGGTTTCGCTCGGTGCGCCGGCTGCCGCGACGCCCAGGATCAGGCTGGCGTTGGAAACGAGTCCGTCATTGGCGCCGAACACTGCCGCGCGCAGGTTGCCGCCGGAGACGCTGCGATGGCGCTCGCCGACCTGGCTGACGCTGGTAGGCATCACGTGGCCGGGTGCCGTGGTTCGGGGCGTTGCCGGCGAGCTGTAGATCGACATGCCGCGCAGCTTCATGGCTACCAGCACCGGCCGCATCCGCACCGGGCCTATCAATCGAACCAGTCGCGCGACGATGCGGGCGCGCAGGGTGGGGGTGAACTGCAGTGCAGGGCCGGGGTGCGAGTCCGCCCATTTGCCGGCCTGATGTTCCGCCGCCGCCGCGAGCCGTGCGAACATCTGCGAGCGGACCGGGTCCGTCTCCTTCGCGGCCACGTGCAGGTAGAGCCAGGCGGACTCCTTCTCGTGGAACCAGCTGTCGTCGCCGCCGCTCAAGTCAGTCTGCTGCGGTCCGGCCTGCTCGGGACAGATCCACGCACCGGGGTGACGCAGGAACGTTCAACGACCATCGTCGTTGTCTTCCGGGTCCTCGTCCTCTTCGTCGTCGTCGTCATCCCAATCGTCATCGTCGTCGTCTTCTTCCTCTTCTACTTCCTCCTCGTCTTCCTCGTCATCGTCGGCCCAGCCTTCGGGCTCTGACGTCAGCTCGAGGTCGAGGGTGTGCCAGGTTTCGACGTCGAGTTCTTCGATGTCGCCGTCCAGGTACTCGATCTCGATGAGTTCGGAGTCCTCGTCGATGCGACGGACCCGGAAGGTCTCGTCTTCTTCGAGGTTCTCGTACCACTGTCCCTTGACGGGTTCGTTGTCTCTGCTCACGGAAGCCCTCTGTGAATCAATTCCCGGTCCGGCGTTCTGGCGCGGAATCTTACTGGCCCGTTCATCGCCGGAGCAACGGTGGCTGGTAACCTTGCCATCATGACCGCGACCTCCCCCGAGTCCCATGAAAATGCTCAGCCGCTGGCGCGGGCGCGCCGCGTTGTGGTCAAAGTGGGTTCCGCGCTGCTGGTTGATTCCCAGCGCGGGGACCTGAATCGCGCCTGGTTGCAGACCCTGGTCGAGGACCTGGTCGAGCTGCGCGCGCGCGGCCAGGAGGTCATCCTGGTGTCCTCCGGGGCAATCGCGCTCGGTCGGCGGCAGCTGGGCCTGGCGCGCGGCCCGCTGCGGCTGGAGGAAAGCCAGGCCGCGGCCGCCGTCGGCCAGATTCGGCTTGCGCATGCCTATTCGGAGCTGCTCGGCGCTCACGGCGTCACGGTCGCACAGGTGTTGCTGACGCTCGAGGACAGCGAGGAGCGGCAGCGCTATCTCAACGCCCGCGCGACACTGACCGAACTGCTGGCGCGCGGATCGCTGCCGGTCATCAATGAGAACGATACGGTTGCGACCGCAGAAATCCGCTACGGCGACAACGATCGCCTCGCCGCCCGGGTGGCGCAGATGACCAGCGCGGATTGCCTGGTGCTGCTGTCCGACATCGATGGCCTGTATACCGCTGATCCGAATCGGGATCCGGCGGCCCGGTTCATCGCGCGGGTCGAGGCGATCACACCGGAGATCGAATCGATGGGCGGAGGCTCGGCGTCGGACGTCGGTCGCGGTGGCATGGCCACCAAGATCGCCGCCGCGCGCATTGCCGTGGCCGCCGGGTGTCATATGTGCATCTCCGCGGGGCAGCCGTTGCATCCGGTGCGCAGGATTGCAGAAGGTGTCCGTTGCACATGGTTCGTGCCGTCCGAGTCGCCGGCGGTGGCGCGCAAGCAGTGGATCGCAGGCACCCTGCGTCCGGCGGGGTCGATTGTCATCGACGCCGGCGCCGAGCGGGCACTGCGCGCCGGCAAGAGCCTGTTACCCGCCGGCGGCGTGCGCCTGGAGGGCCGCTTCGAGGCCGGCGATACGGTCAGCGTGCGGGACCTGCAGGGGCGGGAGATTGCCCGTGGCATTATTGGCTACTCGGACGTGGATGCGGCGCGACTGCTCGGACGGCAAAGCGCCGACATCGAGGCTATCCTCGGCTTCCGCGGCCGCGACGAACTCATTCACAGGGACGATCTGGTGCTGCAGTGAGCGCAAGTCTGGCTGACAACGGCGCGGCAATCGGGCCGCTGATGGATGCTCTCGGACGCGCGGCACTGGCTGCGCAGCCAGTGCTGGCCCGCGCCAGCACCGCGCAGAAGAACGCGGCGCTCGAAGCAGCCGCCGCCGCATTGCGCGCCGCCTCACCGGCGCTGCTGGAAGCCAACCGGCGTGACATGGAAGCGGGCCGCGCCAAGGGCCTCAGCGCAGCGTTGCTGGACCGCCTGAAGCTCGATGCGGGGCGCGTCGAGGCCATGGCCCGCGGGCTGGTCGACATCGCGGCGCTACCGGATCCGATCGGCTCGGTCATCGCCGAGTGGGATCGCCCGAACGGCCTGAAGATCGCCCGCGTACGCGTGCCGCTCGGCGTGGTCGGCATCATCTACGAGAGCCGACCCAACGTCACCGCCGATGCGGGCGCTCTCTGCCTCAAGTCCGGCAATCCGGTCATCCTGCGCGCCGGTTCGGAGAGCGAGCATTCCAGCCGCGCAATCCACGCCGGCCTGGTCGAGGGGCTGGTTGCCGCCGGCCTGCCGCCAGGCTGCATCCAGCTGGTGCCCACCACGGACCGTGCGGCAGTGGGCTACCTGCTCGCGAACATGACGGACTACGTCGACGTGATCGTGCCTCGGGGTGGCAAGAGCCTCGTCAAGCGCGTCCAGGACGAGGCACGGGTGCCGGTCATCGGACACCTCGAGGGCAACTGCCACGTTTATGTCGACGCCGAGGCGGACCTGGCCATGGCGCGCACGCTGGTGGTCAACGCCAAGATGCGGCGCACCGGCATCTGCGGCGCCGCCGAGACTCTGCTGGTCGATCGGCGCGCCGTGGCGACGCATCTGGGCCCGATCATCAAGGATCTGCTGGCGGCGGGCTGCGCGGTGCGCGGCGATGCGACGGTGCAGGCCGTGGATGCACGGGTCGAGCCCGCGACCGAGGCTGACTGGGGCACCGAATACCTGGACAGCATCATTGCGGCGCGCGTCGTCGATGGGGTCGACGCAGCGATGGAACACATTGCGCGCTATGGGTCGGCGCACACGGACGCCATCGTCACTGCGAATGCGGCGACCGCCCGGCGTTTCCTGGACGGTGTCGACAGCGCCATCGTGCTGCACAACGCGTCGACCCAGTTTGCTGATGGCGGCGAGTTCGGCATGGGCGCCGAGATCGGCATCTCGACCGACCGCTTCCACGCGCGCGGCCCGGTGGGGGTGGAACAGATGACCAGCTACAAGTACGTGGTGCGCGGCAGCGGCCAGTCGCGGCCCTGACCCAGGTCGCGATCAGTTCGCGGCGCGATCCGGCAGCCCGGCGAGCCCGCCCCGCAGCGAAAAGACTCGTGCCAGCCCGCGCTCGCGTAGCGCCTGAGCTGCGGTGAGGCTGCGCTGGCCACGCGCACACACCATGAGCAGTGGCCCTTCCGCCGTGCGCGGCGCAGCGCCCTCCAGCAGCGCGCTCAGCGGCAATACCTGGACCGGCGGTTCGTCCGCGGCCGCCGCCGGCGCGATTGGCGCGGCCGCAACTTCCAGCGCTTCGCGCACATCAACGATCGCAAAGCCGGCGCGCCGCGCCGCGTCGATCGAGTCGAACTGCGTTTCGATCGACTCGCCGGCCGAATCGGCAGCGCGGCGCGCAGCGAGCTGGCTGCGCGCCGACTGCAGCGCTGCATCGATCCGCCCGCAAGGCGCCTGCGTGCATTCGCCCGCGCGGCGTGCCCGCACACGCGTCACCGAGAACGTCAGCAGATCCATCATCAACAGCTCGTCGCGCAACCGCCCCGGCAGGCCCAGCAGGTGCTTGAGCGCTTCCAGCGCCTGCAGGCTGCCGAACACGCCCGGTACCGGCCCGAGCACGCCTGCCTCGGCGCAGTTGCCAACCAGCCCGTCGCGGGTCGCCTGCGGCCAAAGACACCGCAGGCAGGCTCCGCTGTCGTCCGGCCGCACCATCTGCAGCTGGCCCTCGTACTGATAAACGCTGGCGAACAGCACCGGCTTGCGCAGGGTCACTGCCAGGTCGTTGAGCAGGAACTTGCTGCCGAAGTTATCCGTGCAGTCGACGATCAGATCGGCATCGGCGAGCCAGTCGGCGCCGTTCGCCGCGTCCAGCCGCTGCGCGCGCGCCTGCACCCGCACCTGTGGATTCAGTGCCCGGACGCGCGTGGCGGCGAGCTCCGCCTTCGGCTGGCCGCAGTCGGCGAGCTGATACCAGGTCTGGCGATGCAGGTTGGAGGCTTCGAGTCGATCGCCGTCGACGACCGTCAGGGCGCCGACGCCAGCCCCCGCCAGGTATTGCAGAACGGGCACACCAAGGCCCCCGGCACCGATGACGGCCACGTGGCTGGCGCGCAGTGCGGCCTGGCCTCGCGCCCCGACGTCGGGCAGCGCCATCTGGCGGGAGTAGTCGGGCGCCGGCGCGGGCTCGTTGACATGTGAGTCCGCGTGAGAGTGTGCATGCGCGTGTGAGTGCGGATGCGCTTGCGTATGCGTGTCCGTGTCCGTGTCCGCATGGGCATCGGCGGCGAGAGGTTCTGGATCGGGGCGCGGCGCCGTGGCGCAGCGCTCGCAGTTGACCCAGCCTGAGTCGCCGTTCTCGTAGTGTTCCTTCTTCCAGATCGGGACGCGATGCTTGACCTCGTCGATGATGTAGCGGCAGGCCCGGAAGGCCTCGTCGCGATGCCGCGCGCTCACGCCCACCCAGACTGCCAGGTCGCCGATCGTCAGGTCGCCGATGCGGTGAATGCAACGCGCCTGCTCGACTCCGAAGCGGCGCTGCGCCTCCGCCACGATGCGCTCGCCTTCCTTGACTGCCAGCGCCTCGAACGCTTCGTACTCCAGCCGCCGCACCGCGAGGCCTTCGTTGTGGTTGCGGACCCAGCCTTCGAACGCGGCATAGCCGCCGCAGACCGGATCCGCCAGCGTCGCCTGCGCGGCCGGGATGTCGATCGCGGTGTGGCTGAACTCGAAGCGGTTCATCGACCGGCTCAGCCGCCCGCAACCGGCGGGATGAATACCAGCGTGTCGCCGTCGGCCAGCGGCTGTTGCCAGTCGCCGAACTCGGCGTTGACCGCCACCCGCAGGGAGTCGCGCGCCAGCGTGAAGGGATAACGCGTGCGCAGTTCGTCGTAGAGGGCCGCTGCCGAGCGGGCGGTGGTCTGCACCGTCTCCTCGCTCCGCCCGGCCTGCTCGCGCAGCAGCGCGTAGTACTGCACACGGATGCGAAGTGGCGCGTGCGCGCTGTCGGGCTGAATGGCGGTCATGGCATCCCAATACTCGGTCGCAGAGTTGACGTTGTCGAGCGCACTGGCGCGCGGCAGATCCAGCAGGCGCGTGTCGGCCTGCAGCAGGAACTTGCGCGGGCAATTGCGGCCGGTGGCGGCGAAGGATTCGAGCGCCGCAAGCGCGGCCGGTTCCCAGATCGCGCACAGCGGTTCCGGCAGCCCGTCGTGCGCCGAGCGGTAGGCGGTGGCAACGCGCGCGGGGTCGCGGCCGCTGCGCAGGTGCAGCAGCGTCTCGGTGTCCAGGAAGGGAAGGTCGCAGGCGAGCACGAGCCAGGCTGCGTCCGGGTGGCTGTGCAGCGCAGAGAGGATGCCCGCCAGCGGACCGAGCCCAGCGCGCAGGTCCACGATCTGTGGAAAGCCACGCCGCAGCTCATCCTGGACCTGGTCGGGTCGCACCGACACGAAGCGGCGCGCGACCACGGACTCCAGCCGGTCGAACGCCTCGGTGAGCTGGCTGCGCCCGTGGTAGACGAGGGCCGCCTTGTCGCGATGCATCCGCGTGCTGCGTCCACCGGCCAGCACCAGGCCATACAGCGGCGCGGTCATGTCTTGCGCGGCCTGCGGCCGCGCTGGAAGTCGCGGCGCCCACCGGACTTGGCCAGCAGCTTCACTTGCTCGATGACGATGTCGTGCGACAGCGCCTTGCACATGTCGTAGATCGTCAGCGCAGCTACCGTGGCGCCGGTCAAGGCCTCCATTTCGACGCCGGTGCGATGCTGCACGGATACGCTGCAGCGCACGCGAATGACGCCGCCGCGACGCTGCTCGATGTCGACCGAGCAGTGATCTATCGGCAACGGATGGCAGAACGGAATCAGCTCATGGGTGCGCTTGACGGCCTGGATGCCGGCGATGATTGCGGTATCGAACACCGGGCCTTTGCGCGTGCGGTGGCCGCTGGCCTGCAGGGCCCGGGCCACTTCGCGTGGCAGCCTCAGGTTCGCTTCCGCCGTGGCTTCGCGCCGCGTCACGACCTTGTCGCCCACGTCGACCATGGCGGGCCGCTCGGAACGATCAAGGTGCGTCAACCCGGAGCGTGAACGTGTGGCCATTGCCATCATCCGCCGATGTAGTACATCTCGATCTTGTCGCCCGCGCGGGCGCGCAGCGCCGCGCGCAATTCGCTGTAGCGATCGACGCGTCGGGTCCAGATCGCCTGCATCAGCTCGCCGAGCTCGCCATCCGAGGCGCCGGACCGCAGCGGCCCGCGCAGGTCAAAGCCCTGGCTCGCGAACAGGCAGGTGAACAGCGAACCGTCCGAAGAGAGGCGGGCACGGGAGCAGTCGCCGCAGAACGGCTGGCTTACCGACGAGATGAAGCCGACTTCGCCGGCGCCGTCCTCGAATGCGTAGCGCTCCGCCACTTCGCCGCGGTAGTTCGGCGTCAGCGACCGCAACGGCCAGCGCGCAGCGATGGCCGCCGCGAGTTCGCGCGAGGGCACTACGCGTTCGGCCTGCCAGTCATTTCGATTGCCCACGTCCATGTACTCGATGAAGCGCACGATGACGCCGCTGCCGCGGAAATGCTCGACCAGGGAGACCGCCGTGTGATCGTTGACGCCGCGCTGCACCACCGCATTTACCTTGATCGGCGCGAGGCCCGCGCGGCGCGCCTGTTCAATGCCGTCCAGCACCTGCTCGACGCCGCCAAAGCCGCCGCTCATGCGAGTGAACACCGCGGCGTCCAGGCTGTCGAGGCTGACGGTGACACGGGACAGGCCAGCCGCCTTGAGTTCCGTGGCGTACTTGCCGAGCAGCATCCCGTTGGTTGTCAGCGCGACGTCCTCGATGCCGGGAATCGTCGTGAGGTCGCCGATCAGGTCCGGCAGGTTGGGACGCAGCAGTGGCTCGCCACCGGTGATGCGCAGCTTGCGCACACCGAGCGGTACAAACAGCCGCGCCAGCCGCACGATCTCCGCGAAGTCGAGGCGCTCGGCGCTCTTGAGAAAGCGATAGCCTTCGTGGAAGGTGCCGTGCGGCATGCAGTAGGGGCAGCGGAAGTTGCAGCGGTCCATCACCGAGATGCGCAGGTCGCGCAACGGGCGTGACAGGGCATCGACGGGTTCGCCAGTGCGGCGCTTCAGCATGACGACTTCTGAACTCACGGGCAGTTACCAGCGGTAGAGACGGGTTACGAAACCCTTGGGGTAGGTGTTGGGCCCGGGCGGCAGCTCGACGAAACCGTCGGTGCCCACCAGGGCCGTGAAATCGCCCGAGCCATTGGTGGGGCTGGGGCGAGCCCAGGTGCGGCCCCAGTCGTCGGCTTGCAGCCGCACCGGCACGAACTGGGTCAGGTCGAACTTCACCTCGATCGGCGCTGACAGCGCCAGGCGTTCTCCGGGCACTGGCGTGGCACCCATTGCGGCGCGCAGCGCCGGCAGCACGTAACGGGCGAGACACACGAGCGTCGAGACGGGGTTGCCGGGCAGCGCGAACACGGACGTTCCCTGCGGGCTCACGCCGAACCACATTGGCTTGCCGGGGCGCTGCGCAATGCGATGAAACACGCGCCGGACGCCGAGCGCTTCCAGCGCACGCGGTACGAGGTCCAGTTTGCCCATCGATACGCCGCCGGAGAGGATCAGTGCGTCGTGCGTGTCGAGGTGCACGCGCAGCCGCTCGCACAACGCATCGAAATCGTCGACCACATGGTCGTCGGCGACGCGCGAGAATCCGTGCTCGCGCAACGCGGAGACGACGGCATAGACGTTCGAGCGCCGCACCTGGTGCGGCGCGATCGCCTCGCCGGGCTCGATCAGTTCGTTGCCGGTCGACAACACGATCAGGCGTGGTTGCGCGCTGACACGAATGCGCGGCATGCCGGCGCTCGCGACCACGGCGATCTCGGGAGAACGCAGTTGTACCCCTGCGCTGAGCAGCAGGTCGCCCTGGCGCGAGTCCGTTCCGCGCCGGTGGACGTTCAGCCCGGGCTCGATCTGCAGTTCTTCGTCGACCTGGGCGACGCCGTCCTTGGTGCGGATGCGCTCGACCGGAATCACTGCGTCGCAGCCGGTCGGCAGCATGGCGCCCGTCATGATCTCGATGCAGTGCTGGCCGTTCGCGAGCGTCAGCGGTGGGTCGCCCGCGGCCTGCATTGCCTGCAGGCGGAATCGCCTCAACCCGGCCCGGGCCGCAACGCTGTCGATGGCGATGCCGTCCATGGCCACCCGGTCGAATGGGGGCTGATCGCGCTCGCCGTAAATGTTCTCGCGCAGCACGGAGCCGGCGCACTGCGTCAGTGGCAGGGACTCGATCGGAAAGCAAATGACGTGTTCGCCGATCAGGCGATCGGCTTCGGCCGGGGAGATCATGGCCGGAAGTGTAGCCCGGCATGGCTGCCGGGCGGGGGGTCACGACGCCTGCATCCACCCGTAGCAGGGGCGGCCCCGAATCCCGGGGCCGCCGGAGCGCTGCCGGACGTGCCGGCTGCTACTTCTTGGCGTTCTTGGCCTTGTAGACGCGGATCTGCTCGTTGAGCCGCGCCGCGATGGCGGTGACTTCCTCGGCGGCGGCATTCATCTTCTGGTTTGCGATCTTGGTGCGCTCGGCCTTCTGGGCGTCGGTCAGCGATGCAGCGTCCTTGAGCAGCGAGTCGTTGAGCTCTTTTTCCAGGCAGCCCTGGTAGGAGCCGATCTCGGCGTCGAACTGCTTCACCGCCTTTTGCGCGGCCATCATGTCTTCCAGTACCGCGGAGTTGCCGTCCGGAATCTTCTCCGGGGCCTTCGGGTAGGTGCAAGCCGCAAACGCGGGCGCCGTGGCCAGTGTGGCGAGCAGGCCCAGAACGGCGACGGAGGACAGCAGCGATTTCATGTTGATTGAATCCCCTGGATGAGGCGGGCGGAATACCCGCCCGCGTTGAACCTTACGCGCCCGCCCTGAATACCCGCTGAACCGGACAGCGAACGCGGCGGCGGTGGTCCGCGTACCGCTAGTCTAAGGGCGTCGCCTGCTCGCCGGCCAGACGCAACTTAACGTGGCGTACCGGGCGCGGCCGCGGGAGTCGGGTATGGCGGAGTGGCCGGCGGCGCAAACAGCTCGAAGAGCTCGACGATCTTGCCGTTCGGGTCGAACACCATGGCCGAACGCGACAGGCCGGTAGAGGACACGGTCGGCGGCACCAGTACCTCGAAGCCGTTGCGCTGCAGCCGCGCCATGATCTCGTCGAGATTCGAGACGCGATGCGGCAGGATGGCGTCGCCCTGCCGCCCCTTGCGACCCTTGATCGGCGCGCGCGCTTCGGGGCTGGCGTCCGGGTCCTTCAGGCCGATGAAGGCAATACGGCCGCCCGTAACGGCGCCGCCGGCGTATTCGCCGCGGCCACGCAGCGAGGCGAACCACACTTCGGCGCGCGGGCCGATTTCCAGGTAGCGCTGCGACCGGGTCGTATCGAGACGGTTGAGCTCCATCAGTTCCTGGCCGAGGATGTCCCGGTAAAAGAGCAGGCAGCGGTCCAGGTCATAGGTGACCGTGACGGCGCGCAGCAGGATGCTCTGCACCGGTGCCACCGGTTTGTCCGCCGAGACGGCAGGTGCGGCGGACACGGCAGCGAGGGTCGTGAGCAGCGCCGCGGCCAGTGCGCGTCGCACCCGGTAAGATCGGGCGGGCTCTGCAAGTCTGAACATCGTTGTCACTCTCCCTATGCGCCTCGTATTCACACCGAACCCGAACTACATCCACAAGGTGCTGGTGGTCGCGCATGAAGCCGGGATCGATGCCCGGCTCGAATTCGAGCGCCAGGTGCCATTCGATGACGATACCGCCATTTGGCGTTCAAACCCACTCGGCAAGGTGCCGACGCTGGTGCTCGACGACGGTTCCTCGCTGTATGGGGGCCAACTCATCTGTGAGTACCTCGATTCGCTGCGCACCGCAGGCACCAGCCTGTTTCCGACAGGCGCATCGGGCTGGCTGGCGCGGCGGCAGTTCTGCACTGGAGATGGCCTGTTCGATGCCACAACCAACCTGCGGGTCGAGGGTTGGCGTCCCGCCGCACAGCGCAGCGAGGAGGCGATGCGGCGCGAGCCCCGCAAGATTCTCGGGGCCCTGGCGCAGATGGAACTCGATGCACAGGCCTTCGCTGCCGGGCCGCTCCACATCGGCCAGGTCGGGTTTGCCGGCGGCCTCAGCTACCTCGAGCATCGCAATCCGGTGCGTGAGCACCGGCTGGAGCCCGGCGACGCGCAGTTCGAGTGGCGTGCCGGGCGGCCGGCGCTGGCAGCCTGGTATCAGTCGATCCAGTGCCGCCCGTCGATTCGATTCCGGCTCGAGTGGGACCCTGCCACGCGCACGGTCCGCCCCGCGCCCGCGCCGCACTGATAAGCTGCGGGTTCGCCGCGCCCGTAGCTCAGTTGGATAGAGCATCAGGCTTCGAACCTGAGGGTCGGGAGTTCGAATCTCTCCGGGCGCGCCATACCAGCAACGGCTTTTCGACAAGGATGTCGTCATTGCGCAATCGGCCCGCCATCGCTGTCGCGCTCGTGCGTGCGCTGCTGATCGCGCTGCTGCTGCAGTCTGGCCCGGCGGCGCTGGCGGCCGAGCGCGTTTTCCATCGCACGGGCACCGACGATCCGGCGAGTGTCGATCCGCACCGCATCGCCTTCCCGGGCGAGCAGCTGGTGGTGCTCGATCTGTTCGTCGGCCTGACGACGCCGGCGATGAACGGC
>JANPDV010000006.1:0-15183 GCA_031431655.1 Gammaproteobacteria bacterium | reverse complement strand
CGGGGCCTGCTCGAACGGCTGGTCGGCAATGCTCCCGACGAGGCGGCGCTCGTGCTGCTGGATGAGTGGCTGCAGCTCGCGCCCTTCGATCGACGCGTCCACGAGATCCTGCTCGGCGCGCTCGCGCGCAGCGGCCGGATGCGCGAGGGCGAGGAGCACCTCGCGACGACCGTCGCGAGGTTCGAGGCGGAGGGCCTGGACTGCACGCCGATCCGCGAGGCGTGGCGTTCGGCCCGCACGCAGGGCGCGCGGCCGCCGCACCTCGAGGTCGCGGGCCCGGCTTCAGTGCTCGAGGCGCGCCCCGATCTGCTCACGCCGGCCGCGGCCCGGCGTGCCTCGATCGCGGTGATGCCCTTCCTCGACCCGTCGACCGGCGCGTCGGCCGACCGGTCCACCGCGCCCGGCGCGGGCGGCGGCGCCGGCGCGGCGCTTGCCCACGACGTGATCACCCGACTCGCGAAGCTGCGCAGCCTGTTCGTGATCGCGCAGGGCACGGTGTTCGCGATGCATGAGCGTCGCATCGACGCGGAACAGGCCGGCCGCATCCTGAACGTCGACTACGTCGTCGGCGGCACGGTGCGACTCGACGGCAAGCGCCTCAGCGTGGCCGTCGAGCTCGCGGAAACGCGCAGCGCCCGGATCCTCTGGGCGGAGACGTTCACCCGCACGCCGGACGACGCGTTCCTCGTGCTCGAGGAGATCGGCAACCGGATCGTCGCCTCCGTGGCGAGCGAGATCGAGACCGTCGAGCG
The DNA here is from genome assembly GCA_031431655.1 of Gammaproteobacteria bacterium. GTDB lineage: Bacteria > Pseudomonadota > Gammaproteobacteria > Steroidobacterales > Steroidobacteraceae > UBA964. The sequence goes on along the minus strand of JANPDV010000006.1, from coordinate 14,431 downwards.
CAACCGCGCCATCCTCAAGCCGCCGAGCTCGCTGGACGCGTGGGAGGCGCATCATCGCGGGCTCTGGCACATGTACCGGTTCGACGAGCACGACAACGAGCGGGCGCGGCATTTTTTCGAGATGGCGGTGCGGCTCGATCCGACGTTCGCACCCGCCTACGCCGGCCTGTCCTTCACGCACTTCCAGAGCGCCTTCCAGGGCTGGGCGAAGCGCGAACCGGAAATCGACCGCGCGTTCGAGACCGCCGGACAGAGCCTCATGGTCGACGAACGCGATCCCGCCGCGCACTGGGCCATGGGCCGGGCGCTCTGGCTGCGCGGCCGGCACGCGGAGTCGGTCGTCGAGCTGGAGCGGACCGTCGACCTGAGCCCGAACTTCGCACTCGGGCACTACGCGCTCGCGTTCGTCCAGTCGCAGGCCGGCGATCCCTCCGCCGCCATCTCGGCCTCCGATCACTCTCGCAACCTGAGCCCCGCCGACCCGCTGCTGTTCGGCATGCTCGGCGCGCGCGCCATGGCGCTGGTGCGCCTGGGCCGGTTCGAGGAAGCCGCCGACTGGGCGGTCCGCGCGGCCGCCCGCCCCAATGCGCATGCGCACATCTTCGCGATTGCGGCGTACACCCTGGCGCTGGCCGGCAGGCTCGACGAGGCGCGCGGCCACGCCGCGGCGATCGGCCGCAAACATCCGCGCTACGCCGTCGCCGACTTCTTCGATGCGTTCCACTTCGACGCGGACGGAGCTGCGCTCTTTCGCAAGGGCGCACAACTCGTCGGGATGGCGTAACCGGGCGCGGTGGCCGCGCGGCTGGAGCGCGCACTCCGACTGCGTGACCCTGCGGCTCCAGCCCAGGTCAATCGCTCAGGAACACGACGCGCCGACTGTCCAGCAATTGCTCCAGCGCCGCGACCAGATAGTGCGCGACGTCGGCGCGCGCAATCGAGCCGCTCTGGACGCCGGTAAGGTCGCCGATCACTCGGTAGCCCGCGGTGGACTTGGCGTCGTGCAGAAAGCCCGGCCGCACCAGCGTCCAGTCGCGATCGCTGCCGCGGACCAGGGCCTCCTCGCGGTCCTTGTCGTCGTAGATGCGCGCGAGCAGCAGCGGCTGGAGGATCCGGTCGTAGCCAATGCCGCCGTGGCCGCGGCTGTCGCCGGCGCCGATACCGGTCACCACCAGCAGCCTCTGCACGCCGGCCGCCTGCATGGCGCCGGGCACGTTGCGCGCGCCGTCGGAGAACACCGTGATCGGGCTGCGCGACGGCGGCGCGCTGATCACCGACACGACGACGTCCTGGTCGCGCACCGCTGCAGCGACCGCCGCGGGATCGCGTATGTCACCCTTGAGCATGCGCAGCCGATCGGATGGCGGCAGTTCCGATTGACCCTGGCGCGACATCACAGTGACGAGGTGGCCGCGCGCCAGCGCTAGGCGGGCGGTCGCGAGGCCGATGCCGCGGGTGCCGCCGATGATCAGCACCCGGCGCAGCCGCGGGGGGGCCGTGGCAGCGCCGGGCGCCAGCGTCGGCGCCGGCCGGCTGTTGGCCTCGGTCACGCCGGTCGCGCGTTCCGGCGGAAGCAACACGAGCCAGGCGGCGAGCCCGATGAGCGCGACGAGGCTGATGGTGGCGAGCAGCCAGCGGGTAGGTCGGTTCATGGACGGCACTCTACGCTCTGGCGATCGTGCCGGTTTCACAAAGGCGACGCGCAGGCATATCCCGATCCGCGACTGGGCCTGGTTCAGGCCTCAACACGTTCAGGCACGGTTACCCATGATGTAGGTCTCGAGGAACTGGATCTGCTGTCCCATCTGGCGGATGTTGTCCTTCACCACATCGCCAATCGACACCACGCCGACCACCTTGCCTGCTTCCACAACAGGCAAGTGACGAAAATTCCGTGCTGCCATCAGACCCATGCAGGCTTCGATCGGGTCGGCGAGATTCACGGTCATGGGGTCAGCGGTCATGATGTCTTTGACGCGCACGTTCTTGGCGTCGAGACCAGGCAACAACACCTTGATGGCGCAATCACCCTGGGTGACGATGCCTAACAACCGTTCGGCCTCGACAACCAGCACTGCTCTGACCCGCTTGTGCCGCATCAACTGCAGGGCGGCAATCACCTTGTCGTCAGGGCCCGCGGCGACAAGCACAAGCGGCTGCGGCTTCTACACGAGGCAACTCTAAACGGACCTCTTGACCGTAATGGTTGCCCAAATCCAGCGCCTGCGCCGGGTAGAGCCCACAATGCACGGAAGGGTAGCGCTAGACTGCTTCCCGGAGGTCCCCCATGGACGGCCACTACTACTACACGCCGCAGGGCGCGCGGGCGCCAGCGCAGTTTGAAGGCACCGCGGGCGCCGGCCATGAGGCCGGTCGCCCCTATCTGCTGCCCTGGGTGCGAGTGGCTGATGAGCTGTTCGTCACGCCGGATGAGCGTGTGCGCTACAAGCGCCCGAGCGACGGCGCGTGGATCATCGACAACGCGCTGCTTCGTCATCACGGCCCGGCCGAGGTGGTGCTGTCCGCAGACACCACCAGCGCGCCCTGACCGCGGCAATTCGCTGGCCTTGAACTACTGCCTCTCCAGGACGACACCTTGCATCTCGGCCTGCGGCGCCAGTGAGCCGCCGGCCCGCCGCCGCCATGCTCCGACACTCTGCGCCGGCTTTGCGCTGTGCCTGCTATTCCTGTCCGGCGTCGCGCGTGCCGCGAGTCCGGTCGTCATCAGCCAGATCTATGCTGGTGGCGGCAATGGCGGCGCGGCGTACACGCATGACTATGTCGAGCTGTTCAATCGCGGCGACGTCCCCGTCGACATCGAGGGCTGGTCACTGCAGTACGCCAGCGCCACCGGCAACGGCCTGTTCTCGCAGAACGGCGTCGTGTCGCTGTCCGGGACGTTGCAACCGGGCAGGTACTCGCTCGTAAGGCTCGCCAGCTCGGGCCCCACGGGTGGCGCCTTGCCGACGCCGGATATCGTGGCGGCGGGTCCGAACCTGAGTGGCACCGGCGGCAAGGTGATTCTCGCCGTGTCGGCCACGCCACTCAGCTGCAATGGCAGTGCCTCGCAACCTTGCGACGCCGGACAGACTGCGCAGATCGTGGATCGCGTCTCTTACGGCGCAGCAGCGTTCTTCGAAGGAACCGGGGCTGCTCCCGGCCCTGGCAATGCGCTCGCCCTGCGGCGTCGCGACGACGGCTGTACCGACCGCGACGACAATGCCGCCGACTTCGAAGTCGCCACACCGGCGCCGCGCAACTCTGCGGCGAGCGCGAGCTCCTGCGCCGGCGCGCCGCCGATCGAGTCCGCGACATCCGCGCGTATTCGCGACGTACAGGGCGGTGCGCATCGCTCACCATTGCTTGGGCGGCGCGTCCGCGAGGTCTTTGGCATCGTGACGGCGCTGCGCAGCAACGGCTTCTATGTCCAGGATCCGGTGCCCGATGAGCTGGATGCGACGTCGGAGGGCCTGTTCGTGTTCACCAACGCGCCGCCGTTCGTCGTCGTCGGGGATGCGGTCGAGCTGAGCGGCAGCGTCGCGGAGTTTCGGCCCGGCGGCAGCGGCGGCGCCAACAACCTGTCGATTACCGAGCTGACCGGTCCTTCGATCGTCGTGGTGGGGCACAGCAACGCCTTGCCGCCGCCGGTGCTGCTGGGGTCGGGCGGTCGCGCGATCCCTTTCTCCAAGGTGGACGACGACGCCCTTGGCGACGTCGAGATTGGCGGACGGTTCGAGCCCGACGACGATGCGGTCGACTTCTACGAGAGCCTCGAGGGCATGCGGGTCGAGATCCGCGATGCCGTCGTCGTCGGCCCGCGAACCCCGTCCGGCGAATTGCCGGTACTCGCCGACGATGGCATCGGCTCCTCCTTGCGCACGCCACGCGGCGGCATCGTGATCCGCAGCGATGATTTCAACCCCGAACGGCTGATTCTCGACAATGCCCTCACGCAGACGCCGGCGGCCGAACCGGGCGACCGATTGTCGAGCGTCGTGGCCTTGGTGGACTACAGCGCCGGCGGTTACCGTTTTCAGACAACGTCGACTCCGACGGTGACTCGAGGCGACCTGTCCGCGGAAACGACGCCGCCACGCGCGACGGCCACGCGGCTGACGCTGGCGTCGCTCAATGTAGAGAACCTCGATCCGCGCGATGGCGAACGATTCGGGCGGCTCGCCGTGCAGATCGCCGCCAACCTTCGAAGCCCTGACATCCTGTCGCTGGCGGAAGTGCAGGACAATGACGGCGCGACGAACAGCAGCGTGACGGATGGCGACATGACTTACGGCATGCTGATCGATGCCATCGTTGCAGCCGGCGGCCCGATCTACGCCTATCGTGATATTGCACCCGTCGACGATGCCGATGGCGGCGAGCCCGGCGGCAACATCCGGGTTGGGTTTCTGTTCAACCCGGCGCGCGTGCAGTTCATCGACCGGCCAGGCGGCGCCGCCACCGCCAGCGTCGAGGTCATCGATGGACCCTCCGGTCCGCATCCGAGTTTCAGCCCTGGTCGCATCGAACCCACTCACGCCGCGTTCGCCAACAGCCGCAAGCCGCTCGTCGGCGAGTTCGCTTTCAACGGCCAGCGTCTGCTGTTGATCGCGAATCACTTCGTCTCCAAGGGCGGCGACGACGCGCTGTTCGGTCGCTTTCAGCCGCCGATCCGCGCGTCGGAAGTGCAGCGCAACGCCCAGGCGGCGATCGTGGGACGCTTCGTCGAGCGAGTTCTTGGTCTCGATCCGGGCGCGCGCATCGTCGTGCTCGGGGATCTCAACGACTTCCAGTTCTCGAACCCGCTGCAGCTGCTCGAGGCCGCCGGTCTGAAGTCGCTGATCACCTGCCTGCCGCGCCGCGAACGTTACACCTACCTCTTCGAAGGCAATTCGCAGGTACTCGATCACATACTGGTCAGTCCGGCGCTGGCGGCGAAGGCGCGCCCAACGATCGACGTGGTGCACATGAACGCCGAGTTCATCGAGCAGGCGACCGATCACGATGCGCCTGTCGCGAGCTTCCACCTGCCAGCAAGTGGCGCCAGGGAAAGCCGCCCGCCCAGGCAGGTGCCCGGTTCACGGCTGTGCGTGCCGTGAGCCAGCTGCAGGTGCAGGGCAGGGCTGGCGGCCGCGGCTACATCGATCTTCCGGGCCGGGTGAATATCTAGGTTTATCATAAGGTTACATCTTGGCCGAGCCTGTTGCGAATGGGATTGATTCTCATTTAGAGTAGCAATCAGTGTTTCAGGAGGCCTGCGGTGTACATCTGCGTCTGTCACGGGATCTCGGATCGAAAGCTGCGCGAAGTGGTGCAGCAGGGCGCGCGCTCATTCGAGGAGCTGCAGGCGCGGACCGGCGTTTCCACGTGCTGCGGGGCCTGCGAACCGATGGCCCGTGCGATGGTCGAGGAATCCAAAGCGCCCGACTCCTCCTGCGTCGAGCTGTCACACTAGAAGCCCCGCCGCGCTGTCCGCGGCGCTTTGCTTTCAGGTGATCGACAGATGAAGGGCGACGCTCAGGTCATCGTGCACCTCAACAAGGTGCTCAAGAACGAACTCACGGCCATCAACCCGTACTTCATGCACTCGCGGCTGCTGAAGCACCTGGGCCTCGAGAAGCTCGGCAAGTACGAGTACAAGGAATCCATCGACGAGCTGAAGCACGCGGACCGGCTGATGGAACGCATCTTCTTCCTCGAAGGTCTGCCGAACCTGCAGGACCTTGGCAAGTTGATGATCGGTGAGGACGTCAAGGAAGTTCTCGAGTGCGACCTCAAGCTGGAGCTGATAGACAAGGTCGGCCTGCAGAACTACTGCCGGTCCCAGATGGAGCCGGTCGGCTCCTGAGGGGCACCGGCATTCCGCCGCCGTCCGACATCGAGTACATGCGCCGCGCACTGGCGCTTGCGGCGGCTGCGGCCGCCGCCGGCGAGGTGCCGGTCGGCGCATTGGTGGTCCGAGGCGGGGAGGTGCTGGGCGAGGGCGCAAATCGTCCGATCGCGACTCATGACTCCACGGCCCACGCCGAAATCGTGGCGCTGCGCGCCGCAGGGTGGGCCGCGCAGGATTACCGCCTGCAGGACTGCACGCTGTACGTCACGCTGGAGCCCTGCATCATGTGCGCCTCGGCGATCGTGCACGCGCGCATAAACCGGGTCGTCTTTGGCGCATGGGATCCCAGGGCCGGCGCGGCCGGGAGCTTCACCGATGTTTTTGGTTTGCCGGGTCTCAATCACCGTGTCGATGTCTTCGGCGGTGTGCTCGCTGAGGAATGTTCGGACATGTTGAAAGAGTTTTTCGCGGCGCGGCGCCCATGAAGCCCGCCTCCTCCGCATTGACCACCGGCAGCATCCCGCGCGCGCTGTTCACGTTCACGCTGCCGATCCTGATGGGCAACGTGCTGCAGTCGCTCAACGGCTCGATCAACTCGATCTGGGTGGGCAAGTACCTCGGCACCGCCGCACTGACGGCCACCAACAACGCGAACATCGTCATGTTCCTGCTGCTGGGTTCGGTGTTCGGCCTGACGCTGGCCTCGACCATCCTGATCGCGCAGAACGTCGGCTCGCGCAACGTGGCGGAAGCACGCCGCATCGTGGGAACCAGCGCCACCTTCTTCATGGGCGTATCGCTGTTCTTCACGGCGACCGGGCTGCTCCTGAGTCCCTACATCCTTACGTGGATGGGCACGCCCGTGGATGCCATGCCGCTGGCCATCGCCTACATGCGGGTGATGTTCCTGGCGCTACCGGCGTCTTTCGGGTTTTTCTTCATCATGGCCGCGCTGCGCGGCGCCGGCGACTCGAAGACGCCGTTCTACTTCCTGGTGCTGTCTGTCGGTCTCGACGTCGTTCTGAATCCGGTGTTCATTTTCGGCATCGGCCCCATTCCCGCGCTCGGCATCGCCGGTTCGGCCACTGCGACGCTGATCGCCCAGGTAGTCAGCCTTGCCGCAATGGTCCGGCACATCTACAAGCGTGGCAATCCACTGGCGCTGCGGCGCGTCGACCTGCCCTCGCTCAAGCCCGATCCGGTGATCCTGAAGTCGATCGTCAGCAAGGGCATTCCGATGGGGCTGCAGATGATCGTGCTGTCCTCCAGCGCCGTGCTGTTCCTGCGTTTCGTCAACCGTTTCGGCTCCGACACGGCCGCAGCCTTCGCGGCCGCGCAGCAGCTCTGGAACTACGTGCAGATGCCGGCACTGGCGCTCGGTGGGGCGGTCTCGTCGATGGCGGCGCAGAACATCGGCGCGAAACTGTGGGACCGGGTCAGCGCGACGGCGCGCACCGGCGTCGCATTCAATTTCCTGCTCACTGGCGTGCCCGTGGTAATCGTCTACATCCTGAGTCACGTCGCGCTCGGCTTGTTCCTGCCCGCCGGCAGCCCCGCGGTCGCAATTGCCGAACACATCAATCTCATCGTGCTCTGGTCATTCCCGCTGTTCGGCGTGTCAATGGTGCTGTCGGGTGTCATGCGCGCATCCGGCGACGTGATCGTGCCGTTGATCATCCTCGCGGTCGCGATGCTGGGCGTGCGCATACCGCTCGCACTGATGACCGTGGAGCGCTGGGGCGCGGATGCCCTGTGGTGGAGCTTCACGATCTCGGCGCTGGTCAGCATGCTGCTGAGCGGCGGCTACTACCTGTCCGGCCGCTGGAAATCCGCGCGGATGATGGCGCCGCGCCCGGCGGGATGAGCCCGGAACGCGCCGAGTTCCGGATCTGCTACCCGCTCATGGGCCGGCCGCGCTTTCGCGCGGGCAAGCAACAGATCACGGTGCTGGACCTTTCCGCCAGCGCGCTGCGGCTGGATGCTCAGGGCTGGGAATCAAGGCCGCGTCCGGGCGATCGGGTCAGCGGCGAGTTTCGACTGGCCCAGGGCGTGGATCACGTCGTCCGGGGCTGCTGTCAGCGGGTCAGTGACGCGGAAGTCGTCGTGCTGTTCGATGCCGCGGCCCATGTCCCGATGACCGTCATCTTTGCGGAGCAGCGCTGTCTGCGGTCACTGTTTCCGGACTGGAACCGGGCGACTCCGGGCTGAGAGGGGCTTCGGGGTTGGCGGCCCGCCAGGCGATGAGATCGGCATACTGCCGCACGCGATCAACCGTGTACTGGGTTTCCCAGCCGCGCGCATAGCCGTTGCGGACGCGTGTGTACCACTCTTCTTCAGCGAGCAGCGGCAGGTTGTCGTGGACGTCGGCCCAGCTGTCGGGATTGCCGCCGCGGATCTGCGTGACGATGCGCGCGTCTTCGAGCGTGCCGGGTCCTGCGTTGTATGCGGCAATTGCAAACCACGTGCGGTCAGGCTCCTGGATGCGTGCCGGCAGCCGGTCTCGCAGCCGCAGCAGATGGCGTGCGCCGGCGAGAATGTTCTGCCTCGGGTCATCTACGGCGCGCACGCGCTCGGCGGTGACTACTTCGGGCATCAGCATCATGATGCCGCGTGCGCCCTGGCTCGAGACCGTGTCGCTGCGCCACTGCGACTCCTGGTACCCGAGCGCGGCGAGCAGTCGCCAGTCCAGTCCGGTGCGAACCGACGCGTGCTCGAAGTGGCCCTGGAGAGCCGGCAGCCGCTCCGACAGATGCTCGCGGAACTCGCGCATTGAGCTGGCGGCGACGCGCTTTGGTGCTTCGAGCGATGCCGCGATACGGCGCTCCAGCGCTCCGCTGCGCTGCTGCTCTGCCATGAAGGCATCGACGCGATCGCGCAGCGCCTTGCCGTCGCGACGCACGATCCACGCCACATCGAGCGGCACGGGGGCCGTGAACGCAATGGCGAGATCCGGATGCACCGGGCGGGCGAACGCGAACTCGTAGTCGCCGATCAGGACTGCGCCGAGCCCGCCATGGCTCAGTTGATCGAGTTCGTCATTGCCGGACTCACCGAACACCGCCCGACCCTGCACGGGAATGTCCGCCTCGGAACGCGGCCGCGTGCCGCCACGTCGATACACCCAGACCTGTCGTACGCGCTGGTGCGGCCGGGCCGCGAGGCCTGCATCGCTCCAATCCGGTCCGGCGGCCACGTGCGCCGCCACGATGTCCGCCTCGCCCGCACGCAGGGCTGCCTGCAGTCCCTCGCGATTGGCCACGGCGCGCATCTCGAGCCGAAGCCCGAGCGAGGTGGCGAAGTCCTGCGCCAGTTCGAAGTCCAGGCCCTCGTGGCCGCGCGCGCCGAGGTAGTAAGACGTTGGCCTGTTCAAGGTGACCACCCGCAGGCTGCCCCGATCGCGGATCTCGGTGAGCGCCGCGTGCTGTCCCCCGGGTGCGCAGGCGGTCATCGCCATCGCGGCGACCAGCGCCACAATCAGCGCCATGGGCGGCGCCGGCCGCAGAGCCGGCCGCCGAGGGTGGGGTTCAGGGATCTTCATGCGCCCATCAGACCTGTGCGGTCAGCGACAGTTCGCCTAGAATACGCGGCCCCCGGAGAGGTACCGAAGTGGTCATAACGGCGCCGACTCGAAATCGGATGGTCGGGTAATTCCGGCACGTGGGTTCGAATCCCACCCTCTCCGCCAGACTCGCATTTGCCGGCAGCGTCGCGCGGTCGCGCGACGGTCCGCACTAGCTGCTCACGTCGGCTTCTTGCAATAGGCGTTGGCGAAGCTTTCGACGAAGACGTGCGGTAGCCCCTGCGGTTCGGTGGTCGAGTCGCGCAGCGAACGGAAGAACTCCCTATACAGCTCCCAGTTTGACGGCCGCGAGCCCATCAGGTTGCGGTTGCCGGAGCGTTCGAAGCGTTCCTCGAGGTCCTTCGGGTCGAGTTGCGTCAGCAGCAGCGATACGGCCTCACGATGCGCGCTGGTGAGCTGCTCCTCGTGTTGCCGGATGCCCTGCAGCGCCTGCCGCAGCCACTGCGCCGCATCGCGACGTCGGCTGTCATGGCTGGCGAGCAGCTGCAGCAGCAGTTCGTCGGCTGCCGTGGCAAGGTCGAACCCTGCGGCCACTTCCACCTCGACCGTGTCGACACCCAGCCGGTGCAGCATGCCGCGCTTTTCGAGTTCCAGTTCACGCAGCCCGACCACGAGTTCGCGCAGCAGCTGGCCAGCAAGCTGCAGGATCGCCGCGGCTGCGTCGGCCCCCAGTAATCCAGGATCAAGCCCCGCGCCGCGACACAGCGCTTCCAGGCCCGGACGCGGATCGGTGGGTCCGGCGGGAAGGACTGGCGGTGGCTGACGGGCGGCTTCGCGTTCGGCGACGATGCGTTGCAATCGGTCCATCCGGCGCGCGGCCACCACGTCGGAGGAATCGTCCGCGACCGGTTCGGCATCGGCTGGTCGGCGATTGCCGAATGGCATTACCACGGCCTGGCCGAAGGCCGAGTTCACCATCAGGCCGCCGCTCTGATCGAGTGCATTGCCGCCGATCGTCTCGCGCGGCGCGCCCGCCTGGCCTGCGGCAGCGGTGCCGGGTACGGCGAACAGTGCGCTTGAATCGAACGATTCGCCCAGGTGTCCGCGAACCTGCGGCGCAAGACTGCCTTCGCGCCGGGAGCCGGTGCCCTCCAGCAGCGCCAGCTCTGTGGTCGAGCCGACGGCGCGCTCGCGCGCCGTCGCGCTCGCGCCGGCCAGATCGATCGCGACCGCGACGACATATTCGCCGATGCGCAACAGGTCGCCGTTGTGCAGCTCGCAGGGTGTGCGCTTCGGCAGGGCCGCGGTGTCGTCGTTGAGGAAAGTGCCGTTGGTGCTGACGTCCTCGAGGTACCAGCTCTGGTCCCGGAACAGGATGCGAGCATGCCGCGAGGAAACGAAGCGTGAATTGTCCTGCAGCACCCAGTCGTTTTCGACTGAGCGACCCACGGTGCCACCGGCCACGCCAAAGACGACGCTGCTGCGTGCGCCCATGGCATGGCGGTGGTCGCTCACGATGCGGAGTCGGAGGGCCATTATCGCGACCAACGGGCGGAAAGATTGAGCCGTATAATGTGTCCAACTTATCAATTGGTTACGCACGACCGATGGCCGCAAGTCACATTTTCAAGGTGATGTTCGTGAATCAGGGCAAGGTTTACGAGGTCTACGCCCGCAAGGTCACCCACGGCAGCCTGTTTGGTTTCCTCGAAGTGGAGGAAATCGTCTTCGGGGAGCGCTCCTCCGTGGTGCTGGACCCATCCGAAGAACGGATCAAGTCGGAGTTCGAGGGGGTCAAGCGCACCTACCTGCCGCTGCACTCGGTGCTGCGCGTCGACGAAGTGCGAAAGCAGGGCGTGAGCAAGATCAGCAACTACGAAGGCTCCAACGTCGCGCAGTTCCCGATGCCGCCGTTCGCACCGCCTGCGGGCGAGCCGGGCTCCAGGAAATAGCGCGCGCCGTGACGATGGTTGTCGCTGGCGGTGGGTCCGCGCTCTCCGACTTCCGGCGCGCGCGGCTCCTCGCACGCGTAGTCGAGCGCGAGCCGGGCGTGCGCACCCTCGAGGCGCGTTGGGTCTATCTGGCGGAGACCACCCGGCCGCTGGCGGCCGCGGAACAGGAACGGCTGCTGGCTCTGCTGCAGCCGGGCCTTGCAGCGCCACTGCAGCTCGGCGTGGGGCAGTTCGCTCTGCTGGTGGCGCCGCGACCGGGCACCGTCTCACCGTGGTCGTCGAAAGCCACCGACATCGCGCATGTGTGCGATCTTCGGGCCGTGCGCCGGATCGAGCGCGGCATCGCGTTTCGGTTCGGGGCCGCGGTGCCGGTCGACCGCGCGCAGTGCGAGCGCCTCGCCCCGCTGCTGCATGACCGCATGATCGAGGCCGCGATGCCGTCGCTCGCCGCTGCCGAGGCGCTGTTCGCGCACGCCGCGCCGCGTCCGGTGCGACGCATCGACCTCGCGGCAGGGCGAGTTGCGCTCGAGCGCGCGAACCGTGAGCTCGGGCTCGCATTGACAGCCGACGAGAACGACTACCTGCTCGAGGCGTTCGCGCGGCTCGGTCGCGCGCCGACCGACGTCGAGCTGATGATGTTCGCGCAGGCCAACTCCGAGCACTGCCGGCACAAGATCTTCAACGCGGACTGGATCATCGACGGCACGCGCCAGTCTCACTCGCTGTTCGCGATGATCCGCAACACCCACGCACGCGCGCCGCAGGGCGTGCTGTCGGCCTACAAGGACAACGCGGCCGTGCTCGAGGGCGCGGCACCGGGCCTGCGCTGGTTCGCGATGCCCGACACCGGGCGCTACGCCGGTGTGCGCGAGCCGATCGACATCGTGATCAAGGTCGAGACGCACAATCACCCGACCGCGATTGCGCCATTCCCCGGCGCGTCGACCGGCTCGGGGGGCGAGATCCGCGACGAAGGCGCCACGGGGCTCGGGGCGAAGCCCAAGGCCGGCCTGGTCGGGTTCTCGGTGTCGCACTTGCGCATCCCGGGTTACGAGCAGCCATGGGAGCAGACTATCGGCAGCCCGGCGCGGATCGCGTCGGCACTGCAGATCATGCTCGATGGACCGCTCGGCGCCGCGGCGTTCAACAACGAGTTCGGGCGGCCCGGCATCCTTGGATACTTCCGTACGTTCGAGCATGAGGCCTGGGGTGATGTTGCCGGCCGCGCGCGCGGCTATCACAAGCCGATCATGATCGCGGGCGGGCTCGGCAACGTGCGCCGCATGCATGTCGAGAAGCGCGACTGCCCGGTCGGTGCGAAGCTCGTGCTGCTCGGCGGGCCGGCGATGCTGATCGGGCTCGGCGGCGGCGCCGCATCGTCGGTCGGCGCGGGCAGTTCCACCGCGGAGCTGGATTTCGCCTCGGTGCAGCGTGGCAATCCGGAGATGCAGCGGCGCGCGCAGGAAGTGCTCGACCGCTGCTGGGCGCTCGGCGACGCGAACCCGGTCCTGCTGGTGCACGACATCGGGGCCGGTGGCCTGTCGAACGGTGTGCCCGAGGCGGTCGCGCACAGCGGCCGCGGTGCCGTGGTCGATCTGCGCGCGGTGCCGAACGACGAGCCCGGCATGTCGCCGATGGAAATCTGGTGCAATGAATCGCAGGAGCGCTACATCCTGGTGATCGGGGCGACCGACGTCGCGGCATTCGAGGCGCTGTGCACCCGCGAGCGCTGCCCGGTGGCCGTGATCGGCACCCTGACCGGCGACGGACGGCTCGTGGTGCGTGACGACACGCTGCGCGACACGCCGGTCGACCTGCCGATCGACGTGCTGCTCGGCAAGCCGCCGCGCATGCTGCGCGACGTCACATCGATTCGGCCGGTCGCGCGCCCGCTGAACCTGCGCGCTGTCTCGTTGCGCGACGCTGCCTATCGCGTGCTGCGGCTGCCGGCGGTGGCGGACAAGACATTCCTGGTCACGATTGGCGATCGCTCGGTCGGCGGGATGATCTGCCGGGACGCGTTCGTCGGACCCTGGCAGGTGCCGGTGGCAGACTGCGCCGTGACGGCAGCGGATTTCGCCGGCTATTCAGGTGAAGGCATGTCGATGGGCGAGCGCACGCCGGTTGCGCTGCTCGATGCGCCGGCGTCCGGTCGGCTCGCCGTTGCCGAGGCGGTCACCAACCTGCTCGCGGCCGATGTCGGAGCGCTCGGCGCGATTCGCCTCAGCGCCAACTGGATGGCCGCCTGCGGCGAGCCAGGCGAGGATGCCGCGCTCTATGCCACGGTGCGTGCCGTCGGGCTCGAGCTATGCCCGGCCCTCGGCATTGCGATCCCCGTCGGCAAGGACTCGCTGTCGATGCGCACCGCGTGGCGCGATGGCGACGAGGCGCGCTCGGTCGTGGCTCCGGTCTCGCTGATCGTTTCCGCATTTGCCCCTGTGCAGGACGTGCGCGCGACACTGACGCCACAGCTCGTGCTCGATCGCGGTCCTACCGAGCTGCTGCTGGTCGATCTCAGTCTGGGGCGCAATCGCCTCGGCGCATCGGCGCTCGCGCAGGTGCTGGGCCAGCTGGGCGACAGGCCGGCGGATCTGGACGAGCCAGGGCTGCTGGTTGCATTCGCGGCGGCGTTGCAGGCGTTGCGGCGCAGCGGCGATGTGCTTGCCTATCACGACCGCGCCGACGGCGGGTTGTTCGCGTCGCTGGCCGAGATGGCGTTCGCGTCGGGTTGTGGCCTCGAGATCGCGCTGCCGTCATCACGGCGCGACGCCTGGGGTGAGCTGTTTGCCGAAGAGCCCGGCGTCGTGCTGCAGGTGCCGGCGGCCCGTCGCGCCAGCGTCGAGGCCGTGCTGACCGGGGCGGGACTCGCCAAGGCTGCGCTCTGGATCGGCCGGCCGGTCAGCGCGACTCCGCGGCAACGCTCGCGGCTGCAGATCCGCGTCGGCGACGCGATGCTGGACGAAGCGGTGACGGAACTGCGCGCGGCCTGGTCCGAGACCTCATTCCGGATGCGCGAAATGCGCGATGACCCGGAAAGCGCGCGTGAGGAGTATGCCGACGCCACGGCCGCAGCGCCTGAGGCGCTGCGCGAGTCGCTGAGCTTCGACCCTGCCGCCGACGTCGCGCCCG
>JANPDV010000005.1:0-5142 GCA_031431655.1 Gammaproteobacteria bacterium | reverse complement strand
GCTCGATCGACTTCTGGCTCTTGGCGACCGTGCCATGGACGTTCCATAGAACCTGCACGGGGTCCTGCGGGCCGAAACCCCACCACGCGCTGTCCCGACCCTGCATCAACCCTGTCCACGCGTAGTCCGCGTCGACGTCCGGGACGTCGGGGTTCATCAGGTCGGCATAGTCCGCAGTCCACCACGATGCGTCCATGCGAGGCTGATGCGGACCCTCGCCCGAGAATAGCGCTGCGAGATTGAACGAGAGCTTGCGCCCGCTGCGCACGTAGGGCGCACGCTGCGGTGCGCGATCACTCATGACTTCAGGCCGCTCGAGACTGGTCATGCCGCCGCCCGGGTATACGAGATAAGACTCAGCGTAGACGGAGTCGCGCGTGTCGACCATCTTGCCGGTGTAAGGATTGCGGATCTGCTGCACCGGCTTGAACGTGAACGGATCGAGAATCACACCGGTGAACAGCGCGAGCTGCATCATCGTGCCGCGTGGCACCTCACCGAAAGGCTGCAGGATCTCCGGCGAAGGCTCAACGAGTTGATGGGTCCACGCGCCAGCGCCGCCGAAGAACGGCACTGCGGGCTGGCCCATCGGACACGCGAAAGTGCGGTAGTAGCTCGAGACATAGGTGCGACGGCCGATCGTGCTGGAGGTCGCCTTCATCATCGCAAGCCAGTTTCCGGCGGGGTCCTCCAGGTCGAATGGGGGGCGGGTTTTGATGACCGCCGGTTTCAGGGCCCAGAGTTCCTTGGCGTGATCCCGCTTGATGAGGAAGGTCTGTCCAGTCGGGGCCAGGTTGCCTGCGCGCGCGGCTTCGTCCTTCGCGGCGTCAGCCAACGCCGAGGCCCAACGCACACCGGTCACGCCGACGCCGGCTAAAGCCGATGCGGCCAGAAAAGCCCGCCGTCCAGACCGAAACGGCTGTTTGTCGTTCATGATTCGCTCCACTCTTTGAAGGGGGCTGCGCTTAGTCAAAGGATCGGGGCCCGGACTGCGAGGGCACAACCAGAGGGGCTACCGGTTCGCCGGCGACCGGCTCAGCGTTCCATGGCGAGCAGTTGCGCAAACTCAGCGTATTCGTTGACCTCGGCCTTGCGCCCCTTAGTCCACGTGGTCGAGAAGCCATGGGGAAACTCGCGATCGTCGTCACGACGGCCGTCTTCCGACCACAGCAGCGGGAACAGCGGCCCGCTAGGGCGTTCACCCACGATCATCTCGTCGAAGCTGACACCGGCCAGATTGACGCAGTCGGGTCGGGGGTCCCAAACAATGTCGTCACCAAACAGCCGTACGGAAACGGCGATGCGCCACTCGTCCGTAGGATTCCCGGCGGAGTAGTGCAGCGCCCAGGGATGCACGACGAGCAGGTCGCCGGGCTCCATCTGCCAGCGCAGGAACTTCACATTCGGATCGGCGCGCAGCGGCTCGCAGTCCGGATGCGTCGCGCGATCGGGGGGGCGGATCATCTTGCGACCATTCGGCGAGAACAGCCAGTAGCGCGCGTCCTGGGTCTGCGAACCGGCGATGACCTCGAGTGAGTTCGCCTCGGAAATGGACGTCAGGGGCAGCCACAGCGACGGCACCATCTTGCCGCTGACGGGCCAACCCATCCGATCGGTGTGCCAGATGCTCTTCTCCTTCGATTGAGGCCCTTTGGCGAAAATCTCGTCGAAGAAGAACCGGATCTCGCGTGAGCGCTGCAGGCGACCACACACCTCGGCGAGTGGCGAATCAAACACCAGCCGGCGGAAGGCAGGCACTTTGCGCGCCATGTAACGGCCGGGAATCGCGGGCAACAGACCGACGTCCTCCTTGTCGACGACGATGCGCTGCGCCGCGCCCAGCAGGTCGGCGATCCAGTCCGGGTGCAGCACGTTGCGCAGACAAACTGCCCCGTCTCGCTCGTAGGTGGCGATATCGGCATCAGTGACAGGCCGCAGGGGCTTGCGATTGAGGTTCATGCTGCCAAGAGTGAACCGCATGGCGGGCTCACCCCATAGAAAATCGTTATGCAGCGATGCAACGATTGCGGGGCAGCCGGAGCATGCCGAGGCGGATCACCGCGGCGATCAGCGTCAGGGGCATCTCGCCCCAGCCGAGGCTATTGCTTGCGCGGCGAGGCCCGGAACACGCCGGCTCGGGCCGGCTTCGCAGTAGAAGCGAAATCGTCGCCTGCGAGCAGAGTGGGCCGCAACGACATCGCGTTCAAGGCCGCTTCCTGTTCCACCCGCCATTGCGAGCAGACCTCACGCATCAGCTCGATCGCACGCAATACGACTGGCCGCTGCTCCGCCGCCCCGCGTGTGATCAATCCGGCCTGGCGCAACACCGGTGCGCCCGGCACGGGCAGCGCGACGATGTCGCCACTGCGCATCTCCGGACCTACCCAGGCCTCGGCCAGCAGGCTTACGTAGCGACCGGTCAGGACCAGCGACTTCAACGCGGTCAGCGAATTCGTTTCGACCGAGCCGGTCAGCGCCGGGAAACCCTGCGACGCAAAGAAACTGTCGAGGAAATCCGCCACATGCGGGCGCCGGACGAGCGCCCACTGGGCCGCGCACAGGTCCGCCGCAGTGATCTGCGCCCGGCACGCCAGCGGATGGTTACGCCCGACCACGAAGTTAGAGCGCAGCGTCAGCAGCGGCTCGAACTTCACATCGGCGGGAACCGCGTCGGGCGGAAAGTTCGCGAGGATCACGTCGAGCTTGCCCTGACCGAGCTCGGTGACCAGCTCTTCGAAGAAGCCCTCTGTAATGCGCAGTCGTACGCCCGGGCAGGCATCGCTGAGCGCGATGACCAGCCGGTCGATTACTGTGTTCGAGAACAGTGCCGCGATGCCGATGTGAACGTTGCCTTTCTTGCCGCTGGCAATCGCCTGCACATCGCGCGCGGCGCGCTTCGCCTCATTCAGGATCAGGTGAGCATAGCGGTAGAGTGCCTGCCCGGCTTCCGTCGGCACGACGCCACGCGGCTTGCGGTCGAGCAGGATGGCGTTCAGCGACTCCTCGAGATTCTTGATGTTGCGCGTCAGCGCCGGCTGCGTGATGTGTAACTGCTCGGAGGCCTTGGAAACGCAGCCGACGTCGACCACGGCCATGAACTGTCGCAGCTGCTTGATTTCGAGGTGGCCCCGGAAGATCGGGCACGAGTCGTTTCGTCCATCGCTGATCCTTCCCGCCTGATGGATTGCCCGGCGTGAGGACCCAGACTCCTCCAACGGCGCGCGTCCTGCCATACATTCGTGGCATCGAGCCATGCGGCTCAGGTGAAACGCTCCGGGAACCGCTCCAGCACCAGGCGCCGAACCATGCCGGGCAGCCGCGCCGGGTCCTCGGTCTTGATACCGGTGGAATTGACCATCAGCTGGGCTTGGTCGCCCTGCTCGACCCCGTACCAGGCATACTCGGTGGCCTTCATGACGGCCGAATACGCGCGGCGCGTGTCGATCGTCTTGCGCGCCGGATCGAGGAGGTCCTCGCGGCTAACGGTCCAGTACGCGCTGTCGACACGCGGCTGATGTGCCCCGGGCTGCTGCGAGGCGCCTAGCACCGTGAAGCTGGTTTCGCCGCCCGCGTCGACGCGATGCTGGTTGTAGCCGCCATCGCGATCCCAGGGCTGGTTGTAGAACGCGGGATCCACGCCCGGCACGGCGATGACCTTTCCCGCTCGGTAGACCAGGCGGTCCGCGTAGTGCATCACGGGCGCCTCCATCATGCGGCCCGTATACGGGTTGAGGATCTCCGACACCGGCTCGAACGTGCGCGGGTCGACATGCACCTTGCTCATCGTGCCCCACATCACATACGCGTGTTCGTCCGCGTCCGGCACCATGTCCTTCGAGGGTGCCGTCACGAATATCCTCGCCAGAAACACGCGGCCCAGGATCGGGAACGGTGGCTTGCCGGGCGGGCAGAACAGCACCCAGCCGTACTCGCAGAGCCAACTGAATGTGCCGATCAGATTCGCCTGCGTCTTGGCAAACGCGTAGTGGTTGTCCAGTGGCTTGGCGAGATCGAACCGGCGCGACTGACCCGGCTTCCAGCGCGGAATCTTCAGTGATTCAGCGGGGTGGCTGGTTGGCCGCGCGTGCTCGCTGGCGCTCTGGTTGATCTTCTTGCTCGGATCGTCGGCCGCGGCAAACAGGTCGCCGCCCATCACGTAGGCCAGCCCGCCGGCGGCCATGCCGCCGAGAACGCGGCGACGTTGCGGCGCCATGGACTCGTCCTGCGGCATCTCGGGAGGGCGGGCACTCGGGCTGTTCGGTTGCATGTTTCACGCTCGCTGTGGAAGGAAGGGGCCGCCTCCCGGCAGGACCCGACGGATGGAGGCCAGAGTATCCACGAGCAGTTCCGCCGCCATCCATCGGATTCCGGCATGGATCTATGCGGCCTTCACCACCCGTCGCTCTTGAGCGGCCTCGAACCGAGCTCCACGGCAAGCAATGACCGGAACTACTATCCTATTGGCCGACCGAATGCCTCGGCGCGTGCAGCGCTTTGCGGGCCGCTATCGCGCGGAGAACGAACGATGAATCAGCGAACCTGGATCGACGTCGGCGGACTCGACGATTTTGCAGACGGCGCGTTGCGCGAGGTGAAACTCGATGGCTCGCGTCGCCTCGCAATCTCGCGGCGCGGGGACCGCCTGGGTGCGATCTCGGGCGTCTGCAATCACGTCGGCGGACCGCTTGGCGAAGGCCGCCTCGACGGCGACTACGTGGTCTGTCCCTGGCACTACTGGAAATTCCATTGCGAGACCGGCGTGGGCGAGCCCGGCTTCGAGCAGGATCGGGTACCGTCCTACGCCGTGCGCGCCGAGGCCGGGCGCGTGCTGGTCAATCCGCAGCCGCTCACGTCGCGGGCGAACAAACCTCACGCTCCCCATCCGCTCGCGCGCGAGCCGCGGCGCGAACCCGGGCCGATCCGCATTCTGGGCCTCTCGACCACCACGATGACGGCGGGGCACCCGCGCTACAGCACGTCCGAGGACCTGCTCGAGCACGCCTTGGGCGCGGCTGAGCGCGGCGAGGCCGCCGAAACGCGCGTGCTGCGAATGCGGGATCTGCGCTTTCGAGAGTGCGAAGGTTTTTACTCCAAATCCGCGCGCGCCTGTACCTGGCCCTGCTCGATTACGCAGATGGATGC
>JANPDV010000004.1:0-5939 GCA_031431655.1 Gammaproteobacteria bacterium | reverse complement strand
ATATATATATATATGGCAGCCGCCGTGATCTGCGTCACGCGGGATGCCGCCTCCCCCGACTGCGGGATGGCGGCCTTGCCGGCGGCGGTCGCGCGATTGCGACCGCGATTTAACAGGGATGTCACGAACACGCAGCAGTATCCGGGTCCCAGACCAATCAGTCAGGAGACTCGATGATCAAGGGAACTCACGCGGCTCTCGCGGCCGTAGCGGCCGCACTGCTGCCGGTCGTTGCGCTGGCCGACGCCTCGACCCTGTCTTTCACGAAGTCGTGGACCTACAGCCATGCGCCGATCGCCGGCCAGGTATCGGAGGTTCCCGCCTACGACCCGAAGACCCGGACGCTGTGGATCGCCGGGGTGGTCGGCGTCGACGTCCTCGACGCCGCGACCGGCGCCTTCATCGATCACATCGACACGACTGCCTACGGTTCCATCAATGGCGTGGCCATCAGCGATGGCGTCGCGGCGTTCGCAATCGAATCCGTCCCGCGCACTTCGGCAGGCAAGGTGCTGTTCTACAGCACTCGCAGTCGTACTCCGCTGGTCGGCAACAACCCCGTCACGGTCGGCGCACTGCCGGACATGCTCACGTTCACGCCGGACGGCGACCGGTTGCTGGTCGCGAACGAGGGCACACCCTCGACGTACGGACTGCGCATCGGCAGCACGGTGCCGCGTGTCTACGGCGATGCGGCCGTGGACCCCGCCGGCAGCGTCAGCATCATCAACGTGAAGACGCGCACCGTAATCGCGACCCCTGGCTTCGTCGGTGTGCCGGTTGGCGGCACCAACCTGCGCACCGGGACCGGCATGGACTTCGAGCCCGAGTACATCGCGGTCGACAAGACGGGGCGCAGAGCCTTCGTCGCACTGCAGGAAGCGAACGCCATCGGCGTGCTCGACCTGCGCAGCAGGGCGTTCAGCAAGGTCATCGGCCTCGGCGTCAAGGACTTTGGCCTGCCGGGCAACCAGATCGATCCTTCTAACAACGCGACTGTCGAGTTCATATCGCCAGCCGTGAAGGGCCTCTACATGCCCGACAGCGTCGCCGCGTACGAGTGGCGCAACCGGACCCTGCTCGTGATGGCGAACGAGGGCGATTATCGCGAGGATGACGCAGACCGCTCCGCCGCCAGCACCCTGGGTGCCGTCGCGCCGCTCGCCAACCTGCGCGTCTCGAATACTGAGTCCTCGACCGGCAACCTGTTCACCGCCGGCGCGCGCTCGTTCTCGATCCGCGATACCGACGGCAACCTGGTCTACGACAGCGGCGACATCCTCGACAAGGAGGCCGCGAAGCGCAGCATCTACGACGACGGCCGCAGCCGCGACAAGGGCGTCGAGCCGGAAGGCGTGGCGCTGAAGAAGATCGGCGATCGCACCTACGCGTTCATCGGGCTCGAGCGCACGCTCAATGCCGGCGTCGCGGTGTTCGATATCACCAACCCCTACGCAGTCTCGTTCATCGACATGATCGTGACCGTCGGCGATGTCGCACCGGAAGGCCTGGTCGTGTTCCGCAATCGCGGCGCGTACTTCCTGGCCATCGCCAACGAAGTGTCGAACACTACGACGGTCTATCGACTGACCGACGACGATGACGACGATGACGACGAGGATGACGACGAAGACTAGAGTGATGATCGCGACTCCTCGCGGCGCGAAGTTCAGGGCGCCGGCAGTCACTCGGAGTCGGGCCGGGATCGATGCGAGGGCAGGTCCCGGCTTTCCGCCGGTTCACTCGTGACGTAGCGCGCCGATGGGATCCATGCGCGCGGCCCGCCGCGCGGGCCATGCGGCGAAGGCAAGATTGAGCACCAGGGCCACGAGCAGCGCGAGCATCGCGTTCGCGCCATCGAACACGAATGGCAGGCCAGCGCGCGCCGCAACGACCCTCGACGCGACCCAGCCGAGCGCAAGGCCGGCCATTGCTCCCAGGCTCGCGAGCAGCGCGGCCTCGTAGGCGAACTGCACGAACACGTCGCCCGTGGTGGCCCCGAGCGCGCGGCGGGTGCCGATCTCGCGGGTGCGGTCCCGCACGGCGATCCAGGCCATCGCCAGCACGCCCAGCCCCGCGACGAGCAGCGCGCTGAAACCGATCCAGCCCACGAAGAACCCGAGCTCTCGCGCGGAGGCCAGCTGCGTGTCGATCAGCACCTTCTGGCTCTGCACCTTGAAGTCGTCATCGCGTTCGCTGCGGCTGCGGTGGCGTTCGCGCAGCAGGTCCCCGATCTCGCGCGCAGCGCGGTCCATCGCGGCGAAGTTGCCGATCTCGAGCACGAGCGCGGTGTAATGGTCCACGTTGATCAGCCGGCGCATCGCGGCCGTGAGCGGCACATAGAGCTGCTGGTCCTCGTTGACGCCATCGATCCCGAGGCCTCGTTCGCGCAGCACGCCCGCGATTTCGAACGGCACGCGGTTGATCGCGATGCGTTCGCCGACCGCCGGCTGATCGCCGAACAGGTCGCGCGCGAGCGTGGCGCCGATCAGCGCCACGCGGGCCGAGCGGCGCAGATGACCCGCGTCGAAGGGCTCGCCATCGGCTACATCCCAGTTGCGGATCGAGAGGAAGTCGGGCTCGATGCCCACCACCGTGACCACCTTGGAACGCCCCGCGGCCTTCACGCGCATCGGCGCCGTGACGACGGCCGACGCGCGCGCGATGTCCGGCACCTCGCGACGCAGCGCCGCGTAGTCCTCGGCCCGCAGCGTCGTGGCGATCTGCCCTGTGCGCGCCCGACCGCCGACGGCGCGCGCCGGCTGTGCGCTGACGACGATGACGTTCGTGCCGAGCTTGCCGATCTGGCCGATCACCCGCTCACGGCCGCCGGAGGCGTAGTTGACGGCCGTGATGGCGCCGGCCACGCCGAGCGCCGCGCAACTCACCAGCAGCGAGGAGCGCAGCTTGTAGCGCCAGAGCTGGCGCGTGGCGACACTCGCGAGGCGCAGGCCACGACGCGTAGCCGCTGCGGCATTCATTCGGGTATGCGGCTCAGCCGCGCAATGCCTCGATGGGATCGACGCGTGCGGCTTTCCAGGCCGGCTGCAGGCCCGCGAGCAGGCCGACGAGCACGGACGCCGCGGCAGCAAGCGCGATCGTGCTCCAGAGATAGGCGGGCGGCAGTTTCTGCAGCACTGCAGCGATTGTGGCGCCGCCGGCCCCGAGCACGATGCCGAGCAGACCGCCCAGCGCCGAGATCATCACGGCCTCGACGAGGAACTGCGCCATGATGTCGCGGCGCGTCGCGCCGACGGCACGGCGCACACCGATCTCGCGTCGCCGCTCCGAGACCGCGATGAGCATGAGGCTCATGATTACGGCGCCGCCGATCAACGTCGCGATCAGCGCGACGCCATTCATGACCCGGCCGAGGGTCGTGCCCACCTGCGTGATCTGATCGATCGTTGCGCGTGGGCTCGTCACCGTGAAGTCGTCGGGCGCGTTCGCCGCCAGCCGGTGCTTGTCGCGCATCGCCGCGCGGATGGCGGCGGCTATCGCGTCGCTGGCCTCGGGATCGCGGATCTGCACCAGCAGGCCCGTCAGGTAGTCACGGTTGAACAGGCGCTTGGAAGCCGTCGTTACCGGAATGACGACCATGTTGTCGAGGCTCGCTCCGCCCGGCCCCGCGCCGCGCGTCGCGAACACGCCCTTGACCTGGAAAGGGACGTCGGCGATCCGTATCACCTTGCCCAGTGGGTCCTCGGACGGGAAGAACGCCGCGCGCACGTCCTCGCCGATCACGACAACGCGTGCCAGCGTCTGCAGGTCCTCCTCGGTGATGTTCTCGCCAGCCGCCACGACCTCGCCGCGGATCGCAGCCCAGTCATCGGAGACCCCGAACAGGCCGGGCGTCAGCGTCTGGTCCTTGTAGACGACCTCCAGGTCGAAGGTCTGCTGGGTCTGCGCGACGCGCAGCACGCCGGGCACCTCGGCGACGGCCGCGGCATCGTCGAAGCGGATCGTGGGCTCGACGTTGCTCAGCGACGGCATGCCGCGCGTCGCCGCGCCGCCCGGTCGCACGCTCAGGGTGTCGAACGTACCGACCATGCGCTTGAACTGGCGCAGGGTCTCCTGCTTCGTCGCCTCGCCGACCGAGGCCAGCGCGGTCAGCGCGGCGACGCCGATCGTGACGCCCAGCATCATGAAGAACGTGCGCAGCCTGTTGCGCGACAGCGAGGTACAGGCGAGACCGCACAGACGACCGGCGGTCATGGCGCCACGCCCCTGAGACTGCGATCGCTCGCGACCGCGCCGTCGCGCAGCACGATCTCGCGCTGCGCGAACGATGCGACGTGTTCGTCGTGCGTTACGAGCACGATCGTGCGGCCCTCGTCCGCGTTGAGCTGCGTCAGCAGTTGCATGATCGAGTCTCCGACCGCGGAATCGAGATTGCCCGTGGGCTCATCCGCCAGCAGCAGCGGCGGGTCGTTCATCAGCGCGCGCGCGATCGCGACGCGCTGCTGCTCGCCGCCAGAGAGTTCCGTGACGAAGTGATCGGTACGTTCGCCGAGGCCCACCTTTCCGAGCAGCGCGCGCGCCTTGCGCCTGTCGACCTCGCCCTCGGCGTAAAGCGCCGGAACCTCCACGTTCTCGAGCGCGGTCGTGCGCGGCAGCAGGTTGAACGACTGGAACACGAAGCCGATGCGTCGCGAGCGCACGTGGGAGCGCCGGTCGTCGTCGTACTCGGAGACGTTTTCGCCGGCCAGTCGATACGCGCCCGACGTGGGCGTGTCGAGGCAGCCAATGATGTTCAGGAACGATGACTTGCCGGAACCCGAGGAACCGCGCACCACGACGAACTCGCCCGCGTCGATGCGCAGCGTGACGCTGCGCAGCGCCTCGATTGGCGTGCCGTCGCCGCGCCGGTAGGTCCTGCAGAGCCTGTCGGTTTCGATCATGGTGCCGAGCCCTCGGGGCGTGCCGCCAGCCCCACGATGACGCGATCCTGCGCGGCGACTCCGCGGCGGACCTCGGTAAAGCCGCCGCTGCGCGAGCCGACCGAGACTTCACGGCGCGCCGGCCGGCCGTTCTCCTCGACGTAGACGAAGCGCTCGGCGCCGTCGCGCTGCACCGCCTCGTTGGGCAGCACGAGCGCCTCGCGCTGCGCGGTGCGGATGGAGATGTTCGCAGTCATGTCGGGCTTCAGCCGGGAGGCCGCGCCCTCGATGGCGATGACGACCTCGTAGTTCACGACGCCTGAGATGATCGTACCCTTCGGCGCGATGCGTTCCACGCGGCCCGTAAACTCGTCGGTCGGGTAAGCCTCCACCGTGAAGCTGACCGGATTGCCCGCCGTGACGGCGCCAATGTCCGTCTCGTCGACGAGCGCCACCAGCTGCAACGCGTTGTCGCCGATGATGGTCACGAAAGTGGGCGCCGTGAACGCGGTGGCCACGGTCTCACCCTTCTGCGTCGCGACTGATGCCACGGTGCCGGCAATCGGCGCGCGGATGACGGCATAGCCGAGCTCGGTCTCGACCACGGCGGCGTCGCGGCGCGCCTTTTCGAGCCGCGCCTCGGCTTCGGCGAGGGCCATTCGCCGGTCATCGACCTCGCTCGTGGCCACGAGCTGCCGCTCCACGAGCCGCTCGACACGCGAGCGCTCGACGCGCGCCCGCTCGACTTCACGGTCGATCACTGCGATCTGCGCCCGTGCCTGCGCGAGCCGCGCCTGCAGGCCGCGTGAATCGATGCGTGCCAGCACGTCGCCCCGCTTCACCTGGCTGCCTACGGTGACGTTCAGCTCTTCGACGATCCCCGATACCTGCGCGCCGACGCGCACCTCGGCGCCTACCTTCAGGCGCACGATACCGGTCGCGATCACGGAGGACTCGACGGTGCGACGGGTAGGCGTCACCGTGCGAGTGGGCGCGGCGCTGGCCGCGGCGGCGAATCGCGAGCCGCCAAGCGCCCACCAGGCGCCGCCCGCGACGACC
>JANPDV010000003.1:0-8922 GCA_031431655.1 Gammaproteobacteria bacterium | reverse complement strand
CACAGCGTTGGCCAGGGCCGCGGCGATCGGCGGTGTCGCCGGCTCACCAAGCCCGCCTGGCAGCTCGTCGGAAGCGATGAACTCGACCTCGATCCCGGGTGCATCGGCAAACCGCAGGATCGGATAGTCCTGGAAATTGCCATGAACCACCTTGCCGGCCTCGAGCGTGATCTGCTCCCCGAGTGCGGCGGACAATCCGTACAGCACGCCGCCCTGGACCTGCGCCAGCGCGTTGTCCGGATTGACGACGATGCCGCAGTCCACCGCAG
This sequence comes from Gammaproteobacteria bacterium, assembly GCA_031431655.1. Lineage (GTDB taxonomy): Bacteria > Pseudomonadota > Gammaproteobacteria > Steroidobacterales > Steroidobacteraceae > UBA964. The sequence continues at coordinate 8,653 of JANPDV010000003.1, read as the reverse complement.
CGAACACGCGTTCGACGCGCACCTGGCCATCGGCAGCCACGGCGACTTCGCAGACTTCGGCGACGATCGTACCGAAGCTTTCGATCAGCGCAATGCCGCGGCCGCGGCGCAGCGCGTCCGCCTGCAACGGCGTGGTCCATCCCGCCATCACGGCCACTTTCTCCAGCACGGCGCGCTGCCGTGGCAGGGACGCAAGCGCTGCGCGCCGGAACTCGAACGGGTCCTTGCGCGCGGCGTGCGCCAGCTCGTCGGCGAACGACTCGACGAAGAATCCCTGCTGCGAGTCCGAGACGGAACGCCACGGCCCCTCGGGCACGTGGCTGGCCATCGAAATCTGCCGGATCTCCATATCGGGGATCGGGTACGTCGGCGCCGTGACGCGGCCCAGCGCGTCGCCGGCGTAGACCTGGCTCCACGCGACCGGCGCGCCCTGTGCGTCGACGGCCCCGGCGAACCTCGAGGTGACGGCGGAACGATAGAACCCGTGGCGGGTGTCCTCTTCGCGACTCCAGAGCAGCTTGACCGGCGCGGGCGCCATGGCCTGCGCGATACGCACGGCCTGCTCGACGAAGTCGCCGTCGTTCGGTATCCGACGCCCGAAGGCACCGCCAATCTGCTGGTTGTGGACCGTCACCTGCTCATCGTCGATACCCGTGACTTTCGCCGCCAGCCGGCGCGCCGCCAGTGGATTCTGCACGCCCGACCAGACATCGCAGCGGCCCTCGGCGATGCGCACCGTCGCGCCCATCGGCTCCATCGTGGCGTGATGCAGGAACGGCACGCGGTACTCCGCCTCGACACGCTGCGCCGCTGACTGCAGCGCCTTGGCGGCGTCGCCGGCGGCGTGCTTGCCCGAGCCGCCACCCGCATCCAGTGCAGCGCTCTGCTGCGCGAACCATGAGGCGCTGGTCAGCGCGCCGTGGCCGGCATCCGAAAACTGCGGCTGCAAGGCCTCGAGGCCTTTCGCTGCAAGCCAGCTGTTGTCGGCCACCACGGCCACCGCGTTCGACAGGCGCACGACGCCCTTGACGCCCGGCATGCGTTCAACGGCACTGGAATCCACGCTGACCAGCGCTCCGCCGAAAACCGGCGCCGCGCGCACTGCCGCGTACAGCATGCCGGGCAGCCGGACGTCGGCCGAGTAGACCGCGCTGCCGTCGGTCTTGGAGGGCAGATCGAAGCGGCGCCGCGACGTGCCCATGATCGTGAACTCGCTGCGCCCCTTCAGACGCGGGTGCATCGGCGGGTCGAGCTTTGCCGCCTCATTGGCAAGCTCGCCGTAGGTCGCCGTGCGGCCGCTGGCTGCGTGGGACACGGTGGACAACCGCGCCACGCATTCGCCGGCCGGCAAGCTCCAGCGGCTCGCCGCCGCCGCGACCAGCATCTGCCGTCCCGCGGCTCCTGCCGTGCGCATGCCGAACTGGCCGGTGCCGCGCACGCTGACGCTGCCGCCGGTAATCTGGTAGCTCATCAACTCGGTGAGTTTGAAGGCCGAGTACTCGACGCCGCGAATCAGCGAATGCGGGATCTGCAGCGCCGCGCCGAAGAAACCGCGCAGCACGTGGCCATTCGCATAGCCACTGAGGGCAGGCGCTTCCAGCACACGGACCCGATCCCAGTCTGCATCGAGCTCGTCAGCCAGCATCATGGCGAGTGCGGTTTGCGCGCCCTGGCCAAGCTCGGCGTGCGGCACCAGCACGATCACTTCATTCGCGGGCGTGATCTTCAGCCAGGTCGCCAGCTGGCCACCGGCCGGATCGGCAAGATCGGGCCGCAGGCCCAGACGATTCGGTGCAAACGCAAACAGACCGGCGCCCAGCAGCAATCCGCCGCCGACCACTCCGCCACTTGCCAGCAATGCGCGCCGCGTCCACTTGCCCATCTTTCAGCTTCCTGTTGATTCTCGCGGCCGGGCGCGAGCGGGCCCGAATTGTACCGTGAGGGCCGGTCGGGCGCGGCTGCACACCGGGCAGTTGAGCTAAAGTGCTGATCTGAAACCCGGTTCCATCTCGCCCGGAGCACCAAGTCATGTCGCAGCGATTCCTGGCACTTGCCGTTACGTCCGTGTTCGCCTTGCTTGCCGTCGTCGGGCTCGCCGTGACTGGCGCCAGCGACGCACGGGCGGCGCCAGGGGCGACCGTGCCACAGCTGGTCCGACCGGACGGCAGCTATCCGAGCGCGCCGCTCGCCAAGGATGTGGTGGTGGTCAAGGTCGTGCAGAACGCCCCGCTGAACCTGCAGAAAGCGGCCTCGATGCAGGAAGGCCTGGCGAAGAACGTCGAACGGATGGCCTACTGGATCAACGAAGCCTGCACCAAGGGCAAGAAGCCGGACTTCATCCTGTTCAACGAATTTCCGCTCACTGGCTATTCCTCGGGATCACGCGCCGAGAAACTGAAGTTCACGATCCAGGTGCCCGGACCCGAGACCCGGCGCATCGGTGAACTGGCCAAGGCCTGCGACACCTACATCGTGTTCGGCAGCTACGCCACCGATCCCGCATGGCCGGGCCACATCCTCAGCCTCAACCCGGTGATCGGTCGCGACGGGCAGATCAAGAAGGTGTACTGGAAGACACGCAACGTGATTCGCTTTACCGGGGATGAGATCCCCACCACTACCGTCGAGAACGTGCGCGACCGGTTCCGCGCCAGGTACGGCATCGAGGAAGAGTTCCCGGTGCTGCAGACCGAGTACGGCAACATTGCGGTAAGCACCGTGCAGGTCGACCCGTTCGTGTTCGCAGCGTATGCGATGCGCGGTACGGAGATCATGCTGCGCACGGCCACTCTGTTCTCGAAGACGGACGTGCAGGCGATCGCGTTCTACAACAACATGTATTCCGCGATGTCCAACATCACCTTCCCGCCCGAATCCGGCGTGCCGGCGAACCTCGGCGGCGGCTCACTGATTGTCGGACCCAATGGCAAGGTGCTGGCGGAAGACCCGAGCAACAACGAAAGCGTGATCGAGGCCGAGATCCCCATCGCGGCGTTTCGCAAGGGACGCAGCATCCCGCGCTATCCCCTGGAAGTCGTCAAGCCGGTCTTCGACCAGTACCGCCAGGAAGTGCCGCTGAATCATCTGGACCTGCCGGCCGACAAGCTGCCGCAGACCAACAAGGACATGAAGGACCTGCTCGATCGGCGGAGCCGCTGGCTGCACTGATCACCAGATCCGCACGCGCTGCTCGGGCGCAAGGTAGCGGCGCTGCCGCGGCTGGACGCCGAAGGCGGCGTACCAGCCGTCCTGGTTGCGGACCGTTTCGGTCCGGAACTCGTCGGGAGCATGCACGTCGCTGATGATGCGGGTGCGCTGCGCCGGTTCGCGCGTCTTGCTGCGCCAGGACTGCCCATAGCCCAGGAAGAAGCGCTGCTCGGGAGTGAAGCCCTCAAGCGTGCGCGCCGGCAATCCACGCTGCGACGCCTGCCAGGCGTCGAATGCCGTGGCGAGCCCGGCGACGTCGGCGATGTTCTCGCCGAGCGTCAGGCGCCCGTTGACGGCAAGGTCGGGGAACGGTCGATAGGCGTCGTACTGCCTGGCGAGGGCCGCGCCGGCGGCGTCGAAGCGCTTGAAGTCCTCTGCCGTCCACCAGTTCGCGAGCTTGCCGGCCTCGTCGAACAACGCGCCACTGTTGTCGAAACTGTGGCTGATCTCGTGACCGATTGTCGCGCCGATGGCGCCGTAGTTGATCGCGTCGTCGGCAGCGGCGTCGAAGAACGGCGGCTGCAGGATTGCCGCGGGGAAGATCAGCCGGTTCTCCAGCGGAATGTTGAGCGCGTTGACTTCGTGCGGCAGCAGGTACCACTCGTCGCGATCCGGCGGCCTGCCGAGCTTGGCCAGGTTGCGGCGGTACTCGAACAGGCTGGCGCGCTGCGCGTTGCCGAACGCGTCGTCGCGCCGGATCTGCAATGCAGAATAGTCGCGCCGGCCAACGGGATAACCGATGGCGACCCGCAGGCCGGCGAGCTTGGCGCGCGCCCGCGCACGGGTTGCGGCGGACATCCACGATGCCTGGTCGATACGCCGCCCGAAAGCCGCCGTCAGGTTGGTCACCATCTGTTCGGCGCGAGCGCGCGTGGACGCCGCGAAGTGTTTTTCCACATAGAGCCGGCCGACCGCCTCGCCGAGAGCGTCGTTCACCACGTCGATGGCCCGCTTCCAGCGATCGCGCTGCTGCGGCGTGCCTGACAGGGTTGTGCCGTAGAACCCGAATCGCGCCTCGTCAAAGGCCTTTGGCAGGAATCGCGCCGCACGGTTCAACGCGTGGAAGCGCAGCCATGCTCGCCAGGACTCGAGCGGCGCGGTCGCGACCAGCTTCGAAATCCCGCTGACCGCGTCAGGCTGCCAGACGATGAAGTCATCCTGGTTGCCGAGCCCGGCGGCCTCGAAGTACGTCGACCAGTCGACGCCGGGCGCCTTGCGCGCGAAGTCGCCCCGCTGCCATTCGTTGGCGCCGCGCCGCACGTCGTTCGTTTCCACCTGGGTCGCATGGACCCGCGCGATGGCGGTCTCGAGCGCGAGAGTCCTCTTTGCCGCAGCAGCGGAGTCCGGCGTGCCCGCGAGTTCCAGGATGCGGGCAACGTAGGCACCATAGGCCTCGCGCACCGCTGCCATGTGGCCGTCTTCGAGATAGAAGGCGCGATCGGGCAGACCCAGGCCACCCTGCACCACGTAGGGCACGACTTCCGACGGGCGGACCAGGCTTTGACTGATCCACAGGCCGAAAAGCCGTGGACTGTAGTAATTGGTGCGATTGAGGAGATCCACGTCCGCGCGCAGCGTTCCGCCGAGGTGGCGCGCCAGGCCACGACGATCGGCGATCGAGGCGATGCGCGACAGCTCGTCCTGCATCGGTTGGAGGCCACGCGCCTCGATGCCAGCCTCGTCGTTGAACGCCGCATAGGCGTCGCCGACCTTGCGCCGGTCGCCAGTCGCGGCTGGGTCCTGCGCTGCCGCATCGACAATCGCGCGGACATCACGCTCCGCCTGTTCGTCTATGAGGCTGAACGCCCCGTAGTCCGAGCGATCGGCCGGTATCTCGGTACTGCGAACCCATGCGCCGTTCGCAAATGCAAAGAAATCGTCGCCCGGGGCAACGCTGCGATCCATGCCGGCGCTGTCGAAACCGAAACTGCCGAATGCGGGCTTTGGCGCAATCGGAGCGGGAGCGGCCGGAGCGGCAGCAGCCGGCGGCGATGCCGGGGCGCAGGCCGACAGCAAGCCCGCCAGGAGCGTGACTGCGAGCACCGCACGGCCCACCGATCGACGCGGGGGCGCGGCACGGACACTACGCGGTCTTTCCCTCCTGCAGCGGGTGCGGGTCACGGCGCTGCGGTGCTGGTCGGAGCGTTCCCGGTGCCGGGAACATCCATCTCGCCCTGCGAACTGAAGCGCACGCCGCCGAAACCGCTGCCCGACAGCTTGCCGGTAAGCGAATAACGGATCTTTTGCGGCGCGGTATCGCTGGCCGCGGCCTCCACGGCGCCAACGACCTGGCGCACCATGCGGAACGCCGACACCGTGACCGGCACCGACACGATGGCCTCGCCGAACCGGGGCACGCTGCCACGCGCATCGCTGACACCGGTAGCGAACGTCTTGCCCTGCACGTCCAGCTTCACGTAAACGCCGTCGTAGTCGATCGGCGCATCGTTGGGATTCTGCACCCGCAGCTTCACCAGCATGCGCAGCTCCAGGCCCTGCCCCTGCAGGGGCTCGATGCCGGAGACCTGGACCTGCGGCGCATCCCGCTGCGGCAGCGACGCACAGCCAATCAGCGCGAGCAGCGCGGCACAGCAAAGCAGGGAGCGGCCTGTCGTCTTCATAGTCGCCTCATAGCGCAATTCGCGCGGTAGTGGCCACGATCATCGCTCGCCTGTCCGCCCGTGGCCAGCACCGCCCCTGTGCCCGTCCGGTCGTTGCTCTGACCCCACAAGCTGGCTACGGATCGCACACCGGACCGCCCGACCGGCTGGCTCGCGTGCCGAATGGCGGTTCGGGTATAAGCGATGTCTCTCAGTTGCGAGGTCGAAGCAATGTCCGCCACCGCCACCGCTGCAGCGCCTAGGCAGGGCCTCAAGGGAAGAGTCATCTCCTGGGCCATGCAGAAGATGATGGCCAATACCGGCGGCGGAGCTGGGCCCGGTTCGGGCGGCGGCCCGCCGCCCTGGGTCAAGGCCATGATGGCCGGCGGCGGCGCGCCGCAGAGCATGGCGGCGATGCTGGCCACGTCCAGCGGATTCGAGGGGCGCGAGAAGATGCTCGGCGATGCCGTGGCCATGGCTATCCGCACCCTCAAGGACTCCACGCCCTACCAGCACGAGATGAACGATGCGCTGGTCAAGATTCACCTCAACGCGGTGCAGTTCGCCAAGAACAAGGGACGCACCAGGGAGTTCGTGCAGCACGACATCAAGACGATGCAGCCGATGCTGCAGCGCCTGAAGGGCATGATCGAGAAGACCGGTGAGAAGGAGATCGCCCTTGCCGGCATGTTCGATCGCACGACCTGCCTGTATCAGCTTTGCATGGACCTGCAGAGTTCGCCGGGCAAGCGCACGTTCGCTTTTCCTTACACCACGGTGCTCGAGATCTCGCGCCGCATCGGCCAGTTCGACCTCACCAGCCAGGAAATGCACGAGTTGTGGCTCAAGCCGCGGCTGCTGGGCTACGCGGAAGTTCTGGGCGTGAAGATCGACGTTTCGGACATCGGGCCGGATGGCAAGGTGGTCGTCACGCTGGTCGAGTGATCGAAGCCTGCATCCTGCCGCCGTGCGCCACTTCGGCGCCGGCCTGTCGGAGCGCCACGAGCCACGCGCGCGGCGGCTGATGCGCGCATGTTGATCCTGGGCATCAAGCTGCTGCTGGTTCCGGCGCTGCTGGCGCTGGTCACGGTTGCCGGACGCCGCTGGGGCGCGGTGGTCGCCGGATGGCTGGGCAGCTTTCCCATCGTCGCCGGCCCCATCCTGCTGATCCTCGCCATCGAGTTCGGCCCGCAGTTCGGCGCCCGCGCTGCACAAAGGTCGCTCGCCGGAATTGCGGCCGCGATGGTGTTCTATGTGACCTATGCGCGGCTGGCGGGTCGGGCCGGCTGGTTGGCCAGCCTGGTCGGCGCGCTGGCCACCTGGGCAGCGAGTCTTGCCGTCCTGCAGCTGATGCCGCAGACGCTGCCGGCTGCAGCCGCAGTCGCGCTGGCCGCGCTGGCGATCGCACCGCGCCTGCTGGGCACGCCACTGCCGCTGCGTGCCGTCGCACCGCTGCATCCACTCGAACTGCCCACGCGGATGGCTGCCGGCGCCGGGCTGACCGTGTTCACGGCCTGGATCGGCGCCCGGCTCGGCCCCGACGCGAGCGGCTATGCTGCGCTGTTCCCGGTGGTGGGGCTGGTCGTGAGCGTCTTCAGCCACGCGTCGCAGGGCGCCGGCTCCGCCCAGCAGTTCCTGCGCGGCATGACGCGGGGGATGTGGTCGGTGGCGACGGTCTGTTGCACGCTGATACTGTTGCTGCCGCGAAGCGGTATCGCGACGGCGTTCGCGGCCGCCGTGGCCGTCGGCGTGGCAACCCATGCTCTGATGCGACCACGCCAGCAGGCGGCGTAGAGAGGCAGCGCGCCGACGTGATTTGTGCGACTGCAGCGCAGCGACTAGGCTGAGCAGATGAACCGCTCCATCATGTGGCGCGCGTGAACGCGTCGAACCCTGCGCTTGCCGATCCGATTGCGCCCGACGAGGCGCTTGCCAGGCCCATACCCCTGCGCATCCGCTTCAGCTGGGGGCTGGGATCGCTGGGCACCATCGGCTACATCAACGCCGTCAGTGTCCTGGTCATGGTCTACCTGACGACGGTGATGAAGATCGAGCCCGCTGCGGCCGGCACGATGGTCGCCGCGGCTCGCCTGGTCGACGCCTTCAGCGACCCGCTGATGGGCTGGATGACCGATCGAACCCGGTCGCGGTGGGGACGTCGGCGGCCATGGCTGCTGCTGGGCTCGTTCGTCTGCGGATTGGGAATGCCCCTGGTGTTTTCGACGCACGTGGTGGGCACCGGCAGCGGAATGACGCTGGTGACGATGGCGGCGCTGATCGTCTACTCGCTCGGGTTCACGATCTTCAACGTGCCGTACCTCACGATGCCGGTGGAGATGACGCGCGACCGGCTGCAGCGCCTCGACCTGATGAGCTTCCGCTCCGTCTTCATGATGCTGGGTGCGGTCGCCGGCAGCACGGGCGCGCCGCTGCTGGTGCAGAAGCTCGGTCGTGATGCTGACGCTTTCATGACGCTGGGCCTGGTCGCCGGCGTCGGCGTGTTCGTGGTGATGATCGTCACCTTCCTCGGCACCAGCGGGGTGCACGCGGAAGCCGAGGAGGTGCCGCTGGCGCGCGTTTCGGTCCTCGACCAGATGCGTGCAGTGCTGGACAACCGCCCCTTCATGACCATGGTCGGAATCAAGCTGCTGCAGTTCGTGGCGTTGTCGGCTGAGCGCACGACCAGTGCCTTCTTCGTCGTGATGGTACTGAAGCGGGACTTCGCGCTGCTCGCGCAGCTCGGGATCGCCACCCTGGTCAGCACGCTGGTGTTCATCCCGTTCTTCCGCTGGGTAGGCCAGCACGTGACGAAGCGGCTCGGGCTCGCAATCGGCATCGTCGGCGAG
>JANPDV010000002.1:0-3562 GCA_031431655.1 Gammaproteobacteria bacterium | reverse complement strand
AACAACCTTGCCGCGGTGCCTTCGATCGTGTTCGGCCTGCTCGGGCTCGCGGTATTCATTGCGTTCTTCGGCATGCCGCGCTCGGCGCCCCTCGTGGGCGGGCTGGTGCTGACGCTGCTGACGCTGCCGACGATCATCATCGCTTCGCGTGCCGCGCTCAAAGCGGTGCCGCCATCGATCCGCGAGGCTGCGCTCGGCATGGGGGCGTCGAAGATCCAGACGGTGGCCCACCACGTGCTGCCGCTGGCGATGCCGGGAATGCTCACCGGCGCCATCATTGGCATGGCACGCGCGCTCGGCGAGACAGCTCCCCTGTTGATGATCGGCATGGTGGCGTTCATCGTCGAGGTGCCGGGTGGCATAACCGACCCATCTACCGTGCTGCCGGTGCAGATATTCCTGTGGTCGGACAGCCCGGAACGTGCCTTCGTTGAGCGCACATCCGGTGCGATCATCGTGTTGCTGATGTTCCTCGTGGCAATGAACGCTACAGCGGTCGTGCTGCGCAACAAGTTCGAGAAGCGCTGGTGAAACCCATGAATATCGTTGCCGACAAGAGCACTCCGATGAACGAAACGAATCCCACGTTACCGGCGGCAACTGCGGACGATGCGCAGGCGACAGCGGCTGGCGTCCGGGCTTCCACGTCGTTGCCGCTCCCATCGGGCATCAAGACGATCGGCGAGGTTACGACCCGGGATCCGATCTTCTCGTGTCGTGCGGTCGATGTGTTCTACGGCGACAAGCAGGCGATAAGGAGTGCGAACGTCGACATTGCGCGCGGCCAGGTGCTGGCGATGATCGGCCCATCGGGCTGTGGCAAGTCCACCTTCCTTCGTTGCCTGAACCGCATGAACGACACGATTGTCGGAGCGCGCGTTACGGGACAGATCTACCTCGACGGCCAGGACATCCACGACAAGCGCAACGACGTCGTGCAGCTCCGCGCGCGGGTCGGCATGGTGTTCCAGAAGCCTAACCCGTTCCCGAAATCCATCTACGAAAACGTCGCCTACGGTCCGCGCATCCACGGCCTGGCAGCGGATCGCGGTGAGCTGGACGAAATCGTCAACAACAGCCTGCGTCGTGCAGGTCTCTGGGACGAAGTGAAGGATCGGTTGAACCAGCCTGGCACGAGTCTTTCCGGGGGCCAGCAGCAGCGCCTGTGCATCGCCCGCACCATCGCGGTGAACCCGGAAGTGATCCTGATGGACGAACCGTGCTCAGCCCTGGATCCAATCGCTACCGCGAAGATCGAGGATCTGATCGACGAACTGCGTCAGACCTACGCCATCGTGATCGTCACGCACTCGATGCAGCAGGCCGCACGCGTCTCGCAGCGTACTGCCTACTTCCACCTCGGTGACATCGTCGAGGTCGGCCCCACTGACCGCATTTTCACCAATCCTCGCGCCAAGCTGACGGAGGATTACATCACGGGCCGCTTCGGCTGAGCGCCACTGCCGACATCGAGGGGCACACCAGCCGCGCCTTCGACGGGGCGATGTCGGCATTGCACGTGCGGGTCGTGGAAATGGGTGGTCTGGTCCTGCTGCAGGTGCGCGAGGCCGCGAACGCCTATGTCGAATGGGACGCGCGGCTTGCGGCCGTCGTGCAGCAACGCGAGCGCGTGGTCAACGGCTATGACGTCGCCGTCGAGGAAGATGCGATGACCCTGATTGCACGGCGCCAGCCGGTGGCCAGCGACCTGCGCGCCGTGATTGCCCTGTCCAAGATCGTTGCGGAGCTGGAGCGCGCTGGCGATGAATCGAAGAAGATCGCGCTGACGGTGCTCGGGCTCGGAGGGCGATCGGGTGAGCGACCGGGCGGCGCCACCGCGCGCGATGCGCGGCACCTTGCGCGGCTCGCGGCCAACATGTTCAGGCTCGCACTCGACGCCCTGGACGGACTCGATGCTGCAACGGCTGAGCGCGTGATCGCCCTGGATCGGGAACTCGACGACGAGTTCGCCGACGGCATGCGGCGCCTGTTGAGCCGCGCGATGGAAGACCCTCGCCAGTTCTCGGTGGCGTTGCAGGCCGCTTTTGTCCTGAAAGCCCTGGAGCGCGTCGGCGATCACGCGCGCAACGTTGCGCGCTACGTGGTCGCAATCGTCGGCGCTGATTCAAGCCCGGTCAGTCAACAGTCCGCAGCAGTTCGTTGATGGATGTCTTGGCGCGCGTCTGCGCGTCCACTTTCTTGACGATCACCGCGCAATACAGCGAATGACTGCCGTCGCGCGCCGGCAGGGTGCCGGGCACGACCACCGAGCCGGCCGGAACTCGCCCGAGGGTCACCTGGCCGGTCTCGCGGTCGTAGATGCGGGTGCTTGAGCCGATGAAGACACCCATCGACAGCACGCTGCCGCGCTCCACGATGACGCCTTCCACGACCTCCGACCGCGCGCCAATGAAGCAGTCGTCCTCGATGATGGTCGGTGCGGCCTGCAGCGGCTCCAGCACTCCGCCGATGCCAACGCCGCCGGAGAGGTGCACGCGTTTGCCGATCTGCGCACAGGAGCCCACGGTGGCCCAGGTGTCGACCATGGTTCCCTCATCGACGTAGGCGCCGTTGTTGACGAAAGAGGGCATCAGCACGACGTTCTGGCCGATGAAACTGCCACGACGGACCACGGCGTCCGGCACGACGCGCACGCCGCTGGCGCGCATCGCGGCATCGTCGAAGCTCGCGAACTTCTGCGGCACCTTGTCGAAGAAGCGGGTGTAGCCGGCATCGATCAGCTGGTTGTCGTAGGCCCGGAACGACAGCAGCACGGCTTTCTTCAGCCATTCGTTGACCTGCCATTGTCCGTCTCCGCCGCGCTCCGCCACCCGCACCGCGCCGCGATCCAGCAGTGCCATCGTCTCGGTTAGCGCCGCGGCGAGTGCCGGCGACAGCGTGCGTGGCGTCAGCGCTGCGCGCCGTTCGAACTCGTTCTCGATAGTGACGCGCAGGGCGTTCAGGGAAGCTTCTTTCATGGTCAGTGTCCTTGCACGAAATCGTGGATGCGTTGCGCGGCCTCGAGGCATTGTTCGACGGTTGCGACCAGCGAGATCCGCACTCGCCCCCGGCCCGGGTTGCCGTCCGGCGTGTCCCGGCCGAGCAGGGAACCGGGCAGCACGGTCACGTTCTTCCGGCGCAGCAGCTCGCGCGCGAATTGCGTGTCGTCGCCTGGCGCCGCGGCCCACAGATAGAACCCGCCGTCGGGCATTGTCACATCCAGCACCGGGGCAAGCACTGGCAGGACGCGCGCGAACTTCTCGAGGTACAGCGCTCGATTCGCCGCCGCGTGCGCGTCGTCGTTCCACGCGGCGGCGCTCGCGAGCTGCGTCGGCACCGACATCGCGCCGCCATGATAGGTGCGATACAGCAGGAACCTTGCGAGCACGGCCGGGTCGCCAGCGACAAAACCGGATCGCAGTCCCGGCAGGCTGGAGCGCTTCGACAGCGAGTGAAAAACCACGCAGCGCTCGAACCGCGTGCGTCCACTGCGCTGCGCCGCGCTCAGCAGCGACGGTGGCGGCCGCGTCTCGTCGAAGTACAGGTCCGCGTAGCATTCATC
>JANPDV010000001.1:0-1555 GCA_031431655.1 Gammaproteobacteria bacterium | reverse complement strand
CCAGACCGACGTCCTGTTCGACAATGACTCCGACTACAGCGGTCTCACCGAGGCCAACCTGCCGGTGAATCCCGTGCTGCGCAACAACATCCGCAACTTCATCACCACCGATATCAGCAGCATCGGCCAGGAGCTGCGCTTCGCTTCGGACCCCGAGCAGCGACTGCGGTGGCTGGTCGGCGGCTATTACTACAACGAGAAGGCCGAGTCCGAGGGTCGCAGCGTCAACGGCACGACGCAGACCCCTGCGCAGATCCCCCCGGTTCCGAACGACAACAAGGTCACCTCGCAGTCGGTTTTCGGCTCAGTCGCGCTGGACGTGACGCCGCGTGCGACGCTGAACCTGGAGCTGCGCTGGAACCAGGATGACCAGACGACGAACTTCATTTTCGCGAATCTGCCGAGACAGCTCGAGAACACCTGGGAGGCCTGGCTGCCACGCGTTTCGTTCGACTTCAAGTTGACCGAGGACGTGATGCTTTATACGAGCGCCGCGAAGGGCACGAAGCCGGGCGGCTTCAATACGGCCCTCGGCGCAGGCAATGTGCAGCTGCCGGCCGAACTGCTCCCCTTCGACGAGGAAGAAGCCTGGAGCTACGAAATCGGTTTCAAGTCGACGCTGCTCGATCGGCGCCTGGTGCTCAACGCCGCGGTGTTCAGCACCGATTGGAAGGGCGTCCAGGTTGACTCGCAGTTCCTGGCGCCGCCGCCAGGAATCGGCTCGGTGGGCTACACCAGCAATGCCGGCAAGGCCGAGATCCGGGGCGCAGAAATCGAGCTGCGCTTCCAGGCGACCGAGCGAATCGGGCTCTCTGCCGGCTATTCCTACAATCCGGCGCGGATCTTCGACTATCAGGATACGCGCGCGACCGGCTCCGGTATCTCGACGCTCGGCGAGAAGCAGCTGCCCTACTCGTCCGACAGCACAGGCAACGTATCGATCACCTACGACACGCCACTCGTCGGCGCATGGCGCGGGTATGCCCAGCTCGATGCCGTCTACCGCTCGACGCAGTACGCGAGCGTCGCGAACCTCGCCGAGACCGGCGATCGAACCGTCGCCGATCTGCGGCTGGGCGCTGTCTCGGACAACTGGGAGATTGCGGGCTACGTGACCAACCTGTTCGACGATGACACACCCGCGAATGTGAGCCCCTTCGTCAACGCGCAGACGTTCGTCCGACTCTTCATCGTCGCCGTGCCGGATCCCCGCCAGTACGGCGTCCGCGTCCGCTACAAGTTCTGATCACCGTGCGCACGCTGTCCCGCCGTCTGTTCGTCGCCGCCGCGGGTGCCACCGCGGCGGTGACCACCACCCGCGCCTGGTCGGTCGAAGCCGATGCCGATGTCGTCATCATCGGCGCCGGCCTCTCGGGCATGAACGCCGCGATGCTGCTGACCGAGCTCGGCGCGAAGGTCGTCGTGCTGGAATCCGAGCCGCGGACGGGTGGGCGCTGCCGCACCAGGGACGACTGGTATCTCGCACCGGATCTCGGCGGTGCCCAGATCGGGCAGGACTACGCGCGCGTGCTGGACACGGCGCGGAAGCTCAGCG